>JBAVQC010000235.1:0-23388 GCA_049693715.1 Acidobacteriaceae bacterium | reverse complement strand
CATCCAGTACGCCATTGAGGAAGTTGATCGACTCCGGGGCAGAGTAGCGACGGGCTATCTCGAGGGACTCGTTGATCACTACGGGGACCGGGGTATCGGGGAATCCGAGGAGTTCGGCGATGGCGGTCCGCAGCACGTTGCGGTCGACTGCGGGCATCCGGCTCAGGCGCCAGTTCGCCGAATGGGATTGGATGAGGGCATCGATTTCTTCGTTGCGCGCGGTAGCCACGCGGAAGATGTCTTCGGAAAAGCCGCGGGTTTCGGCATCCACCTCGTCTCGCGAACCCCAGAAAGTTTTCCGTACCTGGTCGGGGGTATGCTTGCCCACGTCAGCCTGGAACAACATCTGCATGGCAAGTTCCCGTGACTTGCGGCGCTTACCGGTAGCGCTCATGGAGTCTGCATCTTACGGTCAAGTGAAACCATTTCAACCGCGGCGATGGCGGCCTCGAATCCTTTGTTGCCGGCCTTAATACCGGCGCGATTCAATGCCTGCTCCAGGTTTTCGCAGGTCAGCACGCCGAAGGCATGAGGAATGCCCGTTTCCTGCTGCGACTGGCCTATGCCGCGCGACACCTCGTTGTAGATGGCTTCGTAGTGGGCAGTTTCCCCGCGCAGCAGTACGCCCAGAGTGATCACCGCGTCCACCTGGCCACTCGCAGCAGCCTTACGCGCGGCCAAGGGGATTTCCCAGGCTCCGGGGACGCGGATCACCTGCACATCGCGACGGGAGGCGCCACTGCGGTAGAGCCCGTCGAGCGCTCCCTGCAAGAGGCGGTCGGTGATGACTGCGTTCCAGCGCGACACCACCACGGCAAAGCGCATGCCGTGCGCGCTCAGATCGCCTTCCACTGCCACCGGTTTGCCCTTGTGGGGATCGTCCCACTCCCAGAAGGCGATGGAGTGGCCGGGAGCCGGTTCCACGATGAACAGGCGGGACTTCCAGTGGGTCTCCGTCACGGCGCTTATCCGGTGCCCGGTTTCTTGCTCGCCCCAGTTTCGGGTCATCCAGTCGCGGGCAATGGCCCGCACTGCCTCGAGGCCGGTCACTTCCACCATGATCTCCGCAGGGGAGGGCGCGATTCCGTCGGCAAACTCAAGATTCCCCAGCGGCGCAAGGAACGAAACCCCGCGGCTCAGCTCTACTTCCCATCCCCGGCCGCCTTCAAATCCCAGTGCGGAAAAGAAGCTGGCCAGCTTGGCGTAAGCCTCGGGCGTGCCTGCCGGGCGCACGATTGTAATTCCCTTAATCATCCTCTTCTGACTGTACCACCGGCACTTTGAAGAGCATTTTGCTATTACTGTGTGGAGGTGGGATCAGTCAGGTGCGGCCATTCTTTACGGAATGGCCGTGTCGAGTTTCGCTTCCTCGCTGACACCCATAGCAAATTGCTCTAGACTCACACCTTCGCCCCCCGGAGTGATCGACATGGTTTTGGAGAATATTCGCTACGAACTGCGACCGCCGATTGCGGTGGTCACGATTGACCGGCCCAAGGTTCTCAACGCGCTCAACCGCCAGAGCATGACGGAGTTGGAGCAGGTCTTCCTCGACATTCAGAAGAACGCCGAAGTGCGCGCGGTATTGCTTACGGGAGCTGGTGAAAAGGCCTTTGTTGCGGGAGCGGACATTGGGGAGCTGGCTTCGCTTTCGCCTGTGGAAGGGGAACAGGTCGCGGCCCGCGGACAGCGGATCTTTCACCTGATCGAGAATTGCGGCAAGCCGGTGATCGCGTGCATCAACGGCTTCGCGCTTGGGGGCGGCTGTGAACTGGCGCTCGCCTGCACCCTGCGGATTGCCAGTTCCACCGCCCGCCTGGGACAACCTGAGGTAAAGATCGGCATTATCCCCGGCTATGGCGGAACCCAGCGGCTGCCACGTTTAATTGGCAAGGGGGCTGCGCTCAAGATGATTCTTACCGGCGAGGCTATCATCGCGGCGGAGGCACTGCGGTTGGGCCTGGTCGAGGAGGTGGTAGAGCCGGATCAGCTATTGTCGCGCGCGGAACAAATTGCGCAGACCATTGCGGGGATGGCGCCGCTCGCCGTACGTGACTCGATCCGCGCGGTAAATTCGGGGTACGATCTGCCCCTGGCGAGCGGTCTTGAGCTGGAGGCTTCCCTTTTTGGGCTGGCTTGTTCCACCAGCGACAAGGCGGAAGGCGCACGGGCGTTTCTCGAGAAGCGCGCTCCAAAATGGAGCGGAAAATGAACCACGCTCACCAACCGGTACGCGCACACTCAGCGGCAATCCGGTGTTCCCCTTGCTATGCTTGATTTTGTGGCTCGGCCGCAATTTGTTCCCTTCCCGATAGGCCGGCAACGGCGCTTATCATTCCCGGCTATTCCGCTCGCTTTGTTGTGCGCGCTTTTGCCGGCGGCCACCGGCTGCCGGAACGCAGCACCGACCTCTTCGCCGACCCGGGCAGAGGTACGGCAGGAACGCCGAGCCGAACAGAGCAAGATGGACGCGGCGCGGCAGGAATTAGAGCAGATTCCGCCACCGTCGAAGAATCGCTATCTCAGCGTGCACACCAAGGATGCATACGGCAACCCATTCCTGGTGGTCCATCCTCTGACCGTTACCCTCACCGTCCTCTATCGTGACCAGGACCCCAATGGCTTCAATGGCGGAGGACTGTTGCGGCCGGTGAAAGCGCGCAAACAGGAGGTCGACGTGCGGATTGCCGATTTGCCCCAGGCACTCGCCTCTCTTTCCCCCGATGTCTGGCCCTATGGCCGGGTGGTGGCCATCGAAGAATCGCCCACTGCCCCCAGAACGGAGCGCGTCGCTGTGCGGCGCAACGTGGAGGCCATCATCCAGATCCTCAACGACCTTGGCGTGGTGGTAGACGAATGGACGGGCTCGAACGGCGCGCTGCTACGCTAGGGTCTTGACTGCGTCCATCCAACCCGTAGCTCTCGCGCGGTTCCACGATTTCGTGGTGCCATCCGGCTTCAGCGATGTGGGGCTTTTCTTGGTGAAAAGCCCCGTAAGAAGCATCTTCACCGGCGACATCTATCGTGCAACCGCTCTGGCCGTGTTCTGCGGCTGCTTCCTGCTGGTGACGGGCGCCGGGTTCTGGGCGGTGCGCTGGCGGCGGACGGGTCTCGCCAGTCCAGGTCTTGATGAGTGGGGCCTGGCAGGGCGCAAGTTCGGCACCCTGGTGACCTGGTTCCTGATCGGGGGAGACCTCTACACGGCCTACACCGTGATTGCTGTTCCTGCGGCGCTGTTCGGCGCCGGTGCGATCGGTTTCTTTGCCATTCCTTATTGCATCATGAGCTATCCCATCATGATGCTGGTGCTGCCGCCCCTGTGGCGTATATGCAATCGTAACGGCTACATAACGCTGGCGGACTATGTGCGCGGCCGCTACCAGAGCCGGTGGCTTTCGGTGGCCGTTGCCGTTACTGGAATTCTCGCCACCATGCCGTACATCGCGCTGCAGTTGATCGGCATGCGCGAGGTGATCGCCGCGCTCGGCATCAAGGGGGAGTGGCCGTTGATTGCCGCCTTTGTCATACTCGCGGCTTACACCTACTCAAGCGGCCTGCGGGCGCCGGCGCTGATTGCCATTGTGAAAGATGTGATGCTGTACATCGTGGTGCTGGCGGCGGTGATCATCATCCCCTTGGGGCTAGGCGGCTACGGACACGTGTTCGCGGTTGCTTCTTCTGCGCTGGCCCAGCACTCGCCGCCGGCTTCCATTATCCTGCGTCCCGCGCAGTACACGAGCTATGCCTCGCTTGCCCTGGGATCGGCGCTAGCGCTTATGCTTTATCCGCATACCATCACAGGGATACTGAGCGCGGGGAGTGACCGCGTAATTCGGCGCAACGCTGCCCTGATGCCGGCCTATAACCTGCTGCTTGGCCTGATCGCGTTGCTCGGCTACCTGGCGATTGCTGCGGGTGTGCACACCGCCAACACCTCAAGTGCTGTTCCGTTGCTGCTGACTCGTGTCTTCCCTTCCTGGTTCGCGGGCTTTTGCCTGGCCGCGATTGCCATCGGGGCGCTGGTGCCGGCAGCGATCATGTCGATCGCCACCGCCAATCTCTTCACGCGCAATCTTTATGGAGAGCTGGTTCATCGCTCTTTTTTCTCCGCAGCCATGACTGGCGGGCAGGAAGCAGCCATGGCGAAGGTTGTCTCTCTGGCGATCAAGTTGGGTGCGCTTGCGTTTGTCCTGCTGGTTCGGGCTCAGCTAGCCATTGAGCTGCAGTTGCTTGGCGGGGTTTGGATTTTGCAGGTTTTTCCGGCGGTGGTGGGAGGCCTCTTCAGCCGCTTCTTTCGTGGGCCCGCGCTGTTGTGGGGTTGGCTGGCCGGCATGGCTGCGGGCACGGCCATGGTCGGTTCGCTGGGACTGAGGAGCTCGATTTATCCGCTGCACTTTGCTGGACACGTTTATGGGGTGTACGCTGCTTTGCCCGCGCTCGCGCTGAATTTGGGGGTCGCGGCGGTGGTTTCTGTGGTGATGAAGATCTCCGGGAGTGCCCCGGCAGAAGATTTGACGGCGAGCGTCGCGTAGGCGCGATCGTGTGCCGGCCAGGATCGCGCGGAGTGCCTGATCTTCTGTGTATAGACCCTTCACCCCTGGGGACTTAAAACCCGTGAACCTGGGATTAACGCGCTTTAGATTCGTCGAACTCCGACCAGTTCGGCGAGTTAATATACGATCTCTTCGGTCGGACATCAAGCGCCGTCAACTTTTTCATATGAAAGCTTCGCGAACGGGGAAATTGGGGGTACCACCCGGCTAAATGGGAAGTCTGGGGGCATTCGATCCTCAATCTCATTTGCCATGGTTCAAAAGTGGTAGGTCGCCGGCTCTAAAACAGCCGAAGCACTGGGTAGCGAGAAGTTCGCGGCAAGGCCTCTTTCTCAATCCTCTCTGGGTGGACTACCAAGCGACAACAGGATGCCACCGAGCCGGTCGGTTATGACATGGATTCCGCAGTCGTTCCCTAATTGTTCATCCTGAAAACAACTTCCGCACTCTTTACGAGCGGGTGGCGTTTGCAAGTTTGTGAGGATCTTTCCCATGCCCCAGCACGACTTTAAACCGTCGTTAAAGCGAGCTACGGTTCTTCAGATTGTCGCTCTGACTATCTTTGCGTCCATGCTGCTTTTCGTGGGCGAGGAACTTCAAAGAATGACTCTGAAGTTTATCGATCACGCCAACCAGGTGATCAGCGCAGAGCGGGAATTGTTCAGACTAACCCTCGATATGGAGACCGGCCTTCGTGGCTTCCAACTTACCGGCAGACCTGTCTTCCTCCAACCCTATAACGAAGCGGCGAACGTCATCGATGCAAAGTTCGTTGCCCTCGATGAAATGATCGGTGACGATCAATCTCAGCGAGCTCAACTGGCAAGCATTCGCCAGAGCTTCGAAGAGTGGAGACTGCAGGCAACCGAAGCACTTCGGCAACACACCGAGAGGGCGGCGCATGATCCGTCGGACACCAGCTACAGCAAGATGCTGGAAAGCAAGGCATCCATGGACGTGCTCCGCACGAAATTCGATGCCCTCATCGCCAGTGCAGTACTTCCACGCAATGTAATCGCGCGGCGAATCAGAAGCAGTTCTGCGTTTCTCAGCGTCAGCTGCTTCGTATTTGCGTTTGTGGGCGCGGGCGGCATCTGGTTGCTTTTCAGACGCCAGATGCGCGACCTATCCAGAGTGTTAGAAACATCAAGGGATGCGGAACGGACAAGAGACGCATTGGCGCTCACAGTTGCCCGGCAAGAAAAAGAAGACGCGGTGGCGAACTACCGTGGCCAGGTTGAATCAATCAACCGATCGCAGATGATGATTGAGTTCAATCTGAATGGAACGATCATCCAGGCGAATGACAATTATCTCCGTGCCTTCGGCTACTCCGGTGCCGATGTGGAAGGCAAAGCACACAGTATCTTTGTGAGCGAAGAGGATAGCAGAAGCGCAGGCTACAAAGAGTTCTGGGATAACTTGAGAGCCGGCAAATTCCAGGGGGGAGAGTTCAAGCGCACGGGCAAGAACGGCCGCGAGGTCTGGGTCTCAGCCTCCTACAATCCGATTTTCGATAAAAACGGTGTCGTCACCAAGGTAGTGAAGTTTGCGAGCGATATAACCTCCCGCAAACAAGCGGAGGAAGAGCTACGGAAGAAGGCTAACCTGCTCGATCTGTCTCACGACACCATCATGATGCGCGACCTTAGCGGAAAAATTCTCTTCTGGAATAAGGGAGCGGAGGAGATGTACGGGTACTCGAAAGAGCAAGCACTGAGTAGCAACTCGTACACCCTGCTTGGCACGGTTTTCCCCAAGCCGCTGGCGGACATCGAAGCGGAGCTTCTGGAAAAAGAACGGTGGGAAGGAGAACTCGAGCACACGCTTCAGGACGGTACGCGCATTGTTGTTGCCAGCCGTTGGGTGTTGCAGCGGGATGGAAATGGCCTTCCCCTCGAAGTGATGGAGAGCAATAGTGACATAACCGAAATTAAACAAGCTGAGGAGGCTTCAAGAAAAGCAAGGATTGAAGCAGAAGTCGCGAACCAATCCAAGTCAGAATTTCTCGCCAATATGAGCCACGAGATCCGCACACCCGTGAATGCGATCACGGGGATGGCCCACCTCGCACTGCGGGCCAACCCCGATACCAGACAGCGAACATACCTGACCAAGATCGACATCGCGGCGCGAAGGCTGCTCGGCATCATGAACGACATTCTCGATGTTTCCAAGATTGAAGCCGGCAAGCTCACCCTGGAACGTATCACGTTTTCGCTGGAAGAGGTGTTGAAGAACGTTCGCGATATCGTAGGAGAACATGCTGAAAAGAAGCACCTGCCGCTGATCATCACGGTTGCCCCCGAGGTTCCCAAATACCTGGTTGGCGATCCATTGAGGCTGGGACAGATCCTCATCAACCTGGTCAACAATGGGATCAAATTCACGGATCAGGGGGAGATTATTGTCAGAGTGATGGTGACAGACGAGAAGCCGGGAGCAGTCGACCAGGCAGACGGCGACCTGAAGATGTTGAAATTCTCAGTTTCTGACACCGGCATCGGTATGACACCGCCGCAAATGGCCAACCTATTTCAAGCCTTCAGCCAGGCAGACACCTCGGTTACGCGCAAGTATGGGGGGACTGGACTGGGTCTTGCCATCAGCAAACAGCTTGCCGAATTGATGGGTGGGAAGGTTTGGCTGGAGAGCGAATCAGGGTTGGGAAGTACATTTTACTTTACGACAGCGTTCGGCGTCGCCGCCGAAGCGTTGCCGCAACAAATCCGTGCCTCCTTGAGTGATCTACAACAGAAATCAGTGCTGGTCGTGGATGATAGCTCGAACTCCAGACAGTGGCTCGTCGGGTTGCTGCGCGCAAATGGACTTCAGGCCCGCGCAGTTGCATCCGGCGAGGAAGCACTGGTCGCGTTGGAGGGACAGTCCCAGGCGCGAGAGCCATTCGATCTGGTGCTGATGGACTGGCGCCTCCCGGGTATCAATGGAATTGAAGCCTCACGACGCATCAAGTCTTCCGAGAGTCTTAGCAAAATTCCTGCCATCGTGATCGTCTCTGCTTTTGAACGCAACGAAGTCATGGGTGAGCTTGACGGACCTGAAGTCGAGGGCTTTCTCGTCAGTCCGGTCGCCGAATCGCAATTAGTCGATACGATCGGCAAGGTGTTTGGTGCGCGGGCTGGCGGTCAGGCGGAAGCACCGCAGTCCGCGCCGGCGAAGACAGCGAGGCTTAGCGGCCGTCGCGTCCTGCTGGTTGAAGATAATGACTTCAATCGAGATATTGCGGCCGAAGTGCTGACCGATCTGGGTATCGCATTCACGGTTGCTGTCAATGGGCGCGAAGCCGTCGACCTGGTCGCAACACAACCATTCGACCTGGTACTGATGGACATCCAGATGCCCGTAATGGATGGCTTGACGGCGACCAAGCTCATCCGTGCCGATAGCCGTTTTCGCTCTCTTCCCATCCTTGCCATGACCGCGCATGCCATGAGCGGCGATCGCGAAAGAAGTCTCAATGGCGGAATGAACGACCACATCACCAAACCGATCAGCTTCGATGAGCTTACGATGTCTCTGCTGCAATGGATGCCCGGGAGGCTGGCCCAGCCATCTGCTGAGGCTGGGCCACAGGAACTGGCTTCGCAGGCTCAAGGCGGCATTCCGGATCGGCTGCCTCCCTTCGACATTCCGGCAGCCTTACTGCGCAATAACGGCAAGCCGAAACTTATCCGCAAATTGCTCCTGACCTTTCACGACCGATATGCAAATGCCGTCGAAGAATTAAACGGCAATCTTGCCGAGAATAGGAACGAAGAGGCGCAACGCCTGGTGCATTCACTGAAGAGCCTTGCCGCCGCACTCGAAGCTAACCAGCTGGCGGATGCAGCGTTCGGCGTTGAGAAGGCGCTTCGCGCGGGACATACGGAGACCCTCCCGCTTCTTATCGAGATCCTGGCGAAAGAGCTTGCTCCCGCGATCGCAGCCGCTTCGACGATTGTCCCGATGGGCTCGGAGCCACCTGCCACTGACCTGGTTCCGGTTCTTCCAGCAAGTTCCTCGAAATTGCGATCGAGCATTTTGGTCATTGATGACGAGCCGTCGGTTCATGACTTGCTCGCGGACGCTTTTCGCGATGACTATGAAGTTCTACGGGCGAATGAGGGAATGACGGGACTGCTGCTCGCGAGGCAAAGATTGCCGGAGCTGATTCTGCTGGATGTCACGATGCCCGGCATAAATGGGTATGAGGTTTGCGAACGATTGAAAGAAGGGCCCGAGACCAAAGAAATACCAGTTCTGTTTCTAACCGGCGCCAGCGACGTGCACTCGGAGATTAAAGGATTGCGATTGGGAGCCACTGACTTCGTGAGTAAACCCATACACTCCGCGGCACTAAAAGCTCGGGTCACTAACCAGATCAACCTCAGGAAGGCCCAGGATGAACTGCTTCGACTGACGGCCCTGAAGTATAAGGATGACATTACGGCGGTTACCAAGGAGGCTGAAGCACAAGACAGGATCAAGAGCATGGAGTTGCAGATGAAGGATGAATTCCTTTCGCATATCTCCCACGAGTTCCGGACGCCCCTGGCGTCGATTTATGCATTTGTGACCCTGATCGCAGATCGTCTTGCGGGAGAGATAAGCGAGCGACAGGAAGAATACCTCGGCATCATCCGCATGAACGTCGCACAAATGAAGTCGATGATTGACGATCTGCTGGAGACCACTCGCATTCGGACCGGCAGGCTCATGGTAAGGCTGCAGAGTGTATCGGTATCGGAAGTCGTCCATTACGCTATGCAGACGCTGGAGGGAGCGGCGTCGGCCAAATCGATCAGTATCTCTGTGCAGATCGGCGAAGAGGTGGGAGCTGCCTATGGCGATAAGACCAGGCTACGGCAACTCCTCGTCATTCTGTTAGAGAACGCCGTGAAGTTCACGCCCGTTTATGGCGCGATCGAAATGGCGGTTCGTTTCCTTGATGCCGACGCGAAGTTTCTTCTGGTGGAAGTTTCCGACACTGGTTGCGGGATCGCGGCGGAGGTGACGGAAAATATTTTCGAACGGCTTTACCAGGTCAACTTCAGTGACACGGCCGGCCGTGTGGGCTTAGGTCTCGGCCTTCACATTGCGAAAGAACTGGTAGAAAAGCACGGCGGCAAGATATGGGTCAAGAGCGTAGTGGGGAAAGGCAGCTGCTTCCGGTTTACCGTGCCGGTATATAGCGGCCAAGACCTTTTGGTCTCGAGTGTGGAGTAGGGACAGGCTATTGGCCGCGA
Organism: Acidobacteriaceae bacterium; assembly: GCA_049693715.1. GTDB lineage: Bacteria > Acidobacteriota > Terriglobia > Terriglobales > Acidobacteriaceae > PALSA-350. The sequence continues at coordinate 13,589 of JBAVQC010000235.1, read as the reverse complement.
GTCTTGAGGTGGGGTGAACAAGTTGCGGAAAAGGGATTGGCCAGGAAGGTTCCTTCGATTCCAGAGACAATGACTGCTCCGTCAGATGTGAAGCGGGCGGAACGAAATTCTCCCTCGGGAAGCTCATTTAGTCTCTTCCAGGTTTTTCCACGATCACTGCTGGCGTACACACCGGTGAGAGAAGTCACCACTTCCCGGTTCGGCCGCGACGGGTCCACTTCTACGCTGAAGGCCCGAATGTCAGGGCCAGCTTCATCACTCTGTCTGTGCAAGAGAAACTGGGCATGCGTTACCCTCTCCACGACATCCGCATTTAAAGGGTTGTAGACCCCCCAACAAGCTGCCAGGTGCGGACCGCCCACCATGCTGATGCCCTGAATTGCGGAATCATCACCCACTCCGTCAATGCGCGTCCATTTTTTGGTTTGAGGGTGAAAGCGGAAGGCTTGATCTCCGGTTCCCACATAGAGGGAACCAGGGCCCGGATTTCTTTCGTTGGCAAATTGCATGGAAAGAATGTCCATTTCGGTAGGAATCGGGGGCAGCGGTCCATCTTCGACCCATGAGCCATTGCGGCCCTTGTGATAGGTAAGGATTTGTGGTTCCAGGTCAAAGTAACCGTAACTGACCGCCATCGCCCTTCCATTCGGTGTTATCTTGACCGGGCCCGCGGTAACAGGATCGCCTTTAACTTTTGGGATCGTCACCATAGGATCTGTTTCCGGCACCCTGGGACCCCGGATGGATTTCACGACTGCATCCGACTTGTAGGACTGCGGCAAGATCTGGAAGGCTCCCTTCTGGGTGGTGATCACAAATTCCGTTGCACCGGGAGAAACGGCTAATCCGTTGCGCTCTCCCTCACCGATGTCCGCGTCAAAATATGCCGCACCCACGCGCGCGACTTGTGTCCAGGTTCTTCCACCGTCGATTGATTTGGATATGTAGAGAGCTCGATCCTGAGCGGGAACCCTGCTGCTTAAATCTGCAGTGAGCCCATACACGACATTGCGATCTTTGGCCCTGGGATTGGGGTCGCTGGCCAGGGCTTCCAGAAAATGACTTCCGAACTCGTTGCTTCCGGGAAATTCGGTCACTTCGTGGATATGACAACTGTCCGAAGCCGGGGAGGGGTTGACCTTTGATACGGCGTGTGGAGTGACCTGTCCCCCTGCCATGAGGTGGACAGCTATCCATAGCAATAAGAACTTCCGTTTCAATTCCCCACCGTCCCAGAAGCGGCTTGGAAAAGTCATGCTTATTGTAGCGGACAGGATAGTTGATGACGATGTAAGAGTGAGACTAGCACGAGAACAAAAGATCAGATGCGGGAGGGGCACTTCGAGTCATTGATTCACACTACCGGGTTCTTCTTGAAGTACAGCATTATCTATCGGCAGACTGCGACGAAACGAGAGGAAGATTCCCCTCCTCTCGTAATCGGAGGTTGGTTGTATGGCCCCGGTGGGCGGCTGAGCTTAGGGTCGAATAATGTCGGCCTTAAGCTCGCCAATCTCGCTGGTGTTCTTGCTGGCGACCTGCTGCAGCGCGCTACAGGGGCAGACTCCGGTCGTCGCGCTGAGTGGTCCATCGCAGGTAAGGCTCGGGGGCACCGGACAATATAGCGCCCTGGTCAATGGCGTCCCAGGCGCCGTTGTGTGGTCCATCAACGGCGTGGCCGGTGGCTCTAACTCCACGGGGCCGATTTCTGCGTCCGGCTTTTACACGCCCGCGGCCAACTTTTTTGCCGGTCACTCGGTCATCATTAGCGCAGCGACGGTTGCAAAACCTGCTGGTTCGGCTTCCCTTAGCGTTAAGATCCTCAACCCGCTGCCAACGATCACTGCCGGTTCCGTCACGCAGACGGCGCCGGGCACCAGTTTCACGCTCACCCTCAATGGCTCTGGTTTTGTCTCTGGTTCGCAATTGCAAGTAACTGGCGTGAACACGGCTACCACTTTCGTCTCGACGACGGAACTCCAGAGCAGCATAAGCGTGCCCGCAGGGACGACTTCGATCAGCGTGGGTGTTCTGAATCCCGATGCCGCGCAGAAAGCCGCCGTCACGCAGACAGTTGCCGTGCAGACGATTCCGCCTGTGAGCCTGACCGCGGCGACGCGGCTGCTCGACCAAACCACATTCGGCCCGACGCTCTCGGCGGTGCAGAATGTTCAAGAACTGGGTTCGGCCGCTTACCTGGCACAGCAGTTCGCCACCCCAACGACGCGGATGCCGGCTATTCCCAATCCGCCAGTGGCCACCTGCCCCAACGGGACGTACGCTTGCGCGCAAAGTTCGTTTTGGAAGAATGCGCTCACGGCGAACGATCAGCTTCGCCAACGCGTCGCCCTTGCGCTGAGCGAAATCTTCGTGGTGTCCACCGATATGGTGAACGCGCGCACGATACCGTCCTACCATAATCTACTGGCGGACGATGCTTTCGGGAATTTTCGTCAGATAGTTAATGATGTCACTACTTCCGCGGCGATGGGTGCATACCTCAACATGCTGAACAGCAATGCGGCGCCCGCCGGTCAGATCGCGAACGAGAACTACGCCCGCGAACTGATGCAGCTATTTACAACGGGCCTGTATCTGCTTAACGCAGACGGCAGTCTTCAGCTCGATGGCCAGGGGATGCCACAGCCGGTGTACAGCCAGACGCAGGTGCAGGCCTACGCTCGCGCATTTACCGGTTGGACCTACGCCAACGCTACCGGAGGGGTGCCCACGAGTTTCCCCAACGGGGTACCCAACTTCGATCAGCCGATGCGGGCCATTGAGGTTGCGCATGACATGTCGGCTAAGGCTCTGCTGAGCGGGGTGACTCTACCCGCCGGGCAAACGGCGGAACAGGACCTTTCGGGAGTGATCGACTCGATCTTCAATCATCCGAACGTGGGGCCTTTCGTCGGCCGCCAACTCATCCAGCACCTGGTCACCGGCAATCCATCGCCCGCCTACGTGGCACGGGTCGCTGCTGTATTTGCGAATGACGGCTCTGGTGTCCGCGGTGATATGAAGGCGGTGATTACGGCGATTCTGGCTGATCCGGAGGCGCGTGCAGCCGATAGCGACCCGGCCGCCGAAGGGGGCCATCTGCGCGAGCCCATCCTGTACTTCACGGGCATTCTCCGCGCGCTGCAGTTCACCAATGTGGATCCACAGGGCCGCTACGACGTTGCCAGCAACTACACCGCCCCCTTAGGAGAGGTACCGTATGCGGCTGCGAGCGTGTTCAACTTCTTCCCGCCAAGCTATGTGATTCCCGGCTCTGCGATCAACGCGCCCGAGTTCGCGCAGGAGAACACGGCCGCTGCGACGCTTCGCATGACGCTTGCGGACAGCATCGTACGCAACCACCTTACGTCTTTCTTTATCGACATGGGCGCGACAAGTTTTCTCGGGCAAATCGCCTCCGCTACCGGCAACCCCGCGACGGATAGCGCGAACCTGGTGACGGCGCTCAATATCCTTTTTACCCACGCGCAAATGGCGCCCGCGATGCAGTCGGCAATTGCGGCCAATGCCGCTCTTTTACCGGATATCGGCCAGCGCGTACGCGTATCCACCTGGCTCGTCATCAGTTCCAATTTTTACAAGATTGAACAGTAGAGGTTACGAATATGGGGTACAATCGGCGCAGTTTTATTCAATATGCCTCGCTGGCCGCGGGCGGCAGTCTTGTTGGGCTTCGTCCCTTTGGAGCCTTGAACGCGTTGGCACAGACGGCTCCAGTATCGGGCTATAAGGCACTGGTCTGCGTTTTTCTTTTTGGGGGGAATGATGCCAACAACACGCTGGTTCCCACCGACACAGTTGGTTACAACAACTACGCGACGCTGCGTGGACCCTTGGCCCTGCCGCAAAGCCAGTTGATACAGCTTGCTTCTCTGCCCCACTACGGGCTGCATGGCAGCCTGCCGGAAATTGCCGAGCTGGTGGATAGTGGGGCCGCCGCTTTGGTCGCGAACGTCGGCACACTGGTTGCACCGACGACCCGCGCGAACGTTACCTCACAGCTCAATCTGCCCTCGAACCTGTTCAGCCATTCGGATCAACAGCTGCAGTGGCAAAACGCGGCGCCGTCTTCCGTCACTCCCACTGGATGGGCCGGCCGCATGAGCGATCTGCTGGGTAGCAGCTTCAACCCATCCGCTTCCATCCCCATGATCACTTCCGTGGCGGGGGACACGCTTTTCTGCGATGGCCAATCCACGACTCCGCTGGCGGTGAGCCCCGGCAACGTTTCGGGGGTCTCGTGTGGTGAAGGTGCGGCGGAGTGCGGTGTACGGCAGGCGATGGCGCAGAGCTTCCTCAGCTTCGCCAGCGGCCTTAACCTGGTACAGGCCGACAATGCCATCAGCCAGAATGCGGCGCGTTATGCCAGCGTTCTTACCCAAGCCGTTTCTTCGATCGCCCCACTCGCTACCATCTTCCCGGCCAATAATCCATTTGCCACGCAGCTGCAACAAATCGCTCAATTGATGCAGGTGCGAAACAGCTTTGGGGTGAATCGGCAGATCTTCTTTGCCGGAGTGGGGAACTTCGACACCCATGCGGACCAGTCCGCGCAACAGAGCCTGCTATTGGGGCAGGTTTCTTCGGCGATGTCTGCCTTCTACCAGGCGACGCAGGAGCTGGGCATCGCGAATGAGGTGACGGCCTTCACGATGTCCGATTTCTCACGTACCTTCCAGCCGAATTCGAACAACGGCAGTGACCATGGTTGGGGCAGCCACCACATCGTTCTGGGCGGTGCGGTTCGAGGAGCCAAACTTTACGGGACATATCCCACGCTTGCTCTCGGAGGTCCGGATGATTTCGATGTGAATGGGCGATGGATTCCCTCCACCGGCACAGTGCAATACGCGGCCACACTTGCGAGTTGGTTTGGTGTCAGCGCGGCGCAGCTGAACACGATCTTTCCCAGTCTCGGCGCGTTCAGCTCGGCAAATCTTGGCTTCGTCTAGTTTGCCCGGGCTCTGTCAGGTGCCGTGAGCCGCGAGGGGCTTATCCCCACCAGTCTGAGTCTGTTCGGTTCAGGCCGCAGACGTTCAGCAGGTTCCATGATATGGATTGCTCGTTCACGTCACTATATAAAGGTCTCGAAATGTCCCCGGTGATCATGTTTTCTGTCAAATAGTTGCTGGGACGGATACAAATATCAGATCCAGACTTCAGCATTTATATTGGTATCAGCAATTACTCCGGTAATCGGATTGTCCGCCATGCGCTCCACTGCGTCCGAAGCTCGGATCAATCGGGATTCCAGCGGCGATCAACTACTGGCAGCGCAGGTTCGGCTTTTATTCGGCAACGCTAACCTGGGCGTCGTGGTCAACATAGTGGCGGCTGCCATCCTGGGGGCCCTGCAGTGGGAGATCATCTCCAAGCCAACCATCATGGCCTGGTGTTTGTACATCACGCTGGTGTCGATTGCACGCTATGTTCTTGCTCGGCGCTACTGGCAAGCCTCCGCTCGTGCAACAGACCTTGGCAGATGGCGTACCGTGTTCACGGTCGGGGTTGCTCTCGCAGGCGTTGGCTGGGGTGCAGCGGGTATTCTGCTCTACCCGACGGGTCACCTGACGAACCAGGTTTTTCTCGTGTTCGTACTGGGGGGCATGATGCTTGGCGCCTCATCAGTGCTGGCTCCACGGCCGGAAGCGTTCCTCACCTTCTTAATCCCTATTGGTCTCATCCCGGCGGCCCGGCTTTTTGTTGACGGCGATGAGACGCATCTGGCCATGGGGCTTCTGGCGTCGTTGTTCACTCTTGCCACCTTGATGACTACCGGGCGGCTTTATCGCATGGTGGATTCATCGCTCAGACTGCAGTTTGAGAATCGGGACCTGGTGGGGGATCTGCGGACCGCAAACCGTGAGACTGCGGCGTTGAACCATGCGCTGGAACTCCGGGTAGAGGAGCGGACGGCCGAACTGCATCAGTCGACAGAGCAATTGCGAGCGGAAATCACCCAGCGAGAACTGGCGGAGGAAGAACTGTTACGCGCACGCAAGCTGGAATCGCTCGGAGTGCTGGCTGGAGGCATTGCACATGACTTCAATAATTTCCTGACCGTCGTGCAGGGGAACATTGAAGTCGCCAAGGTGCACCTGACGCCGGGCGAAGCGGCCCGGGAATTCCTCGATCACGCGGCAAGCGCTTGCCAGCGGGCGAAATTCTTATCTTCTCAGTTGCTCACATTCGCGAAAGGTGGAGCTCCGGTCAGACAAGCGGCTTCCATCGCCCAACTCGTCACAGACGCTGTTTTACTCGCCCGCTCCGGCTCTTCGATTGCGATTGAGCTTCAGATTGCGGAAGGGCTCTGGTCCGCCCAGGTTGATTCAGGGCAGATCGGCCAAGTCCTGCACAATATTCTCATCAATGCTCGAGAGGCAACGAGTGGTGGCGGCGCGATCGAAGTTCGAGCCGAGAACATTGCTCGGCAAAATTGCTCTGGCGAGGCCGCGCCCCACGTAAGAGTTTCGATCCGGGACCACGGCCACGGTATTGCGCCCGATGTACTTCGGCGGATATTCGATCCATATTTCACCACCAAGCCGGGGGGCAGCGGTCTCGGGCTGGCGACAGCCTATGCGATCGTGGTCAAACATGGAGGCCATCTTTCGGTGGAGTCGACACCGGGTGCAGGAACTGTATTCATGGTTGATCTACCGGCCTCTCTCGAGGCGCCTCTCGCGCAAATGCCGGTGAGCTTTCCCATGCAGACCGGCACCGAACGACTACTGGTGATGGACGATGACGAGGCGCTGCGGGAGCTATCCAAAGCCGTTCTTGCCACACTCGGTTACGATGTTCAGACTGCCGGCGACGGAGCGGAAGCGGTCGACCTCTATCAAAGAACCAAGGCTGCCGGTGAGGGTTTTGACGCGGTGCTCTTAGACCTAACGGTGACTGGCGGGATGGGGGGTTTGGAAGCTGCCGCGATGCTGAAGGAATTGGACCCCTCCGCACGGCTGATTGTTTCGAGCGGGTATTCCGAGGCCCCGGTCATGTCGCGCTTTGCCGAATACGGCTTCGATGCGGTGATTTTGAAACCGTGGACGGTAAGAGAAATGAGCGAGGTTCTGCGCAAGGTGCTGGTTGCGGATCCGGTTCGCAGGGGAGTGCCTTCCTAGCTGGCGCCTGCCGCCAGTCGATTCGCTTTCTCGAAAAATATTTCCAGGAAGGGTCCGCGGAATCGCAGGTCCCTCCGCTACGTTATCCCGGATTTCCTGTAAGAGTCGGTGGCGTTGTCGAACATCATGCGCCTTTCCTTAAGAGAAAGGCGCATACACGGCCTTGTTTAATGTAGCGAGGCAGGAAATCCGGGTTCGCTCCGGTCGGGATGACAAGGAGAGGGTGGCGCTTCCAGCTGAGTTTGCTTCCGCGTGAAGCGAACCGCAGGTCCCTCCGCTACGCTTCGCTCCGGTCGGGATGACAAGGAGAGGGTGGTGAGTAGCATGGAGGACCGGACGAAGACAGATTTCCTGCGGCCGTCGAATCGGGCGGCGCGAGAGCTCGCTGAGAATTGTGCTACCGGAGGCCGGCAGTCAGTACTGGAACAGGAGAAGGCACTTGCTTGCGCACAAGCGCTTTTAGCTCGTGCCGGAATGCCGCACGCAGTTCTTTTTCAGAAAGAGTGACGTCAGTGGTAAAAGCTATGGTGCCAAGCTGAAGCTCTCTGTCCAGGTAAACCTTCCAGTCGTAGCCGTAGGTGCCGGTCGAGTATTGGTCGACGGTGATCCCGGGGAACTTGTTGGCTTCTTCCGAAAGAATGCGCGTCAAGCGTTGAACCTTCTCCGAAATTTCCATTTCCATCTGCAATGCTCCTGCAGATAAGTTTGTTCCCGACCCCAAGGACAAGTCCAGTGGAAGCGAAGGAAAATTTTCGCCTGGGTCGAATCGGTTGACATGCGCCTCGGCTACGCAAAAAGGGTACAACCGTAATGCTGACCACGGCTTGCACAGGAGTTGCTGCATCTTGGTAATATCCTCCTTGACGATGGCCGCCCCAACTACTTTTCCCATCCTGCAACCTACGAGCCGCGAGCCGCATCCGCATCCGCACGAGAAGTTTTCTGCTTCGCGGGCACTCGAAGAGAAGCTGCGCCAGGTGGTGCGCGGCGAGGTTCGCTTCGACCAAGCTTCCCGTGCCCTGTACGCCACCGATGCTTCCAACTACCGCCAGGTGCCGATCGGCCTGGTTCTGCCCCTGGATGAAGCGGATGTCGTGGCCACGGTGGCCGCTTGCCGGGAATTGGGCGCGCCTGTTCTTTCCCGGGGGGGCGGCACCAGCTTGTCCGGGCAGTGCTGCAATGTGGCCGTGGTGATGGACTTCTCCAAATATATGCACTCGATTCTGGAACTGGATGCGGGACGGAAGTTCGCGCGGGTCCAACCCGGGATCGTGCTCGACCGGCTGCGCGATGCCGCGGAGGTCCACGATCTTACATTCGCGCCCGACCCGGCTACCCATAGCCGATGCACGCTCGGGGGGATGATCGGGAACAATTCCTGTGGCGTACACGCGCTCATGGGCGGCAAGACGGTCGACAACATTGAGGCGCTCGATATTCTGCTGTATGACGGCACCCGGATGACGGTCGGCCCGACTACGGAATCGGAATTGCAGACGATCATCGCCGGCGGCGGACGGCGGGGGCAGATTTATGCCAGCCTGGCGAGTATTCGGGATACCTACAGCGAGCTAATCCGCCGGCGTTTTCCGCAAATCCCGCGCCGTGTTTCGGGCTATAACCTCGACGAGCTGCTGCCGGAGAACGGGTTCAATGTAGCCCGGGCTCTGGTGGGTACGGAGGGCACCTGCGTCACCGTTCTGCAGGCGCACTGCATGCTCAAACATAGCCCCCAGCATCGGCGGCTGGTGGTGCTTGGCTTTGCCGATCCCTTTATTGCCGCGGATCACGTGCCCGCGGTGCTCGAGTACAAGCCGATCGGCCTCGAAGGCTTCGATGGGCTGGTAGTCGATTACATGCTGCGCAAGCACCTGGCGGTCGAAGATGTGCTGCTCCTGCCCGAAGGCCGGGGCTTTCTGCTGTGCGAATTTGGGGCCGACTCCGCGGAGGAAGCCGACCGTATTGCGGAAACATTCACCCAGGCAGCCCTCTCTTTTGGCAAGAGCTGCACCGTGCGGAGTTATACCAATGCGGAGGCGAAGCGGGTCTGGCACGTACGCGAATCCGCCTTGGGCGCTACTGTTTTTGTTCCCGGGGAGAAGCATGGATGGGAGGGGTGGGAGGATTCCGCGGTACCACCGGAGCAGCTCGGCAGCTACCTTCGCGAGCTCTACGTTCTCCTCGAGAGATATGAGTACAAGACGCCGATGTACGGGCACTTCGGCCAAGGCTGCGTTCACCTGCGCATCACTTTTGACCTGGAGACGGCGGAGGGGATCCGAAAATATCGCGAGTTTATCGAACAGGCAGCGGATATTGTTCTGGCGCATGGCGGGTCTTTGTCCGGCGAACATGGAGATGGGCAAGCCCGCGGGGCCCTGCTTCCGAAAATGTACGGCCCGGAGCTGATGAAGGCGTTTCAGGAATTCAAGGCGCTTTGGGATCCGGAGAACGGGATGAACCCGGGAAAGATGATCGATCCGATCGCGGTCTATGACGCGGTGGACAATCTTCGCCTTGGGGCTGGGTATCACGCCAAGAAAGTCGACACGTGGTTTCACTATCCCCTGGACCCTGGGGGATTTGCGGAAAGTACGCTGCGCTGCGTGGGCGTGGGAGCCTGCCGCAAGCAGGACCACGGCACTATGTGCCCCAGTTATATGGCCACCCGGGAAGAAAAGCACTCTACCCGCGGTAGAGCTCACCTGCTGTGGGAAATGATGCAGGGCAAGGTGATCACCGACGGGTGGCGCAATGAAGAAGTGAAGGAAGCGCTCGACCTTTGCTTATCCTGCAAGGCGTGCAAGACAGAGTGCCCGGTCAACGTCGATATGGCGACCTGGAAGGCCGAATTTCTGGGCCATCACTATCAGGACCGTGTCCACCCGCTGCAGCATTATCTTTTTGGATTTATGGACCGGTGGGCAAACCTGGCTGCCATTGCCCCGGGACTGGCTAACCTCCCGATGCGCATTCCGGGAGTCAGCGGGCTGGTGAAGACGATCGCCGGCGTTGCGCAACAGCGCACATTGCCGCAGTTTGCCGGACGAAGCTTCCAGTCTGAGTATCGCAACCGGCCCAGTGGCAAGGGGACGCCGCTGTTGCTGTGGCCCGATACGTGGAACAACTACTTTCATCCCCAGGTGCTGGGTGCGGCGCATGAGGTGCTTTGCTCGGCTGGATTCCAGGTGCAGGTGCCGGCGAAGCATATTTGCTGCGGACGGCCGCTGTACGATTTCGGCTTCCTGGACGAGGCGCGTAAGTACCTGTTGGGGGTCCTAGAACGGCTGGGACCGCAGATCGATGCCGGCATGCCCTTTGTGGTGCTGGAGCCGAGCTGCGCCAGCGTCTTTCGTGACGAGCTGACCAACTTCTTCCCTGCCAATGAGCGCGCCCAGCGGTTGGCAAAACAGACGTTTCTACTCAGCGAAATGCTGGCCCATCATGCACCCGGATACCGGCCTCCCCATTTGGGCGGGCGGCAAATGGTGCTCCACGGCCATTGCCACCAGAAGGCACTGATGGGCATGGAGGACGAACTGGGGTTGCTGCTGGCCACCCAGGCCGAGGTAAACATGCTGGATTCAGGGTGTTGCGGCATGGCGGGCCCGTTTGGGTTTGAGCAGGACAAGTTTGAGGTCTCGCAGGCGCTGGGGGAGCGGGTGCTCATGCCCGCCGTCCGTGCTGCAGCTCCGGAAACGATCCTGGTCAGCGACGGGTTTAGTTGCCGGGAGCAGATTCGGCAGAATTCGCCGCGCCACGCCGTGCATTTGGCCGAGGTTTTGGCCGGACGATGCTAGAGCATTTTGCGCAATAATGTGAAGCGTTGACGACTGTTACATGCAGCTTTCTTTGGCGGAAAGCTGCATGGACTTCTGCGGGCTTCGGTCTACCCCTTTGCGAAAAACGCTGTAACCGAACTCGACTTCAGGTCGAAACTCCGACCCGGTCGGCGAACTCGTTACCTGAGCAGTGGACTTGCGTCCCCAGAGCACGAATTAGGTAGGAACAATCATGGTGCACCTGTATGCTGGTAAGAGTGCTTGCAATGCTTCGGCTTGTGTCCTGTCTCCCTGAGCCCGAGTTCCCTTAGAGGATATTTAACCTGAAAAACATGAGGCTCTATGCGCTCTGAACTGGTCTACTCAGCCGGCCTTAAGATAGCAAATCGGTTTTTGCTCGCAACTGTTGCCATCAAAGCAGTTCGGAAGTTGCACATCAGCACTACCCGCACCGAAGACACGGCCAATGTGGTGTTCGTTGACGTGGCCGCAGGCCGCTACACGGATGTATGCATGCCAGAGATTCTGCCCCAGGCAGCGATCGAGCCATTGATCGTCGATCCGTACGTCGTCTCCGCAGCTTAAGCAGCTGTTTTTCCCTGGAAACAAAACACGGGATTGGCCTGTACCAGGAGGATCCCAAGTCTCGCTTCTGCGACCCGGGGGTCCCCTGGTGGCGAAACCATCCGTTTTGTGCAGCTCCGAAATGGCAGCGCGCTGAGAAAAACGGGAAAGGCGTACCTCAGGGCACTAGTGTCCGGTTAGATGTTGAACAAAATAAGCTGGTTAGCGTGGGAGTGGATGTTGGTTGGCGAAGAAGTTTGCTGCAAGGCGCATGAAATCTGTGTTTTTTCAAAGACAGAGACGGAGAGAATCTGTAGACAAGTGTAGAGCGAGGCGTCAAGTTGGAGTTCTTTCTTGATGATGGCGATCAGCAGATAGGTAGCGATGGCACACCAAATCTGCGTCTTGACGGCGTTCTCGGAGGTAGCGAGAAATCGTTTGATGCGCAGGTGCTGCTTAATCCATTTGAAAAACAACTCCACCTGCCAACGGCTTTTGTAGAGCGCGGCAATGGTGTGTGCAGGCAAGGCGGTATTGTTGGTCAAGAAGACCAGAGCTTTACCCGATTCAGGATCCCTGAAGCGAATGCGGCGCAGGTGCTCTGGATATTTTTTACTGGAGCGGCGACCGTTGAGCATGACGCGCTGATCGCAAATCACGCCACGGTTGCGCTCTGTGGCGCAGGAATATACGCGGCGTGCATCCATCCCGGACTTGGCACGAGTAACGAAGAAGGCCCCCGCCTGATGCATCGCAAATAAGCGTCCGAAGTCCAGGTAACCTCGGTCCATCACATAGAAACTGCCGCTCTCGATAGGTAGAAAATCCAACACATAATGGTCGTTCAACAAGCCGTCGCTGAGGTATAGAAAGGCAGGAATCGCACCGCGCAGATCCAGTAAGGTGTGAAGCTTGATAGCCGCCCGCGTGGCATGAACTGGCGCCCAATCAAATAAGCTCAAACAGAGCTCAACGGTGGTTGCATCCAGCGCGTACACAGTAGCGTCGATGCCCAATACCGACTCATCGGCATACAGTGCGCGGGCGCGGCTAATGAGCCGTAGTGCCAAGGCCTGATAAATGCGCCAGTCGCGTGCGTTCAATGCATCGGCCAGCGTAGATCGAGCAGGCGGCTGGGCCAGCCCCATATGGAATAGCTTGCTCTGATTGGCTGCCAGGCAAGCCTCAATGTCACGCAGTGACTCACGCCAGGTGAGTTGGGAAAATGCCAGTACGCGAAATAAGTCAGCACAACTGAGCGTTCGTATGCCGCTATCGCCTTGATGCTTCGCAACGATGCGTCCGAAACTCTTCCATGGCACAAACTCCATCACCTGTGCGAACAGTGTCTTGCCTACGTTCATGCCATCCTCCGGGCCGTTGAAACCCAGAAGCATCGCAAAACCGTATAAGCCAATTCAAATCGTGGACACCCCCAAAGCGTCAGAAACCATACTCAATAATGCACTTACGCCTCTCCACAAACAAACGAACCGGACACTAGTGGGGGAAGGGCGGCAATCCGCGAACTGATGAAAACGGCTGCCCGTTGCACTTCCGCGCGCTGCTCGAGAGTCAGGCGGTCAGAATATACGTCGAACCAGTCTCCAATCAGGGCAGCTACCCTAAAGGGATACCTGAGCCGTTCGTGTCGCATCTGCTCAAACAACAACTGCCTCGCTTCGCGAAAGTTATCCATTGCCGTCCCCAGATCATCATCGTTCATGCTCTTCCGCAGTAGGTAACGTGCATAATGATTGTCGATCTGGTAGGTGCGGAATCTAGTCACCGTTGCGAACGAGTATGCGGACGCGAAATATTTCCCGGCTCTTGCGAAGTCATCGATAAACAGGCAGGCCATTGCGTATTGGAGCCAAAATAAAGGATACCTTTTGCAATGAGTGAGTTCCTTTACTGCTTCGTAGTCTCAGCCTCGTAGGAGGTGCTGTCCGTATCGGGAAAGCGGCTTCTCCCCATCTCTCGGATGGGGGTTAAGTTGCGTGTCCCCGAAACTAATCCCGAAACTATCTATCCCCAGACTTCAGATCCTTTGATCGCTGCAACAAGTCTGCAATCGAACCAGGTGGATCCCCGGCTT
>JBAVQC010000234.1:0-2084 GCA_049693715.1 Acidobacteriaceae bacterium | reverse complement strand
GGCCTACATCACGTAACAGCGATTGCTTCCGACCCGCAGCGCAATCTTGATTTCTATACTGAAGTGCTGGGGCTTCGTTTCGTCAAACGCACCATCAACTTTGACGATCCGGGAACCTACCACTTCTACTTTGGCGACGATGCCGGCTCGCCGGGAACCATCCTCACCTTCTTCCCCTGGCCCCATGCCACCCGCGGCAGCCTGGGCGTGGGAGAAACCTCGGCGACTGCCTTCAGTGTTCCCCACTCCTCGCTCGGGTTCTGGGAGAAACGTTTGCTGGGCGCCGGCGTCCCGGTGGAGCGCACGGGTGAACGGTTTCAGGAGGAGGTGCTCAGCTTTGCCGATCCCGATGGCATGCGGCTGGAGATCGTAGGCCACGCGGACGCAGGTGAGGCCAAGGCACCACGCACCAGCAACGTTCCCCCCGAACGCGCGATTCGCGGATTCTTCGGCGTGACTCTTTGTGAAGGCGGCTACGAAAAAACGGTAGCCGTGCTCGACACCATGGGTTTTCGCAAAATCGGAGAGCACGGTACCCGCTTCCGATTTGCCGCGGAAGGCAGCGCCCTGGGCAATCACATCGACGTGCTGGTCCAGCCCCAGCTTACCTACGGGCGCATGGGCGCAGGCAGTGTGCATCACATTGCTTTTCGTGCAGCCGACGATGCTGCGCAGCTGGCGTGGCGCGAAGTGCTGGTGGCGAGTTCGTTGGATGTGACCCCGGTGCTCGACCGCACTTACTTTCAATCCATTTATTTTCGTGAGCCGGGTGGCGTGTTGTTCGAGCTGGCCACCGATCCGCCAGGCTTTGCTCTCGACGAGCCGGTGGAATCTCTGGGTGAGACGCTCAAGTTGCCTCCCTGGCTGGAGCCCCAGCGTTCCCGCGTGGAACGCGCCTTGCCGCCGATCACCCTGCATACTCACAAATAGACTGGAGATCTCCGTGGTGAATGACCCCCATCGCGATCAGCCGGTCCAGACTCTGGGCGCGAAGCTCACCGAGGCGGTCGCCGCCGTTATTCTTTTGCATGGCCGCGGAGCTTCGGCCGAAGACATACTTGGTCTGGCGACCGAGATGTACGATGAGCGGTTTACCTATCTCGCCCCGCAGGCGGCGGGAAACTCGTGGTATCCCAATTCGTTCCTGGCGCCGATTGAAAAGAACGAGCCCTGGCTCTCTTCCGCGCTGGCCAAGGTAGGAACGATCGTGCAACAGGCCGTGGCTGCCGGTGTATCGCGTGATCGCATATTTGTGTGCGGCTTCTCCCAGGGCGCCTGCCTGTCGAGCGAATTTGTGGCCAGAAACCCAGCACGCTATGGCGGGGTGATCGCCTTTACGGGCGGGTTAATCGGCCCGCCGGGTGCAGACTTGCACCATGACGGTGACCTTGGGGGAATGCCTGCGCTGTTTAGCTCGGGAGATCCCGATCCGCATGTGCCGTGGAGCCGCGTATTAGAATCCGCCGAGCAGTTCACCGCCATGGGCGCGGAAGTAAAGACGCAACGCTATTCGGGTCGTCCACACACTGTCCTGCCCCAGGAAATCAAATCCGCGCGCGAGCTCATCTTCGGGCCTGCGCGGTAAGGGCTGCAAACACTGAGACCTGAAAGACCTCAGGGACCTCTGGGGCTTTAAGAGTCTGCGTGAGAACCGCGTTTCCAGACTCAGTCCCGCAGAGCCTGCCCTGAGCTTGTCGAACGGGGACGGCTGAAGGCTCTCGGTCCAGCAACCACTCTTTATAGAACCGTTGCCCTTTCCTTTTGTCATCCCGAGCCGGTGACCTCGCCTGCGGCGAGGTCATGAAACCAATGAACAAAGCGCGGCCCAAATCTGCTGTTGATTCTATGTGGTTTAACATTTTGTACATAGGGAGAGGCTGTGACTTTTTGCTTTCGCACTTTGACAACCGAGCGCCCATTTAACCGTCACCCTGTCCTTTGCCGACTGACAACCACCCTGCCCTTTGGCAACCGCCCTCTCCCTCACAACAACCCTCTCCTTTCTGTCATCCCGTCGATCGACTAGCCTGTGGCAAGTTAAGGGAGGAATGACAACGCAAGTCGCCATCAATGCGAGGCCCGGA
>JBAVQC010000233.1:0-1675 GCA_049693715.1 Acidobacteriaceae bacterium | reverse complement strand
CCTGAACTGATTGGCAACCTCATCAGGCAACTGGCCGAGGTCACAAGCAAGCCTATCGTCGTGTATCCGAATTCCGGCGAGGCTTGGGACGCGGTGCGCCGATGCTGGCAGGGCGAAGGCCAGATACAGGAATTTGGCGAACTGGCGCGGAGGTGGCGAGGCGAGGGTGCCCAGTGGATTGGGGGCTGTTGCCGCACTGGTCCAGAACACGTGCGGGCGGTAGCCGACGTCTGGCGCAACTAGCTGATTCCCGCCAGACTCGCTGGCCTTTACTCACAAAGGCTCCCTGGATAGCAGTTTCCCTTTCGTTTCTGCGTGATAAATGCTCTAAGCTATTCTGCGTGCAAAAACTATTCATTTTTCTGATGTTTGTTGGCGTTGGTTCGACATCGTCTTCTGCCGTCGCTCAGTCCAGCGCCAAAGCTGCCGGCGTGGACCAGGAGGTTCTGTCGCAGATCCCACAGCGGATGAAGTCTTTCATCGACCGGCAGACCGTAGCCGGGGCGGTGACTCTTGTGGCCCACGGCAGCGACATCGTGGAATTCGACGCGACGGGCATGGCCGATATCGAAGCGGACCACCCCATGCGTAAAGACACGATTTTTCAGATCATGTCGATGACCAAGCCGGTCACCGCGATCGGCATCATGATGCTGGCCGAAGAAGGTAAGCTGGCGCTGCGCGACCCGGTCGATCTCTATTTGCCCGAGTTTCACGATCTGAAAGTTGCCACTACGACCGGTCCTGACGCCGCACGCTTGAGCATCCCGAACCACGCCATTACGATCCGCGACCTGCTTACCCATACCGCGGGCATTCAGGATTACCCCGGACCTCCCGGCATACAAGACTACGCACAAACGATGAGCGTTCCCCTGGACGAGGTGGTCAAGGCGCTCGCCAAACAGCCCCTGCTGTTTCAACCGGGCACACAGTGGAGCTATTCCAGCCCCGGAATTGAGATTCTTGGCCGCATCATCGAGGTCTGCTCCGGCGAGAAATACGTGGATTACATTACGGAGCACGTGCTTCGACCGTTGGGGATGAAGGATAGCTTTTTCTTTCCGCCGGCCGATAAGGTCGACCGTATCGCCATGGTCTACGCACATAAAGATGGGAAGCTGGTGCGCTCGCCGGCAAGCATCCTGGGAGGCGACCCGGCCAAACACCGCCAGGGCGCCGTATTTTCTGCGCCCGGATGGGGTCTTTACTCCACCGCTGAAGACCTGCTGCACCTTTACCGCATGATGCTCAATGACGGTGTCTACGAGGGCCACCGCTATTTGTCCCCATTTTCGGTGCATGTCATGACAGAGCCGCAGACCACCGGCATTCAGCCGGTCGGATGGATGCGCGGCTCCGACTATGGCCTGGCTTGGGAGGTGGTGACGGACCCGCTGGGCGAGTTGGCGGGGCACACGATCGGCACCTACGGCCATGGTGGGGCCTTTGGGACCCAGGGGTGGATCGATCCCAACAATAACCTGATCTCTATCATGCTGATCCAGCGTTCTGACGAGGGTACAGAAAGCATGAGGAACGTCTTCCTCAACATGGCGGAATCCAGCGTCGCGAAGTAGAACCGCCCGCCCTTTCTCTCCGTCACACTCCTGCAACATGCGACAATGGGTTTAACCGCATGAAACCTGAGTCGCTCTCCGTGGACCTGGAATCA
>JBAVQC010000232.1:0-11831 GCA_049693715.1 Acidobacteriaceae bacterium | reverse complement strand
CCGTCTCATCCCATCTAAACAGGTGTGTCAGTACTTCAATTCGAAACTTAGTCCCGTAGGGACGGCTGAACTTAGCCCAGGACGACAGTCCTGGGTTAACAAAAAGCCTGGATCAGTCCAGCCAGGGACGGCTGAAACCTCGTCCCCCGCATTCAGCCGTCCCTCCGGGACCGGTCGAATTGCCCATTTCTACCCAGGACTGTCGTCCTGGGCTAAGTTCAGCCGTCCCTTCGGGACTGAGTCAAGGGGCTTCGATCAATTCCATCTTGCCATCACGCTTGCGGTGCAGGACTTTTACATTACCTTCGTTATCCCTGAAGACAAACACTTCCCGGTCGCGGAACTCTGCTTCCTTGACCGCCTCTTCGAGCGTCATGGGCCGCAACGCTACGGAGTCGAGCGAACGAACCACGTGAGGCTCCGCAATCGGGACCCGGGCCGGGAAGGAATGTACTGTGACCGGGATGCCCGGTTGCGGATGGCTCTTGCCGTTGCTTGCTCCATTGCCATTGGCCGCTTTCTCAGACTTGCTCTCGGTCACACTGCCCCGCCCGCTACGCGCGACGCCCGTATCCTCCAGCTGTTTTTCCAGTTTCGGTTGACGCTTGCGGGTACGCTGCCTGTCTTTATACCGGGTCGCCTGGGTCTCGACTTTCCCTAGAGCCTCGCGCAGAGCGGACTCCATATTGGCGCTGGATTCGCAGAGAGCCACCAACGCGCAATTGCGGGTCTTCACCGTAACTTCGGCAATTTGCCGGTATTTCTCCGCAGTCAGAACTACGTGGGCGCTGGTGATCTTGCCTAAGATTCTGGCGATGCGCTCGATTCCCTCTTCCGCTAAAGTACGCAGTGGCTGGGTAATGGCCACTTGCCTGCCCGTGCATTCAACCGGCATGTTGAAGCTCCTGAGATGCCCGATTCTATAGCATTTTGACGCTTGCTGTTGGTTGGAGGTTTTGGCGAGGTGGGTGACTCCCAGGCGGAGCGAATTTCTCTCTGTAGCTTAGACCGCGGAAGGCATGCTCACACGGCTTTTTCATCAACAGGAAGCTGCCCATAGTCACGCTCGCTACAAATAGGATGCGGGAGAAACGCACCGGGACTGCGACGCATTCTCCACTGCAGAAGTAGACGAAATGACAGACTTAATCGCGCACCCGGCGTTGGTGAGTGCTGGGAATGCGCAGATCTTCACGGTATTTGGCGACCGTCCGGCGAGTTACGTCAATGCCTTGCGCCTCCAACATGCTGGCAATCAAATCATCGGTCAGCGGTTTTCGCGGATCTTCCTCGTCGATCAGCTTCTTGACCTTGCGCTTGAGCAGCATCAGTGGAGTGCTGCCGCCCTCCGGCCCGTGGACACCTTCGGAGAAGAAGAAGCGAAGTTCAAAAACGCCCTGCGATGTGTGCACATATTTGCTCGAGACGGCCCGGCTGACAGTCGAAGGATGGACCCCTATCTCTTCGGCAACTTCCTTGATCATCATGGGCTTCAGCGCGTCCACGCCGCGCTCCAGGAAGTCGCCCTGGCGGCGCACAATGGCCTCGCAGGTTCTCAGGATCGTGTTCTTGCGCTGCTCGATGTTGCGCATCAGCTGCAGTGCAGAGCGATAACGCTCTTTGACATATTCCTTTACGTCTCTTTCAGTGCCTTCCTGCGACAGCAGTTTGCGATAGCCATGGTTGAGGCGCAAGGTGGGCAGATCTTCCTCATTCATGACCACCACAAACTCACCGCCCCTCTTGACGAAGGCCACATCGGGCTCGATCAGGCGGGCGTCGGAGCGGTTAAATCGCTGGCCGGGACGAGGATCGAGGCTGCGAATAAAGTCGATGGCGTGCTGGATGGCTTCCGGCGGCGCGCCCAGGGCCTTGGACATCTCGCGCAAGTCCCTCTTCTGCAACAACAACAAGTGCTGATCGATAATGCGGGCGGCAAGCGAAAACACCTGCAACCGGACCTCGTGCTCGACCAATGGGTGAGCGGCTTCACCTTCCGCCGCAGGCGGGTCGGCGTGCACAGCCGCGGAAGCCGCCCGGTGACGTCCCAGCTGGAGATGAAACTCACGGCGTTGCGCCTCAACTTGCACCAGCAGGCATTCGCGCAAACTCCGCGTAGCCACGCCCACCGGATCAAGGTTCTGCACCAGGTGCACAGCCTCGGCGAGAAGATCAGACGCAGCGCCGGGAGGAGCGGTGGAAGCAGGATCGAACTCGCGGACAAATCCCGCCAGCAGTTCCTCGTCGCCGGCCATCAGATAGCCGTCCTCATCCAGGTTACCCACCACATATTCGGCCGCCTCACGCAGGTTGCTGCTGACGTTCAGCGAACCCAGTTGCCAAAAGAGGTGATCGGTGAGCGTGCTCGGCTGAGAGAGAAAATTCTCGAACGATGGCTTGTCGGTTTGTTCAAAACCGTTGGGCGTGCGGAAGCCGGGATCCAGATAATCCTGAAAGTAGGACCCAAAGTCTATTTCGTCGAAAGGATCACGCTTATCGCGCTCCGCCTGGGCCGCGATCTCTTCCACGCTTCGCTCCCGCTCTGCCTCTTTCAAAGCGACATCGTCGATGAGCGGAACACTCTCTTCCAACTCTTCCAGCACCGGATTTTCGACGATCTCGGTGTTGATCAGCTCCTTCAACTCCAGCTTGTTGAGCGCCAGCACGCTGACCATCTGCATCAGGCCAGGCGTCAGAATCTGACGCTGCGCTACCTTCAAGCTTAGTTTCGGTTGCAGAAGAGCCATGGCATTTCACCGCATCAATAGCTAGCGGCCTTAGTTTACCTTCTCTGAGCCTCGATCGTGGAGAGCTTTTTCCGGATCGCCGAACATCCTTAAAGAGTGACCAAGGTCACACTTTGGTGGGGGCAAGAAACGCCCGGTCAGTTCAAAGAAAATCCCTCGCCCAGGTAAACCCGGCGCACTTCAGGGTCTTTGCCCAACTGCTCCGGGGTTCCGGTGCGGAAGATACGCCCTTCGTTGATGATGTAGGCGCGATCGGTAACCGAGAGCGTTTCGCGTACATTGTGATCGGTGATCAGAACCCCGATGCCGCTCGCCTTCAGGTCGAAGATGATCTCCTGCAAGTCGAGCACAGCGATCGGATCGATACCCGAAAACGGCTCGTCGAGGAGGATGAACGAAGGCTGAATGCAGAGACAGCGGGCTATTTCTACCCGGCGCCGCTCGCCACCAGAGAGGGCGTAGCCGCGGGTTTTCCGGATATGCCCCAGATTCAACTGGTCCAGCAGCTTCTCCGTCCGGGCGCGCCTGACTTCGAGCGAAAGGGATTGCACTTCGAGC
Source organism: Acidobacteriaceae bacterium (assembly GCA_049693715.1). Taxonomy (GTDB): domain Bacteria; phylum Acidobacteriota; class Terriglobia; order Terriglobales; family Acidobacteriaceae; genus PALSA-350. The sequence goes on along the minus strand of JBAVQC010000232.1, from coordinate 8,526 downwards.
ACGGCGAGAATGTTCTCTTCCACCGTCAGCTTGCGGAAAACGCTGGGCTCCTGGGGAAGATAGCTAATCCCATACTGCCTGGCCCGCAAATACATCGGAACCCGCGTGATATCTACTTCATCGACGAAAACTTGTCCCAAATCGGGAGTAATCAGGCCGACAATGATGTAAAAGCTGGTGGTCTTGCCGGCACCATTGGGACCCAGCAGCCCGACTACCTCGCCCTGACAAACCTCCAGGTTTACGCCCCGAACCACCTGACGGCCCTTGTAGGACTTGCCGATTTCGTCTGTACTAAGCTTTTGCATTCACTTCGCTACTCGGGTCTGGGTCACCGCCTTGGAAGCACCCCCACTTACCACGACGCTATCATCGCGATCATTGAAAATCAACGCGTTGCCGGTTACTGTTCCGCGTACCTGGTCGGTCAGGCGAGGGGGCGCGGCGCTGCTCCCGGTCAACAGGAACTTGCCATCCGCGGTGGTGTAGGTAAGCTCTTCGCCTGTTCCCTTACGTCCCGGTTGCTCCAGTTCCACCGCGCCCCGGGCCACGATTTTGGACACCTGGCTGCCCGGTGGCGGCTTGCCGGGCGGCTGCGCACCGGCTGCGGGTGCAAAATAGACATCCATAAAATTCGCATGCAGCAAACCGGTGGACGTCCGGGCCACAACGGCGCCCGCGAAAACAGCTTTGTGATCGTTCTCCGCATAGAAGAGAGAGCGGCTTTGCAAACGAACAACCGAGGGCGCTCGGGGAGGCTGACTGGGGCGGGCCGGATTGGTGGCCGCGCTGGATGCGGGAGTGGCCTGCGAAGCACCGGGCGAACCGGTAAAGACGGCATTCACCGCCGCCGCATCGCTCGCCCGGCCATGCGCGGAAAGGGTTGCGTGGGGCCGGGAGAGTTCCTGCACGGGGGCGGCGACGGAGTCGCTTCCCTGCCACAGACGGGCTGGCTCGCCGGCTTTTCCATAGAAAATGGTCAGATCGGTGGCGCGCTCAAGATGGGCGTGATCGGCAACCACGTGCACCGGTCCAGACGCGGTAAACGCCAAATTCTGCTGCCCATTCGTTTGGTGATAGGTGGCTTTCACGCCGCCCGTCGCATCGGCATTTCCGCTGCTCCGCGACACTTCAATCAAGTTCGCGCTCAGCTCTCCACTGGTTTCCTTGAGGCGCGGGCTTCCCGACAGTTGCACCACTTGCGTAGCTGCGTCATACGCGGCTCGCTGGGAAGTGGCGGTGGTTACCGGCGGAGTTGAACCGCCAGGGTTCGCCGCGCCCTGTTGGATTAAAGTCACGTTTCCCAACTGTACGGCAGACTGCAGCTGCGCGGCCGGTTGCGGCGCCGAGGCGTCGGGCTTTGCTTTGCTCGCGTTCCCCTCGGGCCCGGCAATGGGATGAGATGGAGCGAAGGTAAGCAGAAGATTGTCGCCTTTGCTGCTCTGCGTTATCCCGTTGGGGTTTACCGTGACCAGGCTGGTATGGCCAGTGCCGCGCAGGCTGGAAAGAGTCTCTCCGTCCACTAGGGTCGCGAAGAGTTGATCGCCTTGTACGGTGGTGTCCTCGGGCGGGGTTTTGGTGTAGATGGTGTGCACGTTGAGCCGCGCCCCGCCGGCGGCGAGAATGTGATCGGCCTGCGGGCTGCGATCCGGGCCGGTTTTGAAATCGATGTCGACCTGCGTGGCTTGCATCTGCCGGGTGGTTGACTCTTGCGAATTCTGCCTGGTTTTGTCGGCCTTGACCTGGGGTAACTTCTCCTCGTCGACGACCGAAACAGCATCCCGCAGCTGGGCGTGCCGAACCGTGGACTGGGGACCGAACAACAAAGTTCCCGATGACGCCGAACCATGCAGCAGGCGTGCGGCATTATTGGCCACGTAGAGCAGACCGCCATCCATGACCGCCTGGTCGGGCACGCTTTTCGCGCCGAGATCGATACGCGCTTTTCGGCTGTTGATCTGCTGCCCATCGCTGGCGGTGAGGATCACATTCCCTTCCGCCAGAACCTGGTAAGCCGACCCATCGGCACGGAAGGAGACCGTCGCCTGATCTGAGGAGCTATGCGAGTCGCTATAGTCGGCGACGTCCCGAAGCAGAAAGAGCAGCCGGCTATTGCGATCGAATTGCGCATGATGGGCACGGACGGCCAGCGGGCTCCCGTTGACGCTGGAATTGAAAGCCACGTCGCCCGTCAGGATGACGACTCCGGATTGTGAGTCAAAGCTGGCACCGGTCGCGCTGCCGGCCGCCTCGGCGAGCCGGAATTCAATCTTCTCTGTGGTGCTGGCGAGGCCGGTTTGCTTGTTGAACATCAGGCCTGAGGTCTTGACGTGGACGGTGCTCCTGCTTTCGCCATCGTCCGTGGGACCTTTCGCCGCTGGCGAAGCTGGGGTCGCTGCTCCTTGAAAATCGATCTGGACCTCGCCCATGGCGCGGGCAACGCCGTGGACCGGATCCCAATCGAAGTCCTTGCCATAGATGCGGTTGGCCGGCGCTCCCTGGGTACTGTACAGAGTGATGCTCACATCGTGCAATTCAGCGTGGCCGTCACTCTTGTACTCCACCGCCTTGGAGGCGTGCAGGGTGTAGATGGTGTGGCCGCCCCGCGATTCAGAGTAGGTAAAGCCTTCGGTCGATTGCTTGATTGCGCTCCCCAAGCCATAGGGCAGGTCGTGGCCCTGCCGCCGTCCCTGCCACCGGCCATAGACGAAGAACACCGCGATCGCGGCGACGAGCGCCCCACCAATGATCAGGATCCAGAGCCGCAGGCGAGCCGGCGTCACTCGGATAGCCTGCCGCGCAACGGCGCCTTTCTGCAGGGAAAAGCGCGTGGAGTCTGCGAGGCGACCAGGTTCCTCAGAAAATCCGCTACGCCCATATCCCTCATCTTCTCACTCCCTTTATAGCGGGCATGAAGAAAGCTTTAAGATGAACGGATGGCTGATCGGTTGTATTTGAGTCTGTGGTTTCCCAATTTTCGCCTACCAGCGCTCGCACCGGCGATCGTCTCGGTGCTGAAGCAGTTTGGCGGGGCAGGGCACTCGCCGCGCTTGCATGCTGCGGCCGCTTACCCCATCTCCTGGAACGAAGCGCCTGTTTACCAAAGGATTTATGAAGAGGACGAGGTGCAGGAATCGGCTCCCGAGCGCGCCGTGGCCGAGGCCACAGAGATCCTGCATGATGACTTTGCCTATGAATTTGAGCTCAAGTGGGATCTGTGGGTAGCGGAAACCGTGGGCGGCCTCGACCCAACCTGGAAACAGGAGCCGGTGGTGGTGCGGGTGGTTGGCTTTGGGCCCCAGTTCGATGAGGGAGCCTACGAGCAAAATGGGCAGGTCCGGGTGGACTTTGGCCTGGACACGCCCTTCTTGCTGGAAGAGATCGACCTGGACCAGGTGGACGCGGAGTACATCAAGCGCAACGTCCAGAAGCTGGTGGAAGTGACCAACCTGATCCAGGAAAACTGCGGCATCAGCAGCCGGCTCTTATGGTCCGATTCGGGAGAAAACCTGGCACAAAAACTGATTGCCCGGCTCCAGCGGGTGAATTAACTTCTACTGGGCTTGCATCATGTTGCCGTGGCGAACGTCCGCGCCGCACACCCAGAAGATGACGTCTTCGGCCATGTTGGTGGCGTGATCGGCGATCCGCTCCAGGCTACGCGCAATAAAAAGCAGGTTGACCGCCGACTGGGCTGCACTGGAATCTTTTGCCAGGCAATCGAGCAGCACAGCCTTCGCTCTGCGGTTCATCTCATCGACCGCATCATCCATAGCCAGCACGCTGGTAGCTAGTTGGGCATCGTGCTCGGCGAGCGCCTGCAGCGCCTTGCGAACCATGGTCATCGAGAGCTCCGCCATGTGCGGAATGTCGACTGGAAATTCACACGGCTTGCTGCCCGCAAGTTCTTCGGCCAACAAAGCAATGGTCATGGACTGGTCGCCTACCCGTTCCAGGTCGGAGTTAATTTTGATGGCCGCAAGAATAAAGCGCAGATCCACCGCCATAGGCTGCTCCATGGCCAGAATATCGAGCGCCATCTGATCAATCTCGCGCTCCGAGCGGTTGATGATGGCCTCATTCAAACGCACATTGGCGCACGCTGAAAGCTCTCCGCGGCAATGCGCGTCGAGCGCCAGGTGCAGTGTCTGTTCCGCGACACCCGCCATCTGCAAAAGGCGTTCACGAAGGCTCTCGAGTTTCTGGTGAAACGATATACGGGTCATGGATCTGGGCCTCCTGAATGAATTCTCCCTTTTTGTCAGATCTTCGTTTTCGCCAGGACGAGGTAACTGTAGGGGGTCCGGACTACAGACTGCACCGTTGCCGGGTGCGTTAAACATGCGATCCGTTGGAATAATATACATTCTTTAACATTCTATTAACATAAATGTTTTAGGAGACTCGCCAAATTACACCTAGGTGTTAGGCAGAATCATGTTCGAAATATCTAAACGGGAATAAGCGCTTCGACTGTGACCTCCCGGACGTACGGCTTAAGAGTCTGCGAGAGAACCTGCCATGACGAAATCGAGTCCCCTGGAGCCTGCCCTGAGCTTGTCGAACGGGGACGGCTTGTTAGCCGGCAACGATCTCGGAGAAGTCGGCGATGCGGGAAAAATCGTTGAGCACGGACGCGATCAGGGCCAGGCGATTTTTACGCAGATGGGCCTCAGGCGCCATGACCATGACCTGATCGAAGAAACTGTCGATCGCGGGCCGAAGCGTGGCCACACGCTCCAGAGCCTCTCCGTACTCCTGCCGGACACGCAGCGCCTCCACTTCGGGCGCAACTCTCGCCGCCTCGGCGTACAGGCGTTGCTCAGCCGGCTCGATCAGATATTCGCTCGCGATGGAATCGCCATCCTGTTTTGCTTCTGCCTGACGAAGGATGTTCTTAATCCGCTTGAACGCGGTGGAAATGGCTAGCAGATCATCTGATCCGCGGACATGGGTCAACGCCTGCGCCCGGGCAATCGCGTCGGTCACCGTGGTGAGCCCAGTGGAGAGCACCGCGTTCACAACGTCATAAGCATAGCCACGTACTTCGCGCAGGTAGAAGTCCAGACGTTCCTTGAGAAACGTCCCCACCGCTCCGGCCCGCGGCAGGGATTTCAAGGACATGGTTTCGAGTGCAGCGAGAGTAAGGGGCAGGCCTGATTCGGCGAGGATTTTTATGATCCCATTGGCCGCGCGGCGGAGCGCAAAAGGATCCTTGGATCCGCTCGGCTCCAGGCCAATGGCAAACATTTCCGCAATGGTTGCGAGGCGGTCCGCCAGGCCCAGGATCTGGCCTTCCACGGTGACAGGAATAGGATCTTCCACTGCCGCCGGCATGTATTGCGAATAAATGGCCTGCGCTACTGGTTCGCCCAGCCCTTGTGCGCGCGCGTAGAGACCGCCGACAATACCTTGCAGTTCAGTAAATTCTTTCACCAGCTCGGTGGTGAGGTCGGTCTTGGCCAGCAGCACCGCCTGTTCGAGCGCCGCATGGTCAAGCGGAATTCCCTGGGCGGCAAGCGCGGCCCCCAGAGCTTTTGCCATGAGCAGATTGCTTTCGGTCTTGCTGAAGTAGCTGCCAAGATCCCTCTGAAAGGTAACCGTCTTGAGTTTTTCCAGCCTTTGCTCCAGAGGCAGCTTCTGGTCGTAGTTCCAAAAGAAGCGGGCATCGTTGAAGCGGGCGCGCAAGACGCGCTCATTGCCATGGCGAATGATGGCTGTGCCGCGGGAGTCGACTTCGGTATTCAGCACCGCCAGGAAATGAGGAGCAAGGGCGCGCTGCTTGTCTTCGACCGCAAAATACTTCTGGTGGTCGCGCATCACGGTGACCAGAATCTCTTCCGGCAACGCCAGGAACTCGGGCTGAAAATTGCCGAGTAACACGCTCGGCCACTCCGTAAGATGGGTGACTTGCTCGACCAGGGGCTCGTCTTCACGCCAGCGAGCTTCGGGAACCATACGGGTCACAACGTCGAGAGCCTTACGGATGCGGTGGCGGCGCACGCCAACGTCGGCCACCACAAAAGCAGCCTCGAGGGTTGCGAGGTAATCGGCGGGGCGGGCAATGGCGACCGGCTGATCTCCGTGGAGGACGCGATGGCCATAACTGACATTGGCGGCGCGGATGCCGGCGAACTCCAGCGGCACCACGTTTTCGTCCAGCAAGCAAAGCAGCCAGCGGAGAGGGCGCACAAAGCGCTCCGGCTTGTTAGGCCGCCAGTACATGGTCTTGGGCCAGGAGAGGGCGCCTATTTCCTTGCCCAGCTCTTCGCTCAGCACCTTTTCCGCGCGCTGGCCTGGCCTCTGCACGGTGGCCGAGGCGTATTCACCTTTGGGCGTGGTGATTTTCTTGAGGGCGGTGACGGGAACTCCAGCTTTTTTGGCAAAGGCTTGCGCCGCTGGTCCTGGTTGCCCATCAGGGAAGGCCGCTTTCCAGGAGGGACCGGTCAGTTCTTCCTCCAGGTCCAGCTGCTGGGTGAGCACACCCAGGACGCGCACGGCCAGCCGCCGAGGGGCGGAGTAGCTGGTGATCGAGTGGACCGGCTCCAGCAAACGCTGCCGTCCCAGCAAAGCTTCTACGCGGCGAGCCAACTCGGTCTGCGCGTCCGCGATCATGCGCGCAGGAATCTCTTCCAGGCCTACTTCGAGTAACAGCTCAGGCATGCGACTCCTGCGCGATCATCCGCGAGTAAGCCTTGGCAACGCCGACGGCAAGGACGCGAATGCGGGCAATGATGCCCACCCGCTCGGTCACGGAAATTGCACCCCGGGCGTCCAGCAGATTGAACAGATGGGAGCACTTGAGGCAGAGGTCGTAGGCAGACAGAACGGGAAAACGGCGCCGCTCCGACGAACTAAGCTCCTCCGGCAATTGCGCGGCCCGGCTCAACAGTTGCTGGCACTCCGCTTCGTAGAGGCGCAGGTGTTCCCACAGCTTCTCCACATCGGCCTCCTCAAAGTTGTAGACCGAGAATTGCACCTCCTCGAGATGCCGGACCTCGCCGTAGGTGACGGGTCTCGGCGTTCGCGTCCAAAGCACGTCGTAGACCGAGTCGACGTCCTGCAGAAAGGAGGCGATGCGTTCCAGGCCGTAGGTGATTTCCGCCGAGATGGGATCCAGATCCAGGCCGCCGCACTGCTGGAAGTAGGTGAACTGGGTGATTTCCTGGCCATCCAGCATGATCTGCCAGCCGATACCCCAGGCCCCCAGGGTGGGCGCTTCCCAGTTATCTTCCTCAAACTTCAGGTCATGCTGGCGCAGGTCGATACCGATCGCCACCAGGGATTCCAGGTAGATTTCCTGCACATTGACCGGCGGGGGTTTCAGCACCACCTGAAATTGGGTGTGCTTGAAAAGCCGGTTTGGGTTCTCACCGTAGCGTCCGTCGGCAGGACGGCGGGATGGCTGCGCGTAGGCCACGGAGAATGGTTTTGGGTCCAGAACGCGCAGAAAAGTCTCGGGAGACATTGTCCCGGCGCCTACCTCTACGTCATAAGGCTGTTGCAACACGCACCCGCGCTCGGCCCAGAAGGTTTGCAGACGAAAGAGGAGTTCCTGAAAGGTTAAAGGGCTGGTTACTTGCGATGCCACGGTTGGATTCTAAATCAAACGATCTTGCTCAGCGGTTTTCGCGATAGCCGCCAACTTAAAGTGGGCCACGTAATCGCGAAATCGCTATAAACTGGGTTGCCCGTCGATTTCAAGGAGGAGTCTGCATGCAAAGCCGTGTCGTAGGGACTACCCTGCCGGTTCTCGAGTTCGTCCTGGAGCCCAACGAGTCAGTGGTCTCCGAAGCTGGTGAGCTTTCCTGGATGAGCAGTGCGATCCAGATGGAGACCCACACGCAGTTCGGCGGTGGAGGCGGATTCTTCGGCGCGTTGAAGAGAGTGGCAGGCGGAGGAAGCCTGTTCATGACGGAATACCGCGCCATGGGCGGCCGTGGCGAGATTGCTTTCGCCACCCGGGTTCCCGGGCACATTCAGCCGGTGCAGGTCGGACCGGGAATGGAGTATCTGATTCATCGCCACGGTTTTCTCTGCGCCACGCCGCAGGTTCAGCTCGGGGTCGGTTTCCAGCAATCGCTGGGTGCCGGGGTCTTCGGTGGAGACGGGTTTTTGTTGCAGAAAGTGACTGGTGTGGGCGCCTGCTGGATTGAGTTATCGGGAGAATTGATTGTGAAGGACCTGGCGGCGGGAGAGACGTTGCGGGTTCATCCGGGGCACGTAGGAGCGTTTCAATCCAGCGTTTCGTTTCAGATCACCCGGATTGCGGGTATCAAGAACATGATTTTTGGCGGAGATGGAATATTTCTCGCTGCGCTGACTGGCCCAGGCCGGGTATGGCTGCAAACGCTCCCGATTGCGAAGCTGGCTCACCAACTGATGCATTACATGCCTTCCGCTACGAGAGAGCGGACCGAAGGTGGAGTGGTCGGTGGGATCGTGGGCTCGCTGCTAAATAACGGCTGAAGGACCAACGCTAGTCCTGGGTACATCATGCAACATGATTCAGTCCCGCAGGGACGG
>JBAVQC010000231.1:0-9957 GCA_049693715.1 Acidobacteriaceae bacterium | reverse complement strand
GGCGGAATTGTCGCAAAAACCTTCCAGACCACGTCATCGCCAAAGTCCGCGATGTAGAAATCGCCCGCGCTATCCACAGCGACGCCTGAGGGAAGACCCAGCTGGGCACTGATTGCCGGTCCGTCATTCCCGCTGAAGCCAAAGGTGCCTGCGGTGCCAGCGACCGTCGCGATCGTTCCCGTTGCCGCAGTGACCTTACGGATTGCGTAATTAAAGTTGTCCGTGATGTAGAGATTGTCCGCTCCGTCCACAGTGACACTTTGCGGAAAGTTCAGCTCGGCGCTGATCGCCGGCCCGCCATCCCCGCTGAAGCCTGCCGTGCCGTTCCCAACAACCTCGGTGATCGTTCCGGTTGCCGCAGTGACCTTCCAGATGACGTTATTACCATCGTCCGCGATAAAGAGATTGCCCACACTGTCTACAGCGACACCTTCGGGACGACCGAGCTCCGCACTGGTCGCCGGCCCGTTCTGCCCGCTGAAGCCTGACGTGCCGTTGCCCGCAACCACCGTGATCGTTCCCGTTGCCGCAGTGACCTTCCAGATCACGTCAGCGCCAAACGAGTCCGCGATGTAAAGATTGCCCGCGCTGTCCACGGCGACGCCGAAGGGGTTGCTCAGCTCGGCGCTGGTCGCCGGCCCGTTCTGCCCGCTGAAGCCCGGCGTACCGTTGCCCGCAACCACCGTGATCGTTCCGGTTGCCGCAGCGACCTTCCAGATCACGGCATCGGAAGGGTCCGCGATGTAGAGATTGCCCGCGCTGTCCACAGCGACGCCAGTGGGAGCGCCCAGCTCGGCGCTGGTCGCCGGCCCGTTCTGGCCGCTGAAGCCAGGGTTGCCGTTGCCCGCAACCACTGTGATCGTTCCGGTTGCCGCCGTGACCTTCCAGACCACGTTCTCGTCCGCGATATAGAGATTGCCGGCGCTGTCCACAGCGACGCCTTGAGCCTGGTTCAGCTCGGCACTGGTCGCCGGCCCGTTATTTCCGCTGAGATTGAAGTTTGACGTGCCGTTCCCAGCAAACGTCCTGATCTCCGGAACAATTTGGACTTGCGCCACTGCGGCTACTTGTCCGGATGCACAAAGAACGAGCAGCAGCACCCCCAGCTGCACGTAAGGACGCAAACCCAAGCACGGGCGAAGACGGAGACAAACAGACTGAACGATGGAAACGAAATACGAAAGTGCGCCGCGAGTATTCATGAGAGACCAGCCTCCGAAAAACGAATAACGTGATTTTTCATATTGATACCGCTACCACCAAGATCGTGAACCGGGAGTCGCGCCGGACCGGTCCCCTTTTCATTCGCGTCTTACTGCAACGTGGCAGGCACGTTCACCGATTGAGTTGCCTTTCCCGAGGTTCCACTGATCATCAAGGTGAAGCTGCCAGTGATGGCCTGTTCCAGAACATCGGAACTTGCAAGAGTCTGGCTGCCGTTTTGGTATTTTGCAGTGATGGAGTGCGTGCCGACACTGAGCGCGCCGGTGGTGTAGGTGGCCACGCCATTCTGCGGGGTGACGCCGCTGCCGAGGGCGGTCGTTCCGTCATAGAAAGTCACGCTGCCGGTGCTGGAAGTGGACGAGAGAGTTGCCTGGAAAGTGACACTGCCTCCGGAAGCAACCTTACTGGACGACGAAGTGAGGCTGAGACTAGTGGGCTGAGAATTCGTTCCTCCTCCGCCTACTCCGCCTCCTCCGCAGGCAGCCATGCCGAAGACCACGGCGATTGAGAACAGCAGCACCGCGAGATGAGCGAAGCGGCGGCGATTGGGAATGCAGAGCAAGAAGAGCGCAGCGAAGGTTGCGCTTCCCGAAAGCCTCCAGAAAGAAGAATCGGATTTTGCCGAAGGCGAGGCGGATATGGTTCCCGGCGCGGTGGTCGTGAGGGTAATGGATCCGGCGCCCCCGGCGCTTACGGTTGCCGTATTGCAACTCGTGCCGGGCGGCAAGGTTCCGCCGCAGGAGAGATTGATGGCTGCGCTGTAGCCGAGAAAACTTTTCGTGGTGATGGAGAGCACCGCGGGCTGTCCGGCGGTGACGGTGAGCGGGCTAGGCGTGGCTGTGACAGCAAAATCGGCGGTACTGACAACGATCGGGGCCGACGGGGCCGAGCTTACGCTCTTCCAATTGGCATCGCCGGAATAGACCGCCGTCACCACGTTCGAGCCCTGCGGGAGCGTGGGCGCCAGAGTGGCGAGCAGCGCCGACCCATTGAAGGTGGTGATGGCCTGCGGGCTGCCGATGGGCGCCGCCGCCGCTTGATTCAGCGAATTGTAGAACTGAATGGTTCCGGTGGGCGCCGGGGCACTGGTTGAAGAGAGCGGACTGGTGAGCAGGGCGCTGACGCTGGTCACCGATCCCACCGCCGCATAGGCGGCAACAGGCTGGACCATCAGAATCGCAGCGGCCTGCGTGACCGTCACCGTACTGGGGGTGCTATTGGCGCCGGCATAGTTGAAGTCTCCTTGATAGACCGCATAGACGGACTGCGGCCCAGCCGCGTCCCATTCGACTGTGCCAGTGGCTTTGCCTGCGGCGAGAGCGACTGGCGCTGTAATCTGACCAGCGCTGGAATACAGAACGATGTAGCCAATCGGGGTCGCGGCGTTCTGCTGTGTGGGCGTGACGGCGACCGTATACTGCGATCGCTGACCAAGCCCGAAGGAGGTTGCACCCAGGCTTAGGGTTAGGTGTACCGGTAGCGTCCCAGGGTTACTCTCCGTGTCTATGAACGGAATGCCATTCATACCAATGACTGCATAATTTGCGTCTCCCGGCCAGTGGGGAATCACCTGATAATAGCCGGCGGGCGCCTGGAACGGTATGGTCGCAACGCCGCCCTGGAGAGCTCCCGATCCCAATAGTGCGCCGGTGTCGCTGCGTATCAGCGTCACCGTTCCGGTTGGCGGGATGGCCGGATCGGTCAATTCAAAAAAGGCAGTGGCGATCACCTGGGAGTTGGCAATCGGCGTTTGATTGTTTACATTAACGTCAATCCTCAAGCCCCCCTGCAATACGGTGAATTGATACGTTGTTGTGCTTGCGTTAAAGCTGCTGTCGCCCGAGTACTTCGCAGTGAAGTTCAGAGTGCCGACCGGGAAGTCGCAACCTGTGCCGACATCCTGGCCGCAGTCCAGATAAAGCTCTCCGTTAGAGCTCAGAGGGTATGTCCCGACCACTACGCCACCCTGGGACAAGGCGATTGTGCCAGTCGCCCTAGTCGATCCGGATACGCCGGCGACATTGAACTGGAGGAACCAAGGATACCCGAGCAACGCCGCGTTCGTCTGGCGCAGCGGATTCTGAGTGCCTATTAATAGAGGCGAGTAGGCAAAGCTGGTTGCGGTCACCGTGCTGTTTTCCGGCGCCACGGTCACCGAGACAGGCGCGGAGGTGCTGGCCGCATACACGCCATCTCCGGAATAGGTAGCCGTCACCGTAGAGGTGCCACCGGGCAGGTTGATCGTGCTGCCGCTGAAGGCTCCTGCGGCAAGCGGGAAGCTCACCACACTGCCAGAAGCGCTGCTCGCTTCGATAAGCACGTTGCCGGTAGGCGTTCCCGTACCCGATGCTGGAGCAACGACGCCGCTGAGCGTGACCGACGTTCCGTGCTGGAAGGTGCTTTTCGAAAGAGCCAGCGTCGTTGACGAAGCAGCAAGGTTCTGTTTGCTCCAGCTATTGACGAGGTTCGAGATATCAACCGAGCCCAGTCCGGAGCCGAGATCATAACCCGCGGTTGCGCTGTTACCGTTCAGCTCGGCATTGGGCGGAATAACCGGAGCGGGAAAAGTTGCGCCCACCACCACCGGGGCATCCGTGCCGCTTCCGCAATCATTGTCGCCGCTAAAGCACGGAACAGCATTCGATCCGGCGGTGATGTCGTTAAAGACGCAAGTGCTGGGTTGAGCGGGATTGGTGCGGCTGCTGGAGTCACAGGCGCCGGAGGTTTGCGCAGCGGCCAGACTGTATAGCTCGTAGTTGGCCACGCCTTGAAAGGCGCCGGCCCTTTGCTCGACAAGCGCCATGATGCTAGCCATGGAAGGCGAGGCGGCGGAGGTTCCACCCACAAGATCGGCCTGTTCCAGTGTAATCGAGCCGTCGCTGTTGGTCGTCCACAAGCAGCCGCCTTCAAAGCACACGATGAAGGGATCATGGGCGGCTGCCGCGGACAAAGAGACATCGGGGAGATCGCGGACACCGTCCTGCGGCACGCCGGGGCCGGTCTGCCAGGTAGGCTTGGGATAGCCTCCCGCGCAAATCTCGCCTCCGTCCCCGGAGGTCCGGGTGATGCACGAGCTGGCGCCGCCGCCGCCCGCAAAGCTGGAGCGGTTATAGGGCGCAAAGGCGCAGTTGGTGAGGGACGGGACGAGATCAAGGGAGCAGGATTCGTTCCATACCGCCTCTGGTATGTAGCCGATGGCGGAACCGAGATAGGGTCCGTTAGCCGTGTTCCAATACGTGCTCGGGTTGCTGAGATCATTCAACTCGGTTCCGCCGACGGCAACTGTGTAGGGCGTGGAAGCAAGCGCGCTGACGCCGAAGCCGTACTGGGTCTGTGGATTGCCTGGATAGTTACAGCTGCTTGCGCCCGAATCGCCTGCAGCGATAAAGGCGGTAATTCCCTCGGCGGCGGCCTGCTGCCAAAGAATCTGATAGAACGCGATCTCGGAATCCGGCTCCAGTTGCTCGCACAACCCAAAGCTAACGGACACGATGGGCGCGACCACATTGTCCACGATATAACTGGCGGAGATATCCACGCCATCGGTGGTGGTGGTTGAAGCTCCGATCACAAAATTAATGGAAGCCTGCGGCGCAATCGCCCCGGACCACTCCACATCGAGCGATCCCTCAATGTCGTCTCCGCTCACCACTCCGGGATCGGTCGTGGCATAGGTAACTGTGGGGTCGTTGAAAGGCAGCCCGGAGATGGTGCGGAAGGCTTCGACATCCGAGATGGCGATGTCCGAGCGCCCCACGATGGCGATGGATACGCCGGCACCGTTGATTCCGGAAGAGACGGCCGGTTTGGCGTCGTAGATGGTCGAGAAGTCGTCGGGAGCGAGGAAGTTGATGGTCTGGCCGTTGGTATCGGTAAAGTCCGGCTGAGCACCTTGCAGGGTCGGGATGACCGTGCCAGGGACCAGCGCCATTTTTCCATTAGAGCCGCGCGCTATCTTCTGCGGCGGAGTATGCAGCGCCAGGGACTGGAAGCTGCTCATGCTGACTACGCCGGAAACCGCTGGAGCCAGCGCCGCTGGAATCGAGATGTTCTGGGAATTGGCATACTGCGTCGCGCCATGGAGAGAATATTTGTGAATCTCTGTCTGAAAAGCGTTCTCCACCAGCGACGCCGTTCCGGAAAAACGAATCCAGCGTTTTCCGCGGGCGACTTGCTCCACGGTGAAGCCGCTGGCGGTAAGCCAAGCGCTCACGGTTTTCACATCCGTGTCGGCAATACCGAACTGCGCCGCGTACTGCTCTGGGGTGAGCCACCGATGAAAATTTGCCGACTGAGGATTGTGCAGGCTATCGATGTACTGCGCGATAGCAGCTTGCGATGCTGACGGATGCAGCATGAGCAGCATATCTTTCATGGCCAGGGAGGAATCTGCCCTGCCAAGATCGGCTGCGTTTTTCACGAGAGGATGGATGGTGTTGCGTAGCACTTGTCTCTGTGCGGGATCGACTGTCTGCGTTACCAGCGGCGCGACTTGCGCATTTGCTGAGGCCGAAACAAAGAGTGCCACGAAGACAATGGCGAGAGCACAGCAAAGACGCAAAGACGTTGCAGCTTTCACGAAGGGGCCTCCAGCACGTGCGCCATCAATCATTCTCTACGGAAGGAGAGAAATCTCGCCGGCGAACAGGTCCGGGAGCATAACAGTCGTGGCGGGAGTCGCGTCACATCTCAGTAGGGTGTTTTTGAACCTACACTTTCGGGTAGGGAGGCGCTAAGGCTGCGGATTGGGGTCAGGCATCCAACATTCCGCGCTGGATGGCGATGACCACGGCCTGTGTGCGGTCATTGGCGCGTAGCTTACGCAGAGTATTTTTGACGTGCATCTTCACCGTGTCTTCAGAGATGAAGAGAAGTCCGGCAATCTCCTTGTTGCTCTTTCCCTGCGAGATGAGCCCAAGCACTTGCAGTTCACGCTCGCTGAGCTTCTCCGAGACGATATAGTGAGTGAGTTTCTCGGCAGACTCAGGCGAAAGCGAGCGGCCACCTGCGGCGACATGGCGCACCTGCTTCGCCAACGTCGCTCCATCAATGCCTTTTAGCAGATAGCCGCACACACCGAGGCTGATGGCGGTGTAGATGGACGCATCTCCCTGGGCCGAGCTTAATATCACGATGCGCGCATTCGGGTCGGCCTTCAGCACCGAGCGAACAACATCAAAGCCGCTTTGGTCAGGCAGCCGAAGGTCGAGCAGCATCACGTCTGGCCGGTGCTGAAGATACATCTCCAATCCCTGACTACCATTTACCGCGAGCCCAACCACCTTGAATTTGTGGCGTTCCAGTAAACCAGCCAACCCTTCGCGGACCATGGGATGATCGTCCACAATCAGAATGCTGGTCGCCTTTTCATGCAGATCGGCCTTCATCTCCAATAGACTCCCTGCCTTCATGGTGTGTGCCTGCCCCATTGTTCCGCCAGATTTGCCATCTCTTCCGCCGTTCGGTTGGAACGCGTAGCGTCACGGTTGTGCCGCTGCCAGGAGCGCTTACGATATTGAGCTTTGCTTCGATGCGCTGTGCATGGGCTTGCATGCCACGCAATCCAAAATGCCCTGGACGTCCATGGATGCGTGTCTCATCGCTCATTCCCTTTCCGTCGTCGGCGATTTCTACCTCGAGCAGCTGCGGCAGAAATCTCACACACACCGTGACGTGCTGCGCATCCGAGTGGCGGAAGGCATTCGCCAGCGTTTCGTGGCAGATGCGGTACACTTCATCGCGCACAAGCGGATGAACCGGTCTAACCTCGCCTGCACTGGTCAGCTTGAAACTGGGTATTTCGCTCTGGCGGAACTCCGCCTCCGCTTGGCGAAGCACCTCGACGAGATCGTACTGTATCACGGCAGTGGCATGCAGACTGGATAGCATGTTGCGGGTGCGCTCGATGATCTGGCGCATCTTTCCTGCTAAGGCTTCGATGGAGTGCTCCGCCGTTTCCGGTTGATCGGCTATCTGAAAACCGAGCAGCTCCAGCTTCAGAGTTGCCCCAATCAAATCCTGAATAATAATGTCGTGAATCTGATAGGCGATGCGTTCGCGCTCCGCTACCCGCTCCTGGAAAAGCAGGCTCAGCCGTTCCACGAGCACACGCGTTCGGCGGCGAGTGACTTCAACAATGACCGCGGTTGCCAGCACAATTACCAGAACCAGAAACCAATTTGTCTGCCAGAAGAACGGTCGCAGCATGATATGCAGCGATGCCGGCTGAGCGTCGCCGACGCTCTCGCGATTGACTGCCGTCACCTGAAACGTATATCTCCCAGGCGTCAGCCCGGTGTAAGAAACTTCGCGCGCGGTCGCCGCATCGATCCAGTGCTCGTCCCAGCCCAGCAGACGGTAACGGAAGCGTGTCTGCTCCGGAGCAATATTTGCCGGCGATGTGTAACGAAAAGTTATGCGATGTCGCCCCGGCGCAACTGTTACATCGGCGGCTGGCTGCTGCTGTTCGTCCACGATGACCGCGTCCATGGCAGCACGAGCCGCGGGCTCCGGAAAAAGATGGGGGTCAACCACGGAGACGCCGTTGGAGATGGCGAACCAGATGCGGCCATCAGCGGTGCGCAACGCCGTCACGATATTCAAAGGCAGCACGTTGCTGCCCTTAAGACCGTCTGCCTTAGTAAAGAGCTCCGGTTCGATCCGGTTCGAGCGTCCCTCCATATAGTCCATCCACTGCGATCTCCAGAGGCGGGTAATGGCGCGCGATGTCGCAATCCACAGGTTCCCTCGTTCATCTGCAATTACATCAAGCACCATGTTGCCGGGCAGACCATCATCCTGCGTCAGCATGCGCATGTCGCCGCCATCTCTGTATAAAATCAGGCCGTGGATGGTTCCGATCGCCATGCCGCCAGGCAGCCACGCCACGCTGAGAATCGGTGCCGGCGATGTGAGGCTCGTCTGGAATCGTTGGCCATTCCACCGTTGCAGTGCAGTAGCGGTGCCAACCCATGGCATGCCTTGGGAATCGACGCCCACGCTCCAGACCGGGCTGGGAATCAATCCCTGCGCCGCGCCGACCGGCTGCACCTGGCCATGCCGCATGACAAAAAGCCCCTGATGCAGCACGCTGAACCATACACTGCCGTCTGCGGCGGTCACTGGCGTGGTGATGTACCCGCTCGGGATGGACGGAATTTTTCTGAAGCGTTTCCCGTCCCACTCAAAGATGCCGTAGTCGGCAACAGCGATGGCAGGCATCTCGCCGTCTTCGAAAAATCCCCGCACCTGTCCTGGAGAAAGACCCTCCGCTGCGCCAAACCTCCGCCATCGTCCATGCTGGAAGCGCAAAACTCCATCTTCCACAGTTCCAACCCAGATCGCGCCGTTCTTCTGCTCGAAAACAGCATCGGGCTGGCCCAAGCGCTCGGCAATTGCAGCCTGTGGAGCATAGGTGGTGAAGATGCCGTGATGCAGGCGCTGCAAGCCGGAGATCGTTCCGATCCAGATATCGCCGTTCCTATCCTCCAGTAACCCGCGGGCATCGTTGCTGGCCAATCCGTCGGCTACGGTAAGATTCTCAACCGTATTTCCCGATTTACGGCTGAGTCCGTGCAGGCCGCCGCTCGCCATCCACAATTGGCGATGACTATCCACCATCACGGAGACAAAATTGGTTAATCCTGGATTTTTGACCTGCTGAAACATTTGCCCATCGAAGCGGAAGAGGCGATGCCCGTCGCCGGCAAATATATCTCCGAAGCGATCCGCATAAATCATCTGCCCGCCCGGCAGATGAAATCTGCGCGTAGTTCCACCGTTGGGAGAGATAGCAAAAATGTCCTCTCCGTCGGCTATCCACAGAGTTCCATCCAACGCTTCTTCCATGTCGCGCGGCTGTTTAGCTGCCTGCGGAAACGGCGCAACCTCGAGCCGATCGCCTCTAGTTCGGGCCAGCTTTCTTTCCGCGTAAACCCATACCCCGCCATCCCGTCGCGATGACGCCAGCGCTTCGATCCCGTAACGCATATTGCCCTGAAAAAAAATACGCGTGAAGTGTCCTGCCTGGTAATGGAAGAGGCCAGTACGCGTCGAAATCCAGAGACCGTCAGCGTTGTCACCAATGAGCGCGATGATGCCGTCCTGCATCTCCGGCGGCCCGTCTTTGTTGAAGCCCCGGAAGCTCAGCCCGTCGAAACGTACCAGCCCGGTGAGCGTTCCGACCCATAGGAAACCATCGGGCGTTTGGGCCAGCGCCGTAATAAAATTCTGCGGCAGCCCATCGTCTGTCGTCCACGTCGAAAGAACATCTTGCTTCAATGGAGAGACCGAACCTGATATTTGGCTTGTTTGCTCCACAGCGGATGCGCTCGTTGCGACCAGAAGCATCGCCATAAGCCAATGAAGAATGCGGGCCAAGAGAGGGTCACCTTTTGAGTCGAAATTGTCCCCGGTTTAGCTGAAAGGAGCGGCTCTCGACCTGGTGAACGTTACGCGACCTGGGGCTGTTGCGTCAACGACGGGCTCATCCGGCGATGCAAAACTTGCAGGTCGCGATAGCCTGTCACGCCCTAGAATTTCTTTTGTGCTTCCATCGATAAGAACGAAGGCGTTGTCAAGAGACACGTGTTCGCCGCAATGCTTTGCAGCACCGCTTGGATCTCAGAGTGGTGGAGGACCGAAGCTCTGAAACTCGCACGGTGAATCAGTTTTCGGCGGTCGTCCCGCCAACCATCGATTCGGTCTAAACTGCGACCATGATTCTTCTATCCG
>JBAVQC010000230.1:0-6772 GCA_049693715.1 Acidobacteriaceae bacterium | reverse complement strand
GCCGAGCTACTACACCGGAATGCAACGCCATGTGGAAGCGGTCCCGGCAACAGTTCGTGAGATGGAGGACACCGATCCCATTCGCGAGATCCCGGTACTGTTGCTGACGCCCGGAAAGTCGACCCCTCTCTCCACCCTGTGTCTCGACCAAATCGGGGACAATGTGCGCCAGGTGATTGCGTCGGCCAGCGCGCACTGGATCCATCTCGATGAACCCGCACTCGTGATCGATTCGATTCGCGAGATGGTGACGGTCGCAACCCCCGCGGAGATCCTGGTAACAATCTGACCCGGCAACGGCGGCTTCAGTCCAACAGCCCTGAAAATCGCTCCTGCAGCACCCGTCGAAGAAACTTGCCGCTGTGATTCTGCGGCAGGTCGCCGGGGGCGAGAATCCAGATGCGCCGCGGCGCCTTATAAGCCGCGAGATTGCTGCGGCACCAATTCAGCAGGTCGACTTCTTCGGAAGAGGAACCTGGCTGCAATTCAACTGCGGCCACGGGGATCTCGCCCTTCTCCTGGTGACGCAGGCCGAACGCGACGGCGCGGGCCACTGCAGGATGGGCCAGCATTGCTTCTTCCAGTTCGCGAACGTACACTGCGTAGCCGCCCGACTTAATCACATCCTTTGTGCGCCCCACAAGCCGGATAAGTCCAAGGCGATTGCGCATGGCCAGGTCACCGGTACGCAACCAGCCGTCGCCGGTAAGAAGGCCCTGGGCATCACCCTTGTCCTTCCAATAGTGCGGAGCGAGACCGCGACGGCGAATCTGGCATTCGCCCGCAACACCCGCCGGCACGGTCTGGCCATTCTCATCGACCAGGCGGACGCGAAACGGCGGGACGGGGAGACACAGCTCGCCACTCCCGCGCAGCAACGGCAACTCAATGCCCATCATGGCGAGGCCGCCCAGCTCCACCATGCCATACCCGTTCAGCAGGATGGGTGGGATACGCCAACCACCGGGCAGCCGGAATAGGGCTCCAAACTGACGCAGACGCAATCGAACTTCGGAGGGAAGGTGGTCGCTGGCGGAGAGCCAAACACGCACACTCGCCAAGCGTGCAGGTTCGGGGTTGCTGTTGACCAGGCGGGCAAACATGGTGGGCACGCCAACCAAGGCGGTGATGCGGAAGCGCTCAACCAGGTCCAGCGCGGCATCGACCTCGAAGCGATCGAGAAAACATCCGCGGATACCCGCCATCAGGCCATACAGAGCAATGCTCACAGCCATTATGTGCGACCAGGGCAACGCTACGAGGGCAAGGTCCCGAGGGCCTAAAAATATCCCGGCGAGTACCGCGGACGCGCGCGCCCCAAGCAATGCGTTGCTCGACAGGGCTGCGCCCTTGGGGAATCCACTGGTACCGGAAGTATGAAAGATGGCAACCGTTGCGGCCGGATCGATGGTGACGGGTGGCGACGCCACATCCGTCCCGGCATCAGTCTTAGATACGCGCAGGAACCCGTCGAGCGTCTGCTTCTCATCATCTGCCTGTATCCAAACGCGCACTGCATCTGAAAGGGCCTGGCGATCGCCTATGGTCCGTTCAAATACCACTCTGTCGGTAACGAGAATCTCTGTGCCGCTATCGGCGAGAATCCGGCGCACTTCGGCCAGGGAGAGCTGCGGATTCAGCGGAACCGCAATGCCTCCCGCGCGGATAATGGCAAGAAACCAATGGAAGCATTCCCGATTGTTGCTGCGATAGATGGCAACAGGCTGGCCCGGGCGAAGCGCGATGGCCTGACGCAGGAAAGCATCGATGGAGCGAACTTCCGCGTGCAGGTCGGAAAGATGAAAGACGCCGCTTTCGTATACGGCGACTTCGCAATTCCCCTTCCGGCGAACCAACTCATCTACGAGATTAGCGACCGTGACTCCGTGGTCCCGCGCGAGTTGATAGCGTTGGAGAATACTCATTGCGCAGAGACCGGCTTGCGGCCCCAGTCGCTAGCCACACAATAATGGAAAAGGCGGTCGAGATAATCGAGTACCGGTGGCGGACTCACCCCGGCAGGCTGCAGAAGACGTTCGGCATTGCTGGTGTCGAACTGCATGCGCATGGTGAAGTAATCGCGGTAGGCGCGGCCGTCGCGCAGGACACGACGTTTGCCTCCCCACAGAGAGAGAAAGAGAAGCGGCCGCACCACGGTGAAGAAGAATCTAGGATCAACGAAACGCGGCTCGGGACCGTTGAAGTATTCCATTGCGCGATGGGCAACTTGCCGGATAGTCGCGCTGGCGCGCGGTCCGGCACAGAGATGAACGGTCGAGCCCAGGGCGGCTTCATCAAACAGGAGTTGCGCGACAGAACCGGCGACAAAATCCACGGGCACAATGTCGAGTACCGCGTCAGGATAGCCAGGAACGGTGCGCCAAAGGCGTCGTGCGTAGATCTTCAGCGGCCAGTACATCATTTTGAAGCTGGAGGTGACGCCAGTTCTGGAGTCCCCCACGATGATGCTTGGACGCAGAATCATGCCGGGGAGCGAACCGAGACACGATTGTACGAGGGCCTCAGCCTCGGCCTTGGTTTGTTCGTAGGTGTTGCGATAGCTCTGGCCGACGACAAGCTCGTTTTCGCGCACCAGGTCCGAGCGCTCGCCGGCCACGTAGGCTGTACCAACATAGGCGAAGCTTCGAAGCTGGCGCGCGCCGCTCGCAAAATCGAGAATCCGCCGGGTGCCCTCGACGTTAATGCGGCGTGCCTCGTCGAGCGAATGATCGAACCGCACTGTGGCAGCGGAGTGAATCACTCGGGTTGTTTCCGCCGAAAGGCGTCCGTAGGCGGCTGGATCCAGCCCACAGTTGGGCTGGCTGACGTCTCCGGAAAAAACCTGAACGCGCGACCGCTCCGCCAAAGGAATGAATGAATCAGCGCGCTGCTGACCCGATTGCCCGGCTCTGTTGCGGATGAGCAGCGCCAGTGCGGCGTTCGGCTTCCGCTCAAGAAGTTCGCGCACCAGCTGCACTCCAAGGAAGCCGGTTGCGCCCGTAACTAGAATGAGCTCTTCGTTGTTCATTTCAAAACCGGCCTAGTCCGCGAACGATAAGAAAGCCGGCGAATCATGACCGCTGGGTGCCTGTGCGACGGGCTGCGCTATCGCCCATTATAGCCTGCGAGCAGTGTCGAGCTGATTGTCTCGCCGGGGCGGCAAGAGGATGACTTTACTCGAAGTACCCGGAGTGGCCGCACTAGCCATGGGGTGAGAACCGCTGTTTACCGCCTTGCTCCAGTCGGCAATCCGGGCCCGGCTAAGCTATCCTCTTATTCTGAGTGGGCGCATCGAATACCGCCCCGGCAAACTCGCAGCTCAACCTTCTTCAACGCGAAGACAAAGGACGCATTCCAACCTGATGGCCAGATCATTGTCGTTCACGGGATTTGTTTTGAAGAACCTGCGGCGCCGGCGGCTGAGGACTCTGCTCACGCTGACGGGAATCGGAATGGCGGTGGGCGCGTTTGTAGGCCTGGTGGGCTTTTCGAGCGCATTTGAACAGCAGTGGTTGCGTATTTACTCCAGCAGCGGCACTGACATCGCCGTGATTCAGGGGACCTTCCTGAACACTTCGATGGACGAATCGACGACGGCAAACCTCAGGGATTTGCCCGATGTGGCACAGGCCTCGCCCACGATCTTTAACCTGATGGACCTGACACCGGACGTGAATGCGCTGGTTTACGGCTGGAAGGCCGATGCATTTCAGTTTGATTCTCTGCAGATTCTTGTAGGGCGGCGATTTCGCGACGGCCACGCCGAAGTGATGCTCGGCGATTTGCTCGCCCAGGATCTGAAGAAGGCCCCCGGCGGCATTCTTGAAATTCAGGGCATGCCATTCACGGTGACTGCGGTTTATCACGGCGCTTCAACGCTTGAGGCGGCCGCGGTTGTCATGCCGCTGGACCAGTTGCAACAGCTAAGTAGCTTGCAAGGCAAAGTTTCGACGATCGATGTTCGGCTGCGCCCGGCGCCTCGCGGAGAAATGCCGGAACAATACTTGAAGCACGCGCAGGCTGAGATCGAAGCTGCCCTGCCGGGAATGCGCGCTGTTCCCGCGGCGGAGCGTGCCGGCGACAATCAGTTTGTGAAGCTGGCACACGCTTCCGCCTGGGGCACCTCTTCGCTCGCCCTGCTCATCGGCGTGCTGGGAATTGCCAACACCATGGCGATGTCGGTTTTCGAGCGCACGCGGGAGATCGGCATCCTGCGCGCTCTGGGTTGGAACCGATGGCAGGTGCTGGCCCACATAGAGATTGAAGCAGTTGCGCTTGGCCTGGGCGGGGGATTTCTCGGTATCGCTTTAGGATGGTGTGCTCTGCAGGTGTTGGCGGCTTTGCCACGGACCGCGAGTCTTGTTTCTGCGTCACTCCATTGGCAGCTTCTTGCCGAGGCGGTGGGAATCGCGGTGTTTGCCGGGCTGATTGCCGGAGCGCTTCCGGCGTGGCGCGCAGGGCAACTCTCACCCGTGGATGCGCTGAGGCACGACTAGATCATTTTCACTTCTACTGGGCGCAGGAGAGTGCGGTGAAGTGCGGCTTTTCTTGATGAAAAGCGGCGTTGGGTGCAGTCGCTCTGTAAGCACCAGAAGTGAAAACGCTCGCCTGCAATCAATGAATTATTGAAGAGGGAAATGGCAAGATTTGGGGCATTTTGTTTTCCGGGAACCGGTCATCTCAATCCTATGACCGCGCTGGCGCATTCCTTGCAACTGAGAGGCCATGAGGTCGTGATCTTTGGGATCGCGGACACTGAGGCAGATGTGCGTGCCGCGGGTATCGAGTTTCATCGGATCGGCGCCGAAGACTATCCGCCCGGCGCCCTCAGGAAGCTGGACGAGCAATTGGCGCGGTTAAGGGGGATCGCGGCCTTTCGATTCACGTTGGAACGGGTGAGGAATTCGACGCGGATGATCCTGCGCGACGGGCCGGAGGCGGTGCGGACAGCCAATGTAGAAGCGCTGCTGGTCGACGAGGCGGAGTTCGCTGGAAACGTGGCAGACCATTTACGCCTGCCTTGGATCTCCATCGCCTTGATTCCTCCCCTGCTCCCCGACGACCGGTTTCCGCCCTTCTGGCTGGGCTGGGCAGCGGGACAGGATCGACTCAGCCGTTTGCGAAACCGCCTTGCGATTCATTTGCTTTTGCGGATCGCAACCCCCATCTTCAGAGAAGTGAACCAGCAGCGTAGCGCATGGGGACTGAAGCCCCTGACGCGTCCCGAGGAAGGGCTATCGCCTCTGGCGCAAATTACTCAGTTGCCCGAAGCACTGGAGTTCGAAATCCGCGGCAAAAAGCCAGCCGGGCTTCACTACACCGGGCCGTTTCTACACGCTCAACGGCGTCCTGCCGTGGACTTTCCCTGGGACCTCCTCGACGGACGCCCACTCATTTACGCATCGCTGGGCACTCTCCAGAACGGTTCGGAAGCCATCTTCAGAACGATCGCAGATGCCTGTGACGGACTCGGCGCACAGTTATTGATTTCGCTGGGTGGCGGACTCGATCCGGGAAGACTGGGAAAGCTAGCCGGCGATCCGCTGGTGGTGCGCTTCGCTCCCCAACTGGAGATTCTGAAGCGGGCCGCGCTGGTGATCACGCATGCCGGCCTGAACACGGTCCTCGAGTCGCTATCGGAGGGAGTGCCGCTGGTGGCCGTGCCCCTCGGCAACGACCAACCCGGGGTGGCGGCGAGGCTCAAGGCACGCGGAGCCTGCGTGGTGGTTTCACGGCACAGGCTCAACCCGGCCCGGCTTCGCAAAGCAGTCATACTCGTGCTTCAAGATGCCAGATACCGTGAAGCGGCCCAGGTCTTGCAGAGAGCTATCCAGCAGTTGGACGGGCCAGACCGCGCTGCTGATCTCATCGAACAGGTGCTGAACCTCCGTTCGACCCAGCCCACACTCAGGCCATCACTAAACAAAAACGCAAAGCTCAAAGCGCCGTAGTCCAGCTGCTGTTGAACCCCTGCGACTCGGTAGCCGCCTCATTGGCGCAGTTATGCCCGTGTAACCTTTCGCCTCCGACGGGCGTCGAAGGGGCAGGGGATGCTCACCCGCAGAATATCTTCCCTCCAGGAAGACCATGTGCGCGCGCAAAGTCGAGACTCATGATTTATTGCGTGTACAACCGTCCCGCTTTTCGCGGGAAATCACTCTGCGCGGACGGATTTCTTCCAGGAAGGACACGCAGTTGTCTCATCCCTGGTCCCATAGATTCTTTTGTAACAACTTAGCAAACGAGGCCATATATGAAAAGAAATTTCCTGAGAATCGCGATAGCGATTGCCTTCACCGTGCTGACCTGTGCAATGGCGCTGGCGCAGAAGGTGTCCGGATCGATCACCGGCACGGTAACCGACCCGAGCGGCGCCGTGATTTCCGGCGCGAGCGTAGTCGCGACCAATGTTGACACCGCCGTAAATACCACCGCAACCAGCAATGCCGAGGGCTTGTACCGCATCTTGTTGCTGCCGATCGGCCGGTATCAGTTAGCGGTCAACGCACCGGGCTTCCAATCGGGGACCGTGGCGCCCTTCGCTCTGGAGGCCCTGCAAACAGCGACCGTCAACTTGAAGCTGACGGTGGGTAATACCGCAACGACGGTCAGCGTCTCGGCGGCGGCGCCCATCCTGGATACCAACGACCCCACACTCGGCTCGACCTTTACCGCCAACACCATTCAAAACTTTCCTCTGAACGGGCTGGACTTTTCGGCGCTGACTTTGTACATCCCCGGTGCGGTCAGCACTGTCGGCACGTCAGGTACG
>JBAVQC010000229.1:0-3083 GCA_049693715.1 Acidobacteriaceae bacterium | reverse complement strand
AGGTCGCGAAGGGCGCATTGATAGCGATTACGCATCCGAAGCTGACCCACACGCACGATCTCCACAATCAACTCCCGCAGAAAGGGAGTTACATGCAGCACTGCGCAAACCGGCTCCGGTCTTGCAGTCAGGTTTGCGCGCAGGTAAAGCGTGCGCATCGAAACGGGGCCAGGCATGTGAATCCAATGGTGAGTTCTGGCCGGAATCCACAATGCAAAGTGCGGAGGGATCAGCCACATGCTTTGATCGGAAGACACCTCCATGATGCCACTGATGGCGTAGATCAATTGGTCCGATCCATGCGCATGTTCCGGCACGTGATACCGGGAGGGGTATTCATAGGCGAGCGTCGCCACAGAAACACCGCGCTTCGGATCGTATTCCGTCAAGATTTTGCTCTGGCGCAATAGAGATACATTATGTCGCAACAGCATTCTTGCGACAACCCGCGAAGAAGATCATGATAGCCGCATGTCTCCACATTTCGGACTCGGCAAATACAACATCATCGCCTTCGTTTCCGTCGTCGACGTACCCCGCGCGAAAGACTTCTATCAGAACACTCTCGGCCTTCGCCTGGTGATGGAAGAGCCACCGTTTGCGCTGGTCTTTGAGGCAAATGGCATCATGCTGCGTCTCGGCATGGCGAAAGAACTTCCTCCCGCTCACGGCACGGTATTGGGCTGGCAAGTCCCTGAGATCGCTGCGACGGTTGAGAGCCTGGGGCAGGCGGGAGTCCGCTTTGAGCGCTATGAGGGCATGGGCCAGGACGCGTCAGGCATCTGGACTTCGCCTACCGGCGCGAGGGTCGCCTGGTTCAAAGACCCCGACGGGAATATCCTGAGTGTTTCCGAACATCCGGAACTGAAGAAATAAACCTTACGGCCAACGCTTCCGGGAAGCGAAGCGAGCCAATGACAGCTATGGCAAGGCGAAGGCGACAACGGAGTCTCCAAGAGATTCCTCAGGGATTCTCTGATGCCCGCCCGCCGCGATCACCAGGTATTGTTTGCCATTTATCTCGTAGGTCATCGGGGTAGCATTTCCCGCGGCCGGCAATATCGCATCCCAAATTTCTTTCCCATTCTCGACATTGAATGCGCGGATATGCGAGTCGGTGGTGCCCGCTATGAACACCAGGCCGCCTTCGGTGGTGATTGGACCTCCGAGACTGATGGATCCCGGCGGTACGGAACCGTGTGCGCCACCGAAGCCCTGCATCGAGCCCAAAGGAATTTTCCAACGGATTGTTCCCTTCGCCATGTCAACGGCGGTCAGTGTTCCCCAAGGAGGTGCTCCACAGGGCAGATCGGATGGCGATTGCAGGAAGCGGCGAAGCATTCCGTAAGGGGTTCCGCGCTGCGCTGCAGACTCACCGTCTTCGCTATCGGAGCTGACGTTGTCGCGGGGAATCAATCGTACGCGGGCAATGAGATTATTCGTGTTCACGATCAGAAGATTGCGAGTGGGATCAAAGGCATAGCCGCTCCAGTTCATGCCGCCGAGGTTGCCAGGAACAGCAAGAGTGCCCTGCAGGCTGGGAGGAGCAAAGATGCCCTGGTTGCGAAGCTTTCCTATGGCTTCCCTGCAAGCTTCTCGATCCGCAGGCGTTGGTCCCCACGCGTCCGCAATTGAAAAGTGCTGGGGCGCGAGCGGAGGTGGAAAAAGCGGGAAGGGTTGAGTCGGAGAGGCCTTCTCTCCAGGCATGTCGCTCTGGGGTACAGCTCGCTCTTCGACCGGGAAAACTGGTTTGCCTGTGTCACGATCGAGTACATACAACAACCCTGTCTTGTTTCCCTGGATGACAACTGAAACATTCTTTCCTTCGTGCGGCAACGTGGCCAACAAAGGAGGCGCTGCAGTGTCGTAGTCCCATAGATCGTGATGAACCAACTGAAAGCCCCATGCGAGTTGTCCGGTTCTTGCATGCAGAGCCACCACGGAGTTTGCCCACGTGTCATCTCCCGGACGGAGGCCGCCGTAATAGTCTGGACTGGCGCTCCCGGTAGGAACGAAAACCAGATCACGCGCAACATCCACGGTCATGATCGACCACGCGTTTGCTGCCCCGGTCATCCAGGACGAAGTCGCATTCGGAAGGTTCTGCGGAATGGGGTCCCAACTCCATCGCAGGGCTCCGGTACGCGCATCGAAAGCCCGCACCACCCCGGAAGGCATATCGATTCGATTGTTGTCGTCAATGGCCGAGCCAACGATGACCATATCGCCGATGGTTACCGGAGGCGAGGTCATGTGATACCAGCCGCGCATATGCTCACCAACGTTGGCGCGTTGATAGCCTGGAACGTTCCGCAAATCCACCTGACCCGACGAGCCAAAGTCCGGGCACGGCAGTCCTGTCGCAGCGTCGAGGGCAATCAAGCGGGCATCGAGCGTCGCTTCGAAGATGCGGCGTTGGCATACTCTACCGACAGCGGGCACTGGATCAAGCCAGGTTGCGGCGCCGCGATTGATCAGCCCGTCTCCATAGTCGAGACTCTGGTCGATCCTGGGATCGTAGGACCAGAGTTCCCTTCCCGTCGTGGGATCAAGCGCAATGACACGGTTAAAGGGTGTCGTGAGATAGAGCTTTCCCCCGATCAGAATCGGAGTGGTTTCAAAGCCGCTCCGCCTTCTTCCGTCATGACCGTCGGAGATGTCGCCCGTGTGGTAGATCCACGCTACCTTAAGCTTGGCCACATTCTCCCGGTTGATTTGAGAAAGAGCTGAATGGCGCATGCCTCCCGGATCGTTGCCGTAATTCGGCCAGTCCGATTCTGATTGGACTTGACTGTGGGCATAGAACCCAGGGTTGATCAAAGCCAGGACGAGTGCGGCGTGATAAGCCAGGCGCAGCCATGTTTGCAATGTCATAGAAACTCGGAGCTGCTTCGCAAGGTCTAGTTGACTACGGTATCGCCGACGGTTGCTGCACGCCGTGGACACCATCCACCGAGCCATCATTCGGCGGTTGTTGCGCCGGCGGCAGGATAGAATCCTGAGCGAACTTTGTCGTGGGGGATCCTTGATAGGTGCAGTGATAGAGCACGGTCAGACTGTCTCCGTTGTAGCTCCCGGGAAGA
>JBAVQC010000228.1:0-7988 GCA_049693715.1 Acidobacteriaceae bacterium | reverse complement strand
AAAGGGGGAGAGTGCACCTCCCATCTGAGATTAGTTGCTGGTGGAGTGAAACTGCAGATCCCTCGGCTTCGCTTCGGGATGACAAACAGGGGAGGGTTGTGGTGAGGGAGAGGGCGGTTGCCAAAGGACAGGGTGACTGTTAACGGAGAGCTCGGTTGCCAAAGTGCCAAAACAAAAAGTCACAGCCTCTCGGGATGACAAAGGACCGGGCAACGGTTCCATTAAGAGTGGTTGCTGGACCGAGAGCGTTTTTCAAACCGAATTTGGTCAAGTCTGTCCTTAGCCCCTTCGGGACCAGGGCGCGCTCTCACGGGGAAAACTGCCTTCCCGGCTATACTCTTGCTACTCTGTAAAGCAGATATGCAAAAGATAGAAGCTGTCATTCAGCCGTCGAAGCTCGACGCAGTCAAAGAAGCTCTGATGGCCATCGGTGTAGAGGGGATGACAATCCTTGAAGCACGGGGCCACGGGCGGCAAAAGGGCCACACGGAGTTTTATCGCGGACGCGAATATACCGTCGACCTTTTACCCAAAATCAAAATCGAAACCGTGATTCCGGACGAACTGCTGGAAAAGGCTGTACAGGCCATCATCACAGCAACCAGGACGGGGAAGATCGGGGATGGAAAAATCTTCGTTTCCGCCATCGATGAAGCTATCCGCATCCGCAACGGAGAACGCGGCGCGGCCGCGCTCTAAGTCTGCGATGTAATGGTCGCGATGGCCCACCCATGATCTCGTTCCCGGGTTCATGGGTGGGATACGCAAAGGTGTCCCCAGAGCAAGCTCTTGTGGTCTAAATCTCTTTCGCGGTCGGCATGAAAGCTGCATTCACGTCTCACCAGCAGTTGCGAGAGTACTACCAGGCCGAGATGGCGGGGATGCGGCAGTCCTTCGAGCGGACGGGCAACGGAGTGCTTTGTATCCGCCGCCGCGCCCTGGTGGTCGATTGCCTGCTGGAACCGCTGTGGCGGTTCGAAAGCGGCGGGCCGATCCCACCCGGGTTGGCGCTCATGGGCGTAGGCGGCTTCGGACGCAAGGAACTCTTCCCCAATTCGGACGTCGATCTGCTCTATCTTTGCGCCGACGAGAGAGTGGAGGACAAGCTTCGCGAGCACATCCGTGGTTGCAATCAAGCCATGTGGGATCTGGGTTTGCGGGCCAGCCCCATGATTCGCACCCTCAAGGAATGCGATCGCTACGACCCGGACAACATCGAATTCACCCTCTCCCTGCTTGACCGGCGGTTTATCGCCGGGGATCACGCTTTATCTCAGAGTCTGCAGAACACAACGCTGCCCGAAGTGGCGCTGCGCGAATGGAGTGGCATCGTACACAGGCTTGCCGACCTGGCCCGCGCACGTCACCAAAAATACGGCAACACCATCTTCCATCTTGAGCCCAATATCAAAGAGTGTCCGGGCGGTTTGCGCGACCATCAGTTAGCCCACTGGCTCAATCTGCTACACCACGTTCGCGAACACAAGGCCTGGCCCACCAGTTTTGGCAATTCCCTTTATTCGGTGCACAACGACGCTGCGTCGGCGTTTGAATTTCTCAGCGCCACGCGCTGCTTTCTCCATCTGCGCAGCGGGCGCGACGACAATAGCCTGGATTGGCATGCCCAGGACGAAGCGGCGGCCCAGAGTATCGGCCTCGAAACCAAAGGCACCTCGGACCCCGCTTACTGGATGCGGACCTACTACCGGCACGCGCGGACCGTCTACCGGCGCGCAGTGCTGGCCATGGAAGCTCTCCCCCCGGCACGGCAATCGTTTTACCGTCCGCAACGGCGGAAACGGGTTCCCATCCCCGGCACCGATTTCGTGATCCAGGACGGACGCATCGATGTTTCAGAAGCTGCGCAGTTCACGGGTCCGGAGGGTATTCTTCGCGTCTTTGCCCTGGTTGCGGCGCACGGCTACCGGCTGACGCAAAATGCTGAGGATCGCCTCGCAGACGCTCTCCCGGTACTCGATGTACACATCCCGGAAGGGCCGTTCCTGTGGAACGGGCTGCGCGAGATCCTGCTTGGGCCGCATGCCGCACACGCGCTGCGCACCATGCATGCGCTGGGAATTCTGGAGCTGCTCATCCCCGAGTTCCACGGCATCGACGCACTGGTGATTCGCGATTCCTATCATCGCTACACGGTCGACGAGCATACCTTCCTGGTCATCGACAATGTGCACGCGCTGCGTCAACCCCATCTGGCTTGGGAACGGCGCTTCTCTACCCTGCTGGCGGAGATCGACCGCCTCGACCTCTTCTTTCTGGCACTGCTCATGCACGACACGGGCAAGGCCCGGCGCACCGGGGACCACACGGTGCAAAGCGTGGAACTGGCCGACAGCCTGCTGGCGCGGTTGGAGCTGGATGCCGAAGAGCGCGACCAGGTGCGGCGGTTAATCCGCAACCACCTGGAAATGTCGGCCACCCTGCGCCGCGACATTTTTGACACCGAAACCCTTCAGGCTTTTGCCGAAAAGGTGGCGTCGCAGAGTCATCTCAAGATGCTGTGCCTGATGACCTATGCGGATATCAAGGCGGTCAACCCCGATGCCCTTACCCCATGGAAGGCGGATAGCTTGTGGCAACTTTATATCGCCACCTCAAACTTCATGGACCGCAGTGTCGATCAGCAGCGCTATCGCGCGGATTTAGACCCTACGCTGCTCCGGCGCATTCTGACGCTTGCGCCGGAGCGCGCTCCGGAACTGCGCAGTTTTCTGGAAGGTCTTCCCCAGCGGTATCTGCAGACGCACATGCCGGAGCAGATTCACGACCATTTTCAGATGGCACTGCAGCTCGCCGAATCACCCGTCCAAATCAACCTGCGGAGCGTGCGCCAGTTGTGGGATTTGACGGTGATCACCAGGGATCGTCCCCTGCTTTTTGCCGATATGGCCGGCGCGCTTTCCTCGTGGGGCATGAACATTGTCAAAGCCGAGGCGTTTTCCGACGACGCCGGCATCATCGTCGACACCTTTCAGTTTTCCGATCCCTTCCGCACCCTGGAGTTGAATCCCTCTGAGGTGGATCGCTTCCGCCAGAGCCTGCTCGACGTCATCTCGCTCAAGACTCCGATCGAAGTGCTGTTACGCCGGCGCCAGGCAGTCCGTACTCCCATCATGGTCAAGGTCGAAACTCGACTTGATTTCGATAACACCGCGTCCACCCACAGCACCCTGTTGCAGGTGGTTGCCCAGGATGGGCCGGGGCTGCTGCGGCAAATCGCCACCACCCTGGCGGGGCACAATTGCAATATCGAGGTGGCCCTGATCGATACCGAAGGAGAGATCGCCATCGATGTTTTTTACCTCACCATTGGGGGTGCCAAACTGGACCAGGAAACCCAGAAGGAGCTGCAGGCAGCGCTCTCGCTGGCGGTTGAGGAGCTGCGCCCTGCGCACGCTAACGTAAGCCCCCGTTTAAAATGAACGCAAGGTGAAACTGGGCCGATCCATCCGCAAGTATTTGCGTCTGCGCCGGCATTCGCGGCACCGGCCCGCTTTTGCTCGTGCGAAAGACGAGCTGCGTGCACGGACAAGAGCATTTTCTGCCGCCGCCACCCTGGATACGCAAACCACGAGCTTTACTCGCCTCTTCCACACCATCTGGACTGGCTCAAGCGAACGGTCGTTCAACGTGCGCCTGCTGTGTTGGCTGCGCATGCTGGAGCATGACGATCTGCTGCGGCTCGACTTTCAGGAAGCTTTTCAATCGATGGTTTCCCAACTCGACTCCGTGGCCCTATTGGCGGAGGCGGGTTTGCCCCGGCACCATGCGGTTTTTTCTGAAGGGCTTCGCCGCCTCTTCAATCGCCTTCTGCCTTCGGCCATGGCGGTCACGGATAGCTCGCGCCTCATGATCGCGCTGTTCGCTCACTCCCGCGATGTGGAGCGTTTTCTGGATCTGCCGCAGCCTCTCTTCGAACGTCTCAGCATTATTCTCGCTCCGCCTGCTACGGGCGGTGGGCCGCGTTCCTCTCCTCGCTTGCAGAGCGATTTACGCCAGGCGCTTTGCCTGATTGCTACGCGCACTGCGGGCCGCGGCGTCACCGCAGCCATGCGCGATCGTGGCGCTCGTGCCGAGGTGCAGAACTCGCCCTTTTATCATCTGATCTTTGCCACCCAGCAACTGGTGGAGGCTATGGATGCGGCGGAAGCCGCGCCTCAGTTCGATGTCTGGAAAACGGCTATCAGTAATTGCCGCAAAGAACTTGGCCAGGTGCGCCTGGGCATGGAGACCACCGGAGTCAGCGCAGACCTGGTGCTCGACCTCCGCAGTATCGAGTTGGCCCTGATGCGCATGCACGGGCTGGCCAGGGTCCTCACCTACGGCGCGGTACCGGTACCTGGTGTAGATGGTCTCCTTGCCTCCCGCAATCTGCTGAACCAGCTGATCGAAGGGCGGCTCGAAGATAAACGGGTTTCTGCCCTGCTTAAGCAAAATCTGAATTTGCTGGCGCGCAAAACGGTAGAGCGCACGGGACGGAGCGGCGAACACTACATTGCTCATAGCCGCAAGGAGTATTGGCAAATGTGGCTCGCTGCGGTGGGCGGCGGCCTTTTGACCGTGCTGACCGCGGCGTTCAAGATGCGCATTGTGGAGCAGCAGTTCCCGCTCTTTGTGGAGGGTTTTCTTACCGGCACCAACTACGCGATCAGTTTCGTCCTGCTGCAGGTGTTCGGCCTGGTGCTGGCCACCAAGCAGCCTTCGGCTACGGCCGCTACCTTTGCCGGGATTGTCCGGACGAACCCGGGCAACGCGAGCTGGAGTAAGATTGCCGACTTCACCGCCCGCATCACGCGCACCCAGTTGGCAGCAGCTATTGGCAACGTGATTTCGGTGTGCATCGGCTGCGTAGCCCTGGAGCGGCTGTGGCGCGTGATGTTTGCCCAGCATTACCTGCCCGATGAGAGTGCCCGTCATGTCTACGAGGCGCTTCATCCCTTCGCCTCCGGGACCATCATCTACGCGGCCGGTACGGGAGTCATTTTATGGCTTGCCGCGTTGATCGGCGGATGGTGCGAGAATTTTGCCGTGTTCCATCGGCTGACGGAAGCCGTCTCTCAGCACCCCTTTGGCCGGCGCATCGGGCAGAACAAGATGACGGCCGCCGCGGCCTGGATTGAGCTCAATCTTGCCGGCTGGAGCACCAGCATTGCGCTTGGTTATCTGCTGGGGTTCGTGCCGGTGATCGCCCGTTTCTTCGGAATCCCCTTCGATGTGCGCCACGTGACTCTTTCCACCGGGACGCTGGCGCTGGCTGCGGCAAGATTCGGCACCAGTTCCTTTGGTAAGGACTGGTTCTACTACGCCATGGCCGGCATCGGGGTGACGTTTGTTCTTAACCTCGGCGTCAGCTTTGCCATTTCAGCGTTTGTCGCCTTACGCGCGTACGATGTCCGCGGCCGCGAACAGTTGCTGCTGGTCCGTTATCTGCTGCGCCAAATGGTGCGCTCTCCGCTGAGATTCGTCATACCCATCGAACGGGAGACCCCCTCAGTCCCGGTGCTTACTGCTGTGCCGGACGAAAAACAGGCGTGAAACTCTCTTACGTTCTTACTTGGAAGGTTGGGTGGCTTGGGGTTTGTCGTTCAAAGCGTAGATGACTTCTCCTGGCTTGGCGTAGCGCAGGATGGTCCTTGCTTCGTGCTCGATGGCGTCGGGGTCGGATTGCAGATGCTGCACGTGGTCCTGCAAGCGGCTATTCTGCTGTTGCAAGCGCAGAATCTCCTGCTGCAGCATTTGATGCTGGTGGCGCTTCTGTTGATAAGCCGATAGGCCGTTGGCCCCAAAGGTCGCGTGGTATCCGAGCGAAAAGGCGATGACGATGGCCACAACGGTGGCGACCCGGCGACCCGAACGAGAAAAGTACAATGAGAGGCCCCGCGCCAGATTATCCCACGGTGTTTGTTTTTCTGTGATCACCATCGCCTCACAATTCTGTTGACTTATCTTCTCAGTGAACCCTGCCGCGTTTGGGGAAGTTTTCACGCTTGCAATCGAGTGAACCATAGTTGGTAAACATATGCCCGATTTTCAGATATCTTGCGTGGCTGAGAGACAGCCTGCGGTAGGCTGCCATTTTTGGTATCCTTCAACTTGTTCCTGAGCCCGGTCGTCCCCTATGCGGCTTTTGTTCGTGGCTTTCGCGATCAGCTTTTGCGCATTACTGTGGGTGGCTTTCTCAGTTGCCCGGCGTATCTTGCGGCATGACCCCGCGCAGCAAGGCGCGACCGCAAGGGAGCCGGATGGAGAGATCAAAGATGGCAGAAATCGGCTTTAAGCAAGACAGGCTTCAGGCATTGCATGTACCCCGCATTGCGTTGAAGACCCGTCTGACGGTGGTAGCGGCTACGGCCCTGCTTGCCATCTGCGCCCACATCGCCATACCGCTCGGCTTCACGCCGGTTCCCGTCACCATGCAGACCTTCGCCGTGCTGTTGCTGGGGTTGCTCTTTACCCCGGGGGCGGCGTTTGCCTGCCTGGCGCTTTACCTGGTGGAAGGCGCCGTTGGCCTGCCCGTGTTCAGCCCCCATGGTCCCGGCGGAATAGCGCAACTGCTTGGCCCTACGGGTGGGTACTTGCTTTCGTACCCTTTTGCAGCAGCGCTGACCAGTCTGCTCTACCACCGTGGCCGCCGCTCATTCCTGACCGCGCTTACCGCTGCCGCGCTGGGCAGCATGGTCATTCTGGCTGCCGGCGCTATCTGGCTCGGGGTTCTCGCCCACTTGAACTTTTCTGTTGTTTTCGCTCAGTCGGTCGCACCGTTCCTCCCCGGCGATGCCGTCAAGATCCTCGCCGCTACGGCCTGCGTAAGCATATTGGGTTCGTTCGGCAACGATTCCCGCGACCGGGTTCTGTAAGGTAGCTCTGCCGAGGTTTAATCAGAAAGGACTTTGTGACCACTACGCCTATTTCGCTTCCGCCGGATGCCCCGGCCAAGGACCCGAGCAGGAATTCGAGCGCGGTGAGGGAGATCGCCATTGCTCACAGTCCGGACTCCGATGACGCTTTCATGTTTTACGGCCTGGCGACGGGCAAGATCAGGGTTCCCGGATACAAGTTCACCCACACCCTATGCGATATCGAGACCCTGAATCACAAGGCCATGAATGAGGCCTTCTACGACGTGACCGCGATCTCGTTCCACGCCTATCCCTACGTGCAGAAGGACTACGCATTGATGGCTTGTGGCGGCAGTGTCGGAGAAAACTATGGGCCGATGATTGTTGCCAGCCAGAGGATCCCGGCCAGTGAGATCGGGCGGGTGCGAATGGCGGTTCCCGGTACCCTGACCACCGCGTATCTCACCCTGAAGCTGTTCGCGCCGGAGATTGAAACCGTTACCGTTCCCTTTGACAAGATTATCCCCGAGGTGGTCGCGGGGAATTTTGACGCCGGTCTCATCATCCACGAGGGGCAGCTGACTTACGCCGCCAGCGGATTGCACAAGGTCATCGATCTTGGCCAGTGGTGGCGGGAGCAGACTGGATTGCCCTTGCCCCTGGGTGGCAACGCCATTCGCCGCAGCCTGGGTGAGGAGGTCATGGTCACGGTTACGCAGGCGTTACGCGACAGCATCCAACACGCGCTGGATTATCGTGAAGCGGCGCTCGAGTATTCGATGCAGTTTGCCCGCGACCTCGATCCACAAACGGCAAACCGGTTCGTGAGTATGTACGTGAACCAGCGCACGCTCAATTACGGGGATGATGGGAAAGAGGCCATTCGCAAGCTGCTCACGATGGGCTATGAGCGGGGGATAATTACGACTCCGGTTCAAGTGGACTTCGTGGGGTAAGGCTCAAAGAAAACATATCCGGGATTATCCAGGATATGTTTCTCCCCCCTAGTGTAGTGCGTCACTCATAACATCGTGTATGCGGTGCGGCTGATCCAGCCTGGATAGCACAATTCGACACGGCACGCGGACTCATGAGGGCCTCTAACGTGTGGCGCGAACCATGATGGGTTTA
>JBAVQC010000227.1:0-8092 GCA_049693715.1 Acidobacteriaceae bacterium | reverse complement strand
CGGTCGTACCGGCCATCTATGTTCTTGGGGCGAGCACGGTTGTGCTTTGCCTTTTCATTGATCGTCCGGCAACGACCTGGCCTGGGCTGGTGCTGGTGGTCGCTGGACTTCCGGTGTATTGGTTAATCCGCCGTCAAACGCGACCTTAAGTGAAAGCTATGGTGGGCTGCGCCCATCTTTTTCGGCCCACGTCCACTCCCTCTGGTGTTATTCATAGACCTTGTCCCCGGCCATCACGCGCTCTGACTTGTCGTCAAAGGTGACGCGCTGGCCGGTCTGAATGGCGGCAATATTCATGCACAGTGCCACCGAATGGCTGTAGCCCGCGTCAATGCTGGCGTTGGGCTGCTTGCGGGAGCGAACACACTCCATCCAGTTGCGCATGTTGGCTGAAGTCATGGGGTCATTGCCGGTATTGGCGGAAGTCTCTGCCTTCATGACCGTGTCGCTGAGAGAGTAGTCGCCCAGCAGGTTCTGCTTCATGCCCATTTCGGCGGCGGACTTCGCAGTCATTCCCCCTTCGGAGTTCACACACTGCTTATCCATGTCGAGCATGCCGCCATTGGAGTAGTAAATCTCTTTGATTCCTCCGGCGGAGTTGGTCATGCGCGAAGAATAGATCACCTGGAAACCTTTGCTCGGATCATCGAGCGGACCGTAATCGAAGACGGCGGTCATGGTGTCCCAGTTCTTGCGCCCATCCTTCCATAGATAGACGCCGCCATTGGCCACCACACTGCGCGGATGCGGATAGCCGGAAAACCAGTGAACGGTATCGATCTGGTGGACCAGCCATTGATCGGGAATACCCGACGAGTAGGGCCAGAAGAGGCGGAACTCGAGATACTTGCGGGCATCGAACGGCTCATAGGGCCGGTTGAGCAGGTAGCGCTTCCAGTCCGTATCCTGCTCCTTCAGTAGAGGCACAACACCTGGGCGCCGCCAGCGGCCCGGTTGATTGACGTTCCAGGTCATCTCGACCGCAACGATGTCACCGAATTTGCCCGACTGAATGTACTCGTAGGCCTTTTGATAGCTGGGCGTGCTGCGGCGCTGGGTGCCGACAGCTACGACCTTTCCGGTCTGCTTCACCGCGGCGCGAAACGCCCGCGCATCCTCCATGGTGTGAGCGGTAGGCTTCTCCACATAGGCATCGCGGCCCGCCTGCACTGCTTCTACGCCGTGCAAGGCATGCTGAAAATCAGCCGTGGCGACAATGACGGCATCGACATCCTTGCGGGCATAGAGCTCATCATTATTGCGGATGCCGGCAATGGGGCTGCCACCGCACTGCTTCTGAATAAAGGCCGCACCTTCGTCACGGCGACGGTTCCAGATATCGGAGACGGCGACGAACTCGAAGTTGAGCTCCTTGGCATGATCCTGGAACGCGGGTACCAATGACTGCTTGGCGCGATCGCCGGCGCCGATCAGGGCGACTCGCACGCGATCGTTGGCGCCTAGGATGGCAGCGTAGCTGGTTGCGGTCCAAGATCCAACGGCGGGCACGGCCGCCGCTGCGAGCGTTGCGCCACCCATTTTCAAGAAGTCCCTGCGGTTCTTGTCTTCGAGTTCCACGGCCAACCCTCCTTCAAGTGTCGCAGGAAAGTTTACAGGGATGGCCGGGGCGTCGTCACGCGGACCGCATAGCGGGACGCTAAGCGGAGGGCTTGCGGGTTCTGTCTCCGTCCACCATGCGCATGATTCCCAGCGGGTTACTGCCCTTGAGCTCATCTGGGAGCGCGGCATCGGGAAAGGATTGATAGCAGACCAGACGGGTGAAGCGGAAGATGGCCTGGCTGCCCACGGAGGTCGAGCGGCCGTCGCTGGTGGCGGGGAACGGGCCGCCGTGCACCATGGCGTGGCAGACCTCCACCCCGGTGGGATAAGCGTTCAGGATCAAGCGCCCTACCTTGCGCGAGAGGATGTCGATCAAGTCGGCATAGTCTGCCAGTTCGCTCTCATCCGCCTGCAGGGTCGCGGTGAGATGACCTTCCAATTGCTCGGCAACGGCAAGCAGTTGCTTGCGATCCTGGTAGCCGACCACGACGGTCGTGGGACCGAAAATCTCTTGCGCCAGTTC
Source organism: Acidobacteriaceae bacterium (assembly GCA_049693715.1). Classification (GTDB taxonomy): domain Bacteria; phylum Acidobacteriota; class Terriglobia; order Terriglobales; family Acidobacteriaceae; genus PALSA-350. Next base: position 6,009 of record JBAVQC010000227.1, on the reverse strand, counting down.
CTCGTGCTCCATCAGGTCCTTGTAGTCGGCTACAAAGAGCGAGGCTTGCACGGTGGCGGCATCGCTGCCGATTTCTGCTTTTGCCCCTTCCGCCAGCACAGTGGCGCCGGCCAAACGGCCCTTGACTGCCGCCTTGTAACGATCGGCAATGGCTTTCGTCAGGAGAGTTTGCGTAGCGGTACCGGTGACCTTGTCGCCTAACTCCTTCATGAATCCCGGCGTGCCGTCCTGCTGCGGGACCAGCACGAGTCCTGGTTTGGTGCAGAATTGCCCGGCTCCGAGGGTAAAGGAAGCCTGGAGGCCCGTGGCCACAGCGCTTCCCCGTTGTTTTAACGCGCCGGGTAGAACGAATACAGGGTTGACGCTTCCCATTTCCGAGTAACACGGGATCGGCTCGGGGCGGGCAGCGGCCAGCTTCATGAGCGCCGTACCTCCGGTAAAGGAGCCGGTAAATGCCACTGCCTTGATGGCGGGGTGTTGCACCAGCTGGACGCCTACATCCACTCCGGAGTCGAAGAGCATGGAGAAGACGCCTTCCGGCAGGCCGCTCGCCTTCACGCTCTCGCGGATGGCCTGGCCGACCAGGGCGCTGGTTCCAGGATGCGCTGGATGCGCCTTGACGATGACCGGATTTCCGGCGGCGAGCGCGGAAGCAGTGTCTCCACCTGCGACGGAGAAGGCCAAGGGAAAATTGCTGGCGCCGAAAACGGCCACCGGGCCCAGCGGCTTGTGCATGGAACGGATGGAAGGTTTGGGCAGCGGCTTACGCTCCGGATCGGCGTTATCGATGTGCGCATCCACCCAGGAACCCTCTTCCACCACTTGCGCGAAGAGTCTCAATTGGCCGCAAGTTCGCCCTACCTCGCCAGTCAGTCTCGCTTCAGGCAGTGCGGTTTCCAGATGGGCCCTTTGGATAATCGCCGGAGCCGCCGCCTCGATGGAAGCAGCCATGCTCCGCAGGAAGGCGCCCTTTTGCTTGCCGGAGAGATTGCTGTAGGTGGTGAAGGCGCTCTGCGCCAGCGCTGCCGCCCGCTGCAGGTCCTCGGCGGTTGCGGAGAAGAACTTTGGCTCCAGCGATGCGCCGGTGGCGGGGTTCATTCCGGTGAAGGACGCTCCTTGTGTGCCATCTCCAAAGCCGATGAGCGATACGGGGTTCAATTCCAATGCGAGCTCCATGGTGTGCTCCTTGACGAGATAGCCGCCTGCACCAGTCTATCCAATAGACCGGGATTGGTCAGGTAGATGAGAAGCGAAACGCTACGCCAACATGGTCCGGGATGGCGAGTAGGGGCCTATCGGGATGGCTGGTGTTCTTCCTGCGATGGAGTCTGCCAGAAGTTGCGCGGTTCCGAGCGAGGTGGTAATCCCCAATCCTTCATGTCCAGTGGCTAGAAAGAGCGTCTCGTCGTCCGCGGAAAGACCGATGAGCGGCAGCTTGTCCGCGGTGGCAGAGCGAAAGCCGGTCCAGGTCCGTTCGATCGAGAGTGACGGTAACGCCGGCAGGTATTCCGTGGCTCGGGCGTACATACGGGCCAGCATCCCATCCTCCACTTCCCTGCTCTTAACGCCAAATTGACGTGATGAACCGATCAGCAGCTGCCCGTTTTGTCTCGGCTGCACATTGAAGGCTACGGTATCCGTGGTTGTGACATGAACGCTCTTCAGGTATCCCAACTCCACGACCTGGTAGCGTAGAAAACCTGGATAGGGGTGGGTGATTGCCAGATGCCCCTTACGCATGGCCACGGGTAGCCCCGGGGTCAGTGCGGGAGCTCCCTCACCCGCCGCATTGATGAGAATGGGCGCGTGCAATTGGCCGCCACTGCTGAGTAGGACTTTGCCGTTCTGCATTGCGGTTGCTGCTTCGCGGATGAGCGTTACCTTGAGCGCCTGGCGCAGGATAGATTGCGCAGCCAGCTGCGGGGCTACGACTACGTCTTCATGGACTACCAGTCCCCCCACAAGGCCGTGGCGCAATGCGGGCTCGAGGGACACAAGAGCTTCCCCAGGGATTACCTCGGAGGGGATTCCATTCTGGTTATAGATACTGTGCTTGCGACAGATCTCCTGCATTTCCTCATCATCGACTGCCACCCAGAGCGTGCCGCGCTGGGTGAATTCCGCGTCCGGTGGAAGTTGGGCCGCCATCTGCCGCCATAGCAGCTGCGAGTAGCGAGTCAACGTCAGCTGGGCCGGCGAATCGTCAAGAACAACGATGTGGCCCATGGCCGCGGCGGTCGCGCCACCGCCAATCTCTCCGGGCTCTACCAGTGCGAGATGCATCCCCTCCCGCGAAAGGGCCAGGGCACAGGCGGCCCCCACAATCCCGCCACCCACGATCACGGCGTCAAATGTGCGGGTCATGCGGGGATGCCCCAGCAGAAGGCATCGCGGGGGTCAAGAATGAGGGTTGACTCCGCAGTGATAAACGCTGAGCCGGTAATGGTTGGCAGGAGTTGCCCGTCGCGCAGAACGATGCGCCCTTCGAAGATGCTGCCGATTATGCTTTCCTGCCGCCAGACCTGGCCCAGAGCCAGGAGACCTTCGGCATACAAGCAGGCCAACTTGGCGCTGGTGCCCGTTCCGCAAGGGGAGCGATCATACTCCTTGCCTGGGCAGAGCACGAAATTCCGGCTGTTCACGTCTGGCGATGAGCCTGGGCCGTGAAGTTCGATGTGGTCGATCTCCGCGCCCTCCGCTCCGCGAATGCCGGCGGCGGTGAGTGCCTGGCGAACCTGCCAGGTGAAATGGATGAGCTGGTCAAGGTTCACTTTCGCAATCGTGTAGGGATGATGCTTGATCAGAAAAAACCAGTTGCCGCCCCAGGCAACGTCGCCGGTTACGGCGCCGTGGCCTGGCACTTCGACCTCAACTGCCGCACTCCTGCGGTAGCTGGGTACATTTTCGAAGGTTACGGTACCGTCCTGATTGAGCGTGATTCCCACAACGCCCACCGGCGTTTCCAGGCGGTGAGACCCAGGCTGGATTCTGCCCAGATATGCGAGCGTGGCTACGACACCGATGGTCCCATGCCCGCACATGCCCAGGCATCCGCTGTTGTTGAAGAAAATAACGCCGGTGAGGCAATCGGGACGGGTCGGTTCGCACAGCAATGCCCCCACCATCGCTTCGGAGGCACGCGGTTCCGTGACGAGAGCACGGCGGAAGGCTTCGTGATCGCGTTGGAATACGACGCGACGCTGCGGCAGATCGCCGTTTCCGAGGTCAGGGCCGCCTTCGATGACGGTTCGGGTAGGCTCGCCGCCGGTGTGTGAATCGACAACCCGGATTTGTTTCAGAAAACGCTCCTCTTTTGCCTTGCTAAGCAGATTGTAAGCGCGCGAGCCCGACGAAGGGGTACCCGGGAGCTACACCGTAATTGCCGCGATATCCACATGCCGCTGTCTCTACCGCCGAGCCCGATTTACTAGAATGAACAAGTGAACTCACTAAGCACTGGCTCGCGAACTCAGCTCCCTTTGATCCTGGCTAAGAAGTTCAGCGCTTCCTCCAGGGATCGTGGCGAAAAATATTTTCTGGGAAAGCGCGTGGAGATTCAGAGCGGCTCGCCTAGCGAAATGGACGCGCAGGTTCTAGGATCGGAGCTGTACAACGTCTGGCTGAAATGGTCGAATGGCGCGTTGACGGTGGGGTGTGACTGCCCCTTTTTCGAAGAGCACGGCAATCTCTGCAAGCACATCTGGGCCGCGATCCTGGAAGCAGATGAGCAAGGATATCTTTCCGAGGTGACGGGACCTCCTGCTATCAAACAAGAGATGTTGTTCGAGCTAAGCGAGTTCCGTGCGGAAGCACGCGCGGATGCGATGACCGTTGCGAATGAGAGCGGGAGCACCTCAGCGGCCGTGTCACCCGGCGAAACCGGTCAAATCACAAAAATTGTTCCGTTCCGCACTATCCCTCCACCAGCCCGGCTGCCCGCCTGGAGAGAGCAGTTAAGCCGGATTGCGGAGACTCCGGCCTCCCATCGAACCGGTGGGCCAACCTGGCCTGCGCACGCAGAGCTCGTGTACATTCTGGACGTCGCCAAGGGTAGCGCCAACGGCGCTCTGGTACTCGGCGCCGCGTCTCGGGGACGTAACAAAGACGGCGAGTGGAGAGATATTCCGAAATCGTGCCCGATGCCTCGCAGCCGTATTCAGTCCGTGCCTCTTGACGAGGACCGCGAGATTTTGACCCTGCTGATGGGAGCGGAGCCCTACCAATCGTATGGATATTATGGCGGCTACGATCGAGGGCCCGATTCCTTTTCGCTATCGCCTGTGATGGCGCGAGTCTTGCTGCCCAGGGTGCTGGAAACAGGACGCTGCTTTCTTCCCTTCGCCCAGAACGAACTCAGTAAGCCGCCGCTCCAGTGGGACGACGGGGAGCCATGGAAATTTGTTCTGCAGATCCGTGGGAGCCGGCAGAACCGATGGCAGCTAACAGGAGAATTTCGCCGCGGGGAGCAGCGGATGGCGGTCAACGAACCCTTGTTGGCATCAGTGGATGGCATCCTGGTAATGCAGAACTCCGTCGCGCGCCTGGCTAGCGACGACACGTTTGCCTGGATCGAGGCCCTGCGCAAGAAGGGCTCTATCGTGATTCCGGATGAGGAACGGCAGGAGTTTCTCGGCAGCCTGCTAAACTCACCGGCGCTACCCGAGCTGGATCTGCCCGAGGCATTGAGATACGAAGAGGTCTGCGTTCGTCCGCAGCCATGTCTCAAGATTTCCGCGCCTGCTATGCATTACGACACGATTCGCCCCCGCATGACAGCCGAGTTGTCATTTGAGTATGAAGGCTACTCCATCGCAGAAAAGGCGCCCCCGCAAGGCATCTACGACGCATCCACGCGACGATTTGTGAGACGCGACAGCGCGTTCGAAAAGTCCGCGGTTGAGCAAATGCAGCAAGCCGGCATAAGGTTTACCGCCGGCACGTGGGCAGTGAACGCAGGGTGGACCCTTTCGCCTAAGAAGCTGCCGCAGGTGGTGCGCGCTCTGGCTGAGTCGGGTTGGCGGATCACCGCCGCCGGTAAGCTCTTTCGCCAGCCTGGTAAGAGCAGCGTCTCCGTATCCAGCGGCGTGGATTGGTTCGAGCTTCAGGGCTCGGTTGAATTTGGAGAAGCAACGGCCCGGCTGCCACGGTTGCTGGCGGCGTTGAAACGGGGTGAGACGATGGTGGTGCTTGACGACGGCTCCTACGGCCTGCTGCCGGAGGAATGGCTGCGCCGCTTCGGCGATGTGGCCAGCCTGGGTGAAGCGGACGGCGATCACATTCGTTTCCGCCCCAATCAGGCGGGAGTTCTCGATGCCCTGTTAGCCACACAGCCGGTTGTGAATTGCGACGAGGCCTTTGCCCGCGTACGCAAGGATCTGGCGCAGTTTGCATCCATCGGTCCCGCCGAACAGCCCGCCGGTTTTACCGGGTGCTTGCGCGGTTATCAGCGCGACGGCCTGGGGTGGATGCACTTCCTGCGCCAGTTCTCCTTTGGAGGATGCCTTGCCGACGATATGGGCGTGGGGAAGACCGCGCAGGTGCTCGCCCTGCTGGAGAGCCGCCGCGAGTTGCAACCGAAGGAAGCGCCCTCGCTGGTGGTCGTTCCCAAATCGCTGATCTTCAACTGGAAGCAGGAGATCCAGCGATTCACTCCGCAGCTTCGCGTGCTTGACTACACCGGCACGGCTCGCAATCAGGCCCGCGAGAAGGATGAGTTCTCTCTCTACCACATCATCCTCACCACGTACGGAACGCTACGCCGCGATGCCCTGCACTTTAAAGACAGAGTTTTCGACTATGTGATCCTCGACGAGGCACAGGCCATCAAGAATCGAAATACCGAGTCGGCCAAGGCGGCTCGCCTGCTGCTCGCCAATCATCGGCTGGCATTGAGTGGGACACCGGTCGAGAATCATCTAGGCGAGCTATGGTCGCTCTTCGAATTCCTCAACCCGGGCATGCTGGGAACATCCGGGGTCTTTTCGTTAACGAGCGCTTCGAAACTGGATC
>JBAVQC010000226.1:0-6519 GCA_049693715.1 Acidobacteriaceae bacterium | reverse complement strand
GCGTAAACCGTGCCAGAGTAGTGAATAAAATGGCAACTCATAGCCATGCGCTTGAAATGTGCTTGAAACCCGATTCCAGCCCTCGTACACTCACCCCACTGCGCTCCCCTTAGAAGGGACGCTCCACGACCGTCCACTCCGTTCTCACGCAGACTCTTTAGCCCCTGAGGTAGGTCTTCATTATCGTTCCTCGCGCTCTGTGGCTTGGGAACAGCAGCAAAAAGCCGCACCTCCGCGACTAAAGTCGTGCCCTGATACAAAACGAAAACGCAACATCTTGCGTGACCACTTACCGTTTCACTCCACCAGCCGCAGCACTCGCTCCACTTGCTCTCTCAGTTGCGCCACTTCCTGGCGTAGTGCGGCGACTTCGGCTTCGAGGGACGTACCTCGTCCGATGGGCTGTTCCTCTATAGGGACGGGCTCCGTGACCTCACCCGATAAGAGATGAGCGTAGCGCGCTTCCTTGGTGCCGGGTTGGCGCGGGAGCACCATGGCTAGCGGCGGTTCACGTTGCATCAGCCGCTGCAGGGTCGACTGCACATCGCTCAGTTCCTCAAAGCGATGCATCCGTTCCGTCCTTCCCCGCAGCTCACCGGGTGTTTGCGGACCGCGCAGCAGCAGAACGCACATGACAGCAATCTCGCCACGGGTGAAGTTGAACACCTCCTGCATGTGGTGCTCATACTTGGCCACACGGCTTTCCGTCCCGCGCGCGGCGCTCGCCAGCCCAAAGTCCTCCAATCGATGCAGTGCCTGCCGGATCTCACCTTCGTCCAGGTTAGTCACCGGTTCACGGTTGTTTTTCTGGTTGCAGGCGTTCGCCAGCGCGTTCAGAGAAAGAGGGTAATACTCGGGCGTCGTGATTTCTTTTTCTACCAACGATCCGAGCACGCGAGCGGCAATAGGAGAAAGTTCAATCGTCACGGCATCCAGTCTACCTTGAGGTAGAACAGGTCGGTCGCTACCTGGAACTGGTCCTTCGAGAGTGGAGTCTGTATTGTTTGCCAGCCGGTCGTCGGCGTGATTCTTTGCCAGTGCTCCGGGTTCCCTACCAGCACCGGCATCGCGAAGGTAGATTCGTCGGCCTGCCATCGGTAACGGACGTTTCCTCCCCGACTCCAATTAAGTTCGAGCACCGGCAACGCCGCATGCCGTAGGTATTCATTGAAGATGGGCGTCAGGTTCATCCCGGTTTGCTGGTTGAAGTACTCGACTACGTTCTCCGTCATGATGTTCTGGTATTTGAAGTGCTGGTAGAAGCTATGCAGCAGCGCCCACCAGCGTGGGTCGTTATCGACCACGCTGCGCAGCGTGTTGAGAAACAGCGCCCCCTTGAAGTATTGGTCGATCGGCGGCGTGCTGTTGACACCACGTGCGGAGATGATCGGCTCCAGGTTTTTCACCTTAGGCTTCAATCCATTGAGATACTTCAGGGCGTCGGCTCGACCCCAACGCGATTCCACATACAGGGTTTCCATGTAGGTGGCAAAGCCCTCATGAATCCACATGTCTGACCGGTCAGCGGCCGTGACGCTGTTGCCGAACCACTCGTGCGCGCTTTCGTGGATGATGATGAAGTCGAAACGGAGGCTTAGCCCGGAACCGGCCCAGTCCCGCCCCAGGTAGCCGTTGGTGAAGTGATTGCCATAGGTTACCGCTGTCTGGTGTTCCATCCCGGAATAGGGCACTTCAATCAACTTGTAGCCGTCCTGGGGAAAGGGATAGTCGCCGAAGTAGTGGCCAAAGATCTGCAGCATCCCTTTTGCCTGGGCAAACTGCTGTTCCGCCTTCGGCTTGTCTTCGGGCAGCACATAAAAGTCAAGGGGCAGATCGCCCAGGCGATCGGAGAAGTGCACGTAGTTGCCGATATTCAAAGAGACGTCGTAGTTGTTGATGGGGTAATGCACCCGCCAGTCCCAGCGTGTGTAACCATCACCGAGATCAGTCTTGCCCACGAATTTTCCGTTGGAGACGTCGACCAGGCCGTTGGGAATCGCCACGCTGATCTCCATCCCTTCCACCTCATCGCGCCACTGGTCTTTGTTCGGCCACCACACGCTGGCGCCGGTCTCTTCGCAGGCGGTGTTGATCCAGGGATGGCCCGCGGGATCTTTGCGGAAAGTGATGGCGCCAAAGCGGCCGGTTTCTACCGGGTGGCCGGAGTAGTAGAAGTCGATGATGTACTCACGGCCCGCTTTCAGCATTTGGGGGAAATCGATGAAGACCGCGCCTGAATCGCGCGTGTATCGCAGTCGAACCCCGGTTAGCAGAATTTTGTCCACCTGAAGCGCGGGGTGCAGATCGAGCTGGATGCGCTTGCCATCCTTGAGCATCCTGAAGCGGATGGTGTTTTTTCCCTGAAGAAACTTCTTCTCCGGATCGACACGTAGGTCGAGGTGATAAAACAGCAAATCGTTGTTTGCACGATAAGGTCCGTACGCCCCGCGCAAAAGGTCGGCGCGGGTTGCCCCGTGCGCGGAAGCCACGATTGCAGCGAATACCAGGATAAAGGTGATGCGACAGAAAATGAGGGGTTTCAAATGCGGACGACCGTTCCGGTGAGAGTAATTTAGCGTCCGGACCGCGGTTGGGCAAGACCACAGAACCGGCCGGAGCGACAGACTGGGACATGACCTTGCTGCTGACCCGCAGCGCTGACGACGACGATCCTCACCCTGCTAGGCATCCGGGGTACGGCGAAGAAACAGCCGGGTTCAGTGCGGGTTTCCGTAGGTTAGCCACACACACCAAGCGCCGGCCGGTTATGCCAGGCCGGCGCCCGAGGGAATCCTAGAGCCGCTGGCCGGTCGCGGCCGGTGCAATCCCTGCCTGGGTGGCCGCCAAGGCGCCGATAACCGGCAATTGGAAGGTCTTACCCTGGTAAGCGGAGTACATCAGGTAAACCCAGATGCAGAATCCGCCTACCGTCACCAGCAAGTTGATGGGTAGCTGGATGATGAAGAACAGGCCGTGCGAGACGGCCCCCAGCACCAGGCCCACGATCATCCAAACGATCCAGAAGGCAATCCACGCCAGGTTGAAGAAGATCGACTGGAAGGCATGAAAGCGAACAAATCGATCGGCTTTGAAGGGGTCAATCACCAGGAACAGGATTCCCGTAATGGCGCCCACCAGGTAGGCGAGGGCCCCGGCGACATTGGGGGTCAAACCGGCTCCGGCTGCGGTCATTGGAGCTTGCATGGCGCCTGGCATCGGACCAGGAATCGAACCAGGAATCGGACTGGGAGCGGGCCCCGAGCCGGGCATGGCCCCCGGCGCTGCACTCGATGCAGCCACCCCCTGGCTAGCTCCACATGCTGTGCAAGTTGGACTTCCGTCGGGTAAGCTGCTTCCGCAGGTTTGGCAAAAGCTCATGGTCTTCTCTCCTTGACACTTCTATGGCAGGGGGCTGGCAACACTTGCTCTTGCCATGGGCAAGCAGTGTACACAATGACGCCGTCACTGTCTCGCTTTTTGTGCAATATCCTGGCGGTTATTCACCAGTACACCCTGATTACTTCTAAGCGCTCTGATCCCAAATACCCAGGACGCGGGAGAAGCCTTTTTAGGCAGTGGCACCCTAGCATGCGTCTTGGATGACCCGTTTAGATCGGATGATTGTCGCGCAGCTGAGTCCCAGCCGTCCAAGTATTTTTCGCTCGGCTGGTAATTCTACGGACCTTTCCCAGAAATGTTTTAACGAAATGTTTTAACCCTCACGGAACAATCACTGCCGAGCCACGCTCGGTTTCTTGTTTGACCGCTAACAGAGCCTTATTTGCGTCCTGTAGGGGGAATACGACGACCTGCGGGTGAATCTTTAGTTCCTGCGCGATAGCCAGAAAATCGCGCGCGTCGTGGCGCGTCATGTTGGCTACGCTGCGGATCTGCCGTTCGCCCCAAAGCAGCTTGTCGTAGTCAAAGGCAGGCATCTGGTCGAGGTGGATGGCGTTGATCGCCACCACTCCCCCTTTGCGCAAGGCCGACAAGGCGCTCACCACTACCTTGCCGCTGGGGGCAAAGGTGACCGCCCGATCCAGCTTTACCGGAGGCGTCTCATCTTCTTTGCCCACCCAGGTTGCTCCGAGCGCGGCCGCCATCTGGCGATGGGTCTCGCCCCTGGTGGAGACGTAGACTTCGCACTTCCAGGACTGCAGAACGGTGATGGCGAGACTCGCCGAACTGCCGAAGCCATACAGTCCCACCCGCTCACCTGGTTCAACCCCAGCCACACGCAGGCTGCGAAAGCCGATGATGCCGGCACACAGCAGGGGAGCGACGTGCACGTCGTCCAAGCCATCAGGCAAAGGAAACGCGAAGTCCGCCCGGACCAGGGCATACTCGGCGTAGCCTCCGTTCACCGTGTATCCAGTAAATGTTGGTTGGTCGCAGAGATTCTCCATGCCGTGGTGACAGTACCAGCAACTTCCATCCACGCCGCCGATCCAGGAGACCCCGGCCCGGCTTCCCAACGGCAGCTCTGCCGTCGCACCGGCGGCCACTTCGCCGACAATCTGGTGACCGGGGATAAGCCGCGGGCGCACCGGCGGCAAATCTCCTTCGGCAATGTGCAAGTCGGTCCGGCAAACCCCACAGGCGAGAACTCGCAACAGCAAATAGCCGGGCTGCGGTTCCGGACGGGGAACCTCCTCAATTTGCAGGAATGGTTCGGGCGCTGGTCGGCCAGAGACAAGGACGGCAGCCTTCATGTCGGGCTACTCCTTACCCCGTTCCACGGCGAGTTCCTGGCTCAGCTTTTGGGCGTTCATCGAGTGCTCGTGCGCCTGTTTTGACAATTCATGGGCCGTCAGATGATCTCCCTTACCGTGGGCGGTTGCAGCGGCGGTATGCGCGTGGGCGGCAAGATTATGGAGTTCTACCAGGCGAGAGGAAAAGCTCGGTGACATACGAGTGCTCCTGTCTACTTACGATGCGGAAGGCCAAGCAACGGTACCATCGCGCCTCTTCATCATAGGCCGGGGGGCAAAAGGTGCCGGGATACTGAAGTGTTAAGAAAGCGTACTGGGTACTGACGGACGCGCGCCTTTGCGAGACAATCGGTACTGCGTCGACAGCTGGTACGAGAGACGCATGAGGAAGTAGAGCCTTGAATAAGATCAATCCCAAGGCCGGGCAACTGGCCACCGCCGCCGATCTCGTTGATGTACAGAAGTTACTGGCCGCGTACTTTGCGGAGAAGCCCGATCCCAAGGTGCCCGAACAGCGTGTTGCCTTTGGCACGTCCGGACACCGAGGCTCGTCCTTCGACCGGTCTTTCAATGAGTGGCACATCCTGGCGATTACCCAGGCGATCTGCTTGTACCGCAAGCAGCAGAACATCGATGGACCGCTCTTTCTCGGCATCGACACGCACGCTCTATCCCGTCCTGCGATGGATAGCGCCGTCGAGGTGCTGGCTGCGAACCAGGTTGAGCTGATGCTGGCGGCAAAGGACGAGTACACGCCGACGCCCGCAGTCTCGCATGCGATCCTCACCTACAATCGTGGCCGCAAGACCGGCCTGGCCGACGGCATCGTGGTCACCCCGTCGCATAATCCGCCGGACTCCGGGGGATTCAAGTACAACCCTCCTCATGGCGGCCCTGCGGGAAGCGACGCGACATCCTGGATTCAAAACCAGGCAAACGAATTTCTCGCAGCGAAGCTCGAGGGCGTCCAGCGCTGGCCGCTCAAGAAGGCTCTTGCTGCTCCTACGACGCATGAGCATGACTACATCGATGCATACGTTGCCGACCTGGGAAACATTATCGACATGGAGGCCATTCGCAGCTCAGGAATTCGTTTCGGTATTCATCCCCTGGGTGGCGCCGGCGTACATTACTGGGGACCGATTGCGGAGCGCTACAAGCTGAATCTGAACCTGGTGAGTGATGAGGTCGATCCCACGTTTCGCTTCATGACGCTGGACTGGGATGGCAAGATCCGCATGGATCCCTCTTCAAAATATGCGATGCAGTCGCTGATCGCTTTGAAGGATAAATTCGATGTAGCCATGGCCTGCGACACGGATCATGACCGTCACGGCATCGTGACCCGCGGCAGGGGATTGATGCCTGCCAATCACTACCTTGCGACCAGCATCTACTACCTCTTCGGGCATCGCCCCCAGTGGGGGCAGAAGGTTGCGGTGGGAAAGACGGCGGTGAGCAGCAGCATGATCGATCGCGTAACCGCGGGGCTCAGCCGAGTGTTGTTCGAAGTACCGGTAGGGTTCAAGTACTTCGTGGATGGTTTGCTGGAGGGCAAGTTGGGATTTGTCGGCGAAGAGAGCGCCGGCGCCTCCTTCCTGCGTCGCGATGGCACCGTGTGGACGACCGATAAGGACGGCATCATCGCGGCGCTGTTGGCAGCGGAGATGACCGCCACGGTAAAGAAAGACCCGGGCGAGATCTATCACGAGCTCACGCAGAAATACGGCGACCCGTTCTATGACCGGACGGACGCCCACGCAACCACCCAGCAGAAGGCGATGCTGGCGAAGATGAGCAAAGAGAG
>JBAVQC010000225.1:0-7401 GCA_049693715.1 Acidobacteriaceae bacterium | reverse complement strand
GGACACGGCTGCGTGTGCGCCTTTCTTTTAAGGAAAGGCGCATGAGGTTCGCCAACGCCACCAACATCAACAGGAAATCCGGGGGAGCGAAGCCGGATTTCCTACTTCACCACTCTGACCGGCGACTACGTATGTGGTTCTCCCCAAAAGAGAACCATATGCAGTTGACCGAAGCCGCAACCCTCGACAGGAAATCCGGGGGAGCCGAGGATCTGCAGTTCCGCGGACGTCTCTTGGAAATGTTTTGCGACAGGGCCGGCTCAACCTGAATCGCCCTCGGGACCTTTGCGTGGAGGCCGCAGCCTGCAGGCCGTATTCTTAAAGAGGAAATTATGGGAAAGAAACACGGATTGTTACTAGTCGCCTTAACCCTGATCGGAACCGCCCCGCTTTACGCGTCCGGTCCCTCCTTTCAGCCCGATACCAAAATAGATGGCGCCACCCTGAAAGGGTGGCACCCCTACGGACAAGCGGATTGGAGCACAGAGAAGGGCGAAATAGTCGGAATCCCCAAGCCAGGTGCGGGCGGCTGGCTGGTACTCGACCATGCCTACCAGGACAGCGCGCTGTACGCTGAGTACCGTTGCTCCAGCGGTTGCATCACAGGCGTCCTTTTCCGTGCGGAAAAAACACCAAGCGGCGGTCTCAAGGGAACCTACGTCGAGCTTAGCGATCCTGACCTTGTCGCTTATGACCTGACCATCGACGCCCAAGGGCAAATCCTCGAGCGGAACAAGCTTCGCCGTGGTGGCGGCTTGGTGCGTGTTGCCCCTCCCCCCTCTCCGAATACACCTGCGCGCAATGGAGCTGGACCCCGCAACGCGAGACCCGAGGTAACCTTGCCCTTGCACCCGGACGACACGAAGTTGCGCCTCGATGACTGGAACCAGGTCGAGGTCTTCTTCGACGCCAACATCATCCGCACCTTTCTCAACAACGGCCACGAGTTTGGAGCGGTAGGGGAGGAAGGTTACGGTCCGATCGCCCTCTACGCCGGAGGAAGCGGCGAGGTACGTTTCAAATCCATTGCCCTGGCCGACATTGGTTTAAAGGTTCGTCAACCGGAGGAAGTCTCAAAAGACTTTCGCAAGCAACGTCTCAGCGACTTCTACTATTCCTGGGGTTCAGCTGCCGCAGACTTTAACCACGACGGCATATTAGACGTCGTCTCCGGCCCTTATATCTACTACGGGCCTGACTATCTCAAGTCGCGAGAGATTTATCTTGCCCAGAGTTCCAACCCAACCACGGAGTTTGCCACCGACGCCACCATGGAGTTTTCCGCGGACTTCACCGGAGACGGCTGGCCCGATGTAATCACGGTGATGTTCGGAGGTGGCCCTGGCGTCCAACTCTACGTCAATCCCAAAGGTGAGGGGAGGCGCTGGGAAAAACACACCGTGGTGCAAGCCGTCCAGAGCGAAATCGCTGTCCTGCGGGATATCGATGGTGATGGAAAGCCGGAGCTCGTCTATTCAGGCGAAGGATACGTGCGCTACGCCAAGCCCGACCCCGCCAATCCCACCGGTCCCTGGATCATTCACAACGTGTCTGGAAAAGGTTACGGAGCCGGCCATGGGATCGGCGTTGGGGATATCAACGGCGATGGGCGAATGGACATCGTTGATCCATACGGCTGGTGGGAGCAACCCGCCGCAGGCAGTAACCAGGATGCCTGGACTTATCACCCTGAAGCCTTCGCACGCTACGGCCGCGGCATGATGGGGGGCAGTGTCATGGCCGTTTACGACGTGAACGGCGACGGATTGAATGATGTGGTCACCTCCCTCAACGCTCACGGGTGGGGACTGGCGTGGTTCGAGCAAAAGAGAGATCCACAGGGAAAGATTTCTTTCGTCGAGCACATAGTCATGGATGATTTCTCCACCAAAAACGAAGGTGGAGTGACGTTTTCTGAGTTGCACGGCTCTACCTTCGCCGACGTCGATGGGGACGGCATTCCGGACTTCATTGTGGGCAAGAGGTACTTCTCGCATCTGGATACCAATATCGACCCCGATCCGCGTGGTTCCCCGGTGCTCTATTGGTACAAGACGGTGCGCGATCCAAAGGCCCCCGGAGGAGCGCGGTTGGTTCCCCACCTCGTCGACAACCATAGCGGTGTTGGTTCCGACGTACTCGCAGTCGATTTGAATAAGGATGGCGCGATGGATATCGTCACCGCGACCAGGTTCGGCACGTTCATCTATTGGGGGGAGGGAAGTAAAAAGCACACGCGCGGGCAGCCCTGATCGTGCCTGTTTAGTTGCAGAGAGCTGTCCAAATTAGATTTTTCGGGAACACGCAGCGAGAGTTCCCAGGCTGAGAGTGAGGACGAAAAAACGAAGTCTCATCAATACCTGCCAAATCGAAAGGTGTAAATTTAACTCACTTTGCTCTTGCACGGTATGCAATGGCTAGTCCAAACTCTGTCAGGAATAGGACTAAGTGGGCTTGGCGGGTCAGATAAGACCCTATAGGGAGGATCGCATGATAGAAACGATCGAAAGAATGATTAGCGACCTGGAACGTGGCAAATTAACCCGCCGTCAATTCGCTGTTTCCCTTGCCACCCTGGCCGCCGGTGAGTTTGCGGCGCCAGGCGCCCTGGTCTCTGCGCCGGCGCCGGCAGGGTTTCGCGCTGTCAGTCTGAACCACGTTACCGTGCGGGTCCCTGACCTCCACCGCACATCGCAGTTCTACCAGCAGTTCTTCGCGATGCCCATCCGGCAGCAGTCAGCAACCGTGCATATCCTGAGTGTAGGGAATTCCTTCTTTGGCATAGAGCAAGGCACGAGTCAGGTTGCGACGGTGGACCACTACGACTTCGGGATTGAAAACTTCGATGCAGACGCCGTGCGCGCCCGGCTATCGGCAATGAACCTCAAGTTTTCTGACTCCAGGTCGAAGGAATCTTTCAAGTTCTTTGATCCTGACGGATTTCAGGTCCAGGTGAACGGACCTGATTACGTTGGCCATGTGAGCTGACTTCGCATCGTGGGCCGCTCCTTCCAGCAGGCTGCTCTAAAAACTCTCAGCCTCACGGCATCGTCTCCCCTTTTCGTTCGGCGGCCAGTGCCATAAGCTGCCGATCGCGCCACGCTCGACGGGTGGCCAGGTCATCCTGGCTCAGTACCGATCTGCGTTCCGCTTCCACTTTGCTGATCAGCTCTGCTGACCAGGGTTCCTGGTGAGTGCGCGATTGTGCAATCTCGTGGTACAGCGTTCCCAGGCGGTTCCCGTAATCGGCCACTCCACCTGGCGCGTTCAGGTCGATGGTTTCAAACGGCCCCATGAAAGACCAGCGCCATCCCAGGCCATCCCGCATGGTCCGATCGATGTCCTCACAGCTGGCCACACCGTCTTCGACCAGCGCCCATGCCTCGCGCAATAGAGCGGACTGAAGGCGGTTCAGCACAAAACCCTGAACCTCTTTGCGCACATGGACCACGCTGCGTTTCAACCCCCGCATAAGAGCGTCAGCAAATTCCACCGTTGCAGGCGAGGTCTCGGGCGAGGGAACAAGTTCAACCACGGGCACCAGGTAAGGCGGGTTGACTGGATGCACCACCAAAACCCGCGATGAAATTTTCAAGCCACGCGTGAAGGCAGACGCCGGAATTCCTGAACTTGAACTCCCGATGACCAGATCTGAAGTCCCAATTTCCTCGAGCTCCTGCATCAGGCCGCGCTTCAATTCCACTCGTTCCAGCACCGACTCCTGCGCATAAGCGGCTCCCTCTACTGCTTCCGCAAGTTGGTATGTTGGCTTGAGGTGCGCCGCGATCGCGATAGGATCGTCGACCAGGCCGAAGGAACTTAATTCCTTGAGTCGTTCTGTAATGAAAGCCAGGGCCCGTCCGGTTGCATCCGCATTTGCATCGTAAATGCGAACCTGCAGGCCCGCCTGGGCAAAAACAATCGCCCATCCGGCCCCTACCAGGCCCGCGCCGATCACTGCCACAGAGCGTCCCTTAAGCAATTCCTCCGGCCTCATACCGCCCTCCAAACCCCGCATCGATAAAGCCGCTGAGGGAGCGGGTCTCACCCATCGGGCCCGGTCGCTGATCCGCAGCGAAGGTCGGCCGCCTACCTATGCTGCGGGAGCGGGGCGCTCTTTATCATCCGGAGGTGTCGCTGTGACCGCAGGCTTCGGCTCCACCGGCCAGAGAAATTGCAACGGCGAGGATATGAGTTGTCCGAGTACGTAACGGAGAAGCGATGCCCGTTCCTTATGGTGAACATCGTAGGCGCGAAGCGCGACAAAGGAAGCGATCGCAAAGCTGACACCCAGGTTCAGCACAAACATGAGCGCGATGCCGACCATGGCAGAGTAGAGCCATACCTGGCTGAAGGCCGACGGTCCAAAGCGAGCGGCCGCGAAGGCAAACATGCCGGTGTTGAGGGTGACGTGGCGGACGTCGAGCGGTAACCCAAAGAACTCCCAGAACACCGGCATGAATCCCAGCAGGTAACCGAGCGAGATGCTGGTACTCCATGGCCCGATATTGCGGTCGACCCAATCAGCGAATCTCTGCATTCTGGCGGCGCCTATGGTCAGGCCGAGGGAATGCTGTGCGATGGACGCTGGAATGCGGTGGTAAACCGCGAAGTTTTCGCACCATCCGCCGGCCAGCCCGGCGAGCCAGAGCAGGACGCCGGTCAGCGCAGCGTCAATGGCAGTTGCCGAAGCCAAAGGGCGCAGCGATAGATACACTTTTTGCGCCTGGTCTGCAGGCAGGTAAGGGGTGTGGAACGCCTTGAGCCAGAGCAGGTTGAAGAGAACGGCCCCGCTGCTCACCGCCAGAATGTTGCCCAGAGCCGCCGCCAGTTGGGTGCGGCTGATAGAGGCGCCGAATGCTGTGATCTCATCCCGGCGAGATTCCCCCCGGTTGCGGCGGATAATATCGGCCAGCGTAGCCCCGGTCATCGCCGGCTGCTTGGTGGCCAACGCTAGGCCGAAGATCTGCAGCAGCAAAAAACTGATCGCGTAATTGGTCCCGATCAGGATCGCTTCCGCGAAAGGCGGCCAGTGCTTGCTGACCAGGTGAAGTTTGATGGCTGCGGTAAAGACGGTAAGAAATCCGCCTCCGATCGCCGCCCCCCACATACGCCAGTATTCCTTGCGGCTGTGCGCGATATAGTGTTCGCCACCGTGGCCGGTACGTTCCACCGTCTTCCGCGCCAGCAGGTTGAAATTCTGCCTGACCAGCGAGGAAATCCTCGTGTCCTCGCGCAGGCCATAGACCAGCGTGTTCAGCAGCAGATGTACGGCAGCCGATACTTTGCCGCTGCTCTCCACCAGCGTGGTGGCGAGCATTTCCATCCGGTCGAGGCCGGTGTCCATTGCGCTCAGATCGAAGACCAGCGGGGCATTGACTCCCGCATCTTCCATATGGATGCGAACAATGGCGAGCTCGCCCCGGCAGGCATAGACAGCGTTCAGCCAACGATCCATACATTCCGCGGGGCAGTCGCCGGGGCGTGCCGCTTCTTCGCACTCAATGAATTTTTCCGTTGCCAGAACCAGGGCATACGAGGGTGATTCCGCTACGGTCACGGTTTCGCTGCGTTGGCGGACGGCGCGGCTGGTACCGCGAGCGGAAACGCGTGCTGCCAGCAGACGCAATGCTTCATGCAGGTCCTGGTGCAGATGAGGGTACGCGGCGAGGCCGTCGGCACTCCAGAGACTTGCCGCCAGGCGAGCGAACATGGCTGCATCCATATTGAGGAAACGCTCGACGGCGGGCGCGGAACAAAAGACACCGGCGAAGAGGCGAGCGGCATCGTTTTCCGCCCGCGGCGGAGGCAGCCAGCGCTGAAACAGGCGGGCAGTAATTTCCCGAAAAATCGCATGCTGGGCCGGAATGCCCGCTTCCGCAAAGAGTGAAACCGAATCGAGCGTGCCCAGGGTTGACTGCCACGCCTGCTGAAAGCGGGATCGCAGGTCGGCGTCTTGCTCGACCATCTCCAGCCACCAGTTCAGGCGGGACCGGAATACCCTCTCCGAGCTCTGCTGGAAGATCCCGGAAAAGAGATCGATCAGGCGGCCGGTTTGGCTGGCCAGGTTCGTGGCGCTGCAGAAGGCCTCGGCCTGCGCGCGCAACTCTGCCCTGGCGGAAGCCTCCGTGCCCCCGAGGCCGAACTGCCAGAGACTGCGAAGATTGGAGATAAGTGCCATGTAGGTTCTAAATCATAACGCGAACTGTTTACGTACTTCTGCTAATCGGCAGAGAGGGATTTCCGGCCGGTTCCATGGGGTGCCTCTCGTCCCCAGGATTCCGGAGGGTGATGGTTTGCGGTTTTGCACCCCCCAAAAGTGCGCAAAAAGAGCAAAAAGAGTGAAAAGCGCCCTGCCTATGCGCCAGCTTGCCGATGATGGGCGCTCTGCTCGACGTACAGGGGCCCGCGTTGAGGCCGATGCGGCGTTGCCTGGTTTCATGGCCGGAATTTGCTAGTTTGGTGGTTCTCCGGGAGCTAAGTCCTTTGTTTGATCAAGATGATGAAATTTCATAATTGCCGCCCCCTTGCCCGCCAGTGGAGATTGATGAGCATTGATGGTCATTCATAACCTCCAGGGGGCAATCTGGCGGGTCGGGAACCGGCGGCGGAAAGGTGGCCGGAAGCCGTGTGGAGGCTGGCGGTCCCCTGGGCCGGTAGCCTGGTGCGATTTCTTATGTAAAAATGTGCGCACTAAGCGTACTAAGCGAACTAAGTGTCCTCGTACTGGATTTCGGCGAGGGGGAAGTGTGCGCTTTAAGCGCCTTATGCGCCATAAGCCCCCCTTTTCAAGTTGGAAGGGGATGGGACGACTGCTTTTCAACTAATTCATGATGCCGTCCCCCCGGCTGGGCCGGTGTCCGGTCATGTTGTAGTGCCAAGTTGTCAAAGATCTGTCTGGTGAGAGGACGCCTGGGCGCACTCCTGCTCATCGCGCAATCATCTGCTTACCTGCGGCCCCGTCGCTGGGCTTAGGAATAAAGCTTGGAAAGCGTAGTCAATCAGTTTGGTTTAGCAATGCACAGGTGTTCCGTACACCATTCTGATCGGCATGAATGGAGAAGTGCTTTACAAAACGCAGGAGGCATGAACGCTTTAGACGTCCGGCGGGCGATCTTGAAGAACCTCCCCGACGATCGTTATATAGGCCAGCACGCTTATTGGAACAGCGTTTTCTAGGGCCGTTGGGCAACGGTCTGGTAATTTCATCATCGTCGATTATCAAACGGAGGGTGTTGTCGAAAATGTTTACGCTAAAGCAGTTTCGCAATTGGTTTAGACCGAAGCTACCGGCCTTTACGTGGTTTTCTCTCAAAGAAAACCACACCTCGCTGCTCTTACCAGACCACGGTAATTGCGAAAATGCTTTAAGGGCTGCTCGTTCGTTAACCACTGTATGCA
>JBAVQC010000224.1:0-28984 GCA_049693715.1 Acidobacteriaceae bacterium | reverse complement strand
GTGATGACCGCTTCTACGGTGTGGATCAATGGCGCCCGTCTGGGCGAGTACAAAGGCGGTTACACACCCTTCTCCTTTGAGCTGACGCCGCATATCGATTTCGATGGAGTGAACGTGCTCGCGGTGGATGTCGATTCAACGGAGCGCGCTGATATCCCGCCCTTCGGCTACCAGATCGACTACCTCACCTTCGGCGGCATCTACCGCGAAGTCTCTCTGCGGATCGTTCCCCACAACTTTATTGAGAACATTTTCGTCCAGCCGAAAGCGGTGCTGAGTGCCGCGCCGTCGGTCGACGTCCACTGTTACCTGCAGATTTCTGAGGCTACCCGGCAGCCCCTCGTGCTGAACGTCGAGTTGCTCGACGGCGATAAAGTCATTGCCCACGGCACGCAGAGAATTACTCCTGTTACCGTTGCAGAAGAGCCGGCCGAGTACACGATTGCGATCGAGAAGCTGCAGGGGATCGGGCTCTGGGACTTGCAGAACCCTAAGCTTTACCACGCTCGGGTGACCCTGCAGCAGGGCGCGCTGACGCTCGATCAGGACACGCGCCGCTTCGGCTTTCGCGAAGCCGTCTTCACCCAGGAAGGTTTCCATCTGAACGGCAAAGTCATCAAGCTCCGAGGCCTGGATCGCCATCAGACGTTTCCCTTTGTCGGCCAGGCTATGTCTGGCCGGGCGCAGCGGCGCGACGCTCAGATCCTGCGCCAGGTGCTGCGCTGCAACATTGTCCGCACGTCGCACTATCCGCAATCGCGTCATTTTCACGACGCCTGCGATGAACTAGGCCTGCTGGTGCTGGAGGAAATCCCCGGCTGGCAGCACATCGGGCCGCTCCCCTGGCAGGATATATCGGTAGACAACGTAGGACGCATGGTTCGCCGGGATTGGAACCGGCCTTCGGTCATCCTGTGGGGCGTGCGCATCAATGAGTCCAAAGACAACCATGACTTCTACGTTCGCACCAATGCGTTAGCGCACAAACTCGATCCCAGCCGGCCCACCTGCGGCATTCGCTACTTTCAATCCTCCGAGTTCCTGGAAGATGTGTTCACCATGAACGACTTTGGTTTTCCCCTGTTGCCGCCCAATCATCCGGCGTATCTCAACACCGAATTCGTCGGCCACACCTTCCCGGCGAAGTCGATTGACAACATGGAGCGCCTCACCGAACACACCATCCGCCACGCACGCGTGCATGATCAACTTGCGTCTAATCCTCAGTACGCCGGCGGCGTTGGCTGGTGTGCGTTCGATTATCACACTCACGCCGATTTCGGATCCGGCGATCGGGTTTGCTATCACGGCGTCGCGGACATGTTTCGCGAGCGTAAGCCTGCCGGCGGCTTCTACAAGTCGCAATGCGAGCCGGAAGAAGAAATTGTTCTGGAGCCGTCATTCCATTGGGCGCGGAATGATGAATCGATCGGCTTCACCAAGGGATTGGTGTGCTCCAACTGTGACAATCTAAAGTTCTACTTGAAGGACAAGCTCATCGCCGATGCCCAGCCCGACCGGGAGCAGTTTGCCCACCTGAAGTACGCGCCCTTCTTCCCGGATCTGGGCAAGCAGCCGTTGGACGAACTCTGGGGCGATCTACGCATTGAAGGCTACATTGGCGGCAAGAAGGTCATCACCCGCAGCCTTTCCGGAAGAGGTGTCGACCGCAAGTTCAGCCTGTTGCCGGACGATACCGCGCTGCTAGCCGACGGCGCCGACGCGACCCGGGTCGTGCTGCGGGTGACGGACGAGTTTGACAACATTCGCCCGTACGCCTCGGATCCGATTGTCTTCACCCTGGACGGCCCAGCCGAGCTTATCGGCGACAATCCCTTCAGCCTGGTGGGGGGCACAGGTGCGGTGTGGATCCGAGCCCAGCAGCAGCCGGGAACGGTGAAGCTGACGGCGCGGCATCCGCGACTCGGCGAGCAGCAAGTGAGCCTTGAACTTTCTGCTGCTCCCCCCGAAAGTGCCTAACTCACTTGGCACCATGCGCGGGATAGCCCTGCCACACATACTCGAGCGCTTCGGGGAGCGTCTGCATCCTCGCCGCACGGTCAACGTGTCCCGCATTCTCTGCAAAGACAAATTGGTAGGCATAGCCCTTTGCCGCCAGCACCTTCGCCATGCGCTCGTTGGCCTCGACCCAGTCATGCATGTTGTCGCGCATCACGTTGGGATTGTAGAGATCTTTATCGCCAACCTCCATCCAGAGGCGGATTGGCTTCCGCGGGCTCTGCGGAATTAAGTGCTCGTGGAACTCCCAGGCTCCATGCGGGCTCTTAGGATCGTACGGCCATTGCTGGTTCACATAGGTCCCCGAATAGGTCAGCACGCGGTGATACAGCTCGGGATGAAACCAGGCCATAATCAACGCACACGATCCTCCTGAACTGCCGCCCGTGGTCGCCCGGCCGTCGGGATCGTGGGTCAATTTTACGTGCGCCTTCTCCTCGACCAGCGGTAGCACCTCGTGTTCGACAAATTCGGCGTAGCGGCCCGACATGGTGTCGTACTCAAGGCCGCGCTCGCTCCCCTGGGCATCGCCGCTACCGTTGCCGATAGAGATGGCGATCATGACCGGCAGCTTGTGTTGGGGAATCAGGCTATCCAGAGCGGTGAAAAGCATTCGATCCGGCCCGTCGGCGCCCACCATGAAGGGGACCGCGCTGCCTGGCACGTAATCTTTCGGCACATACACCGCAACCTTGCGGGTATACGAAGCGGGATGACTGGTCGTCACCACCAGTTTCGCCGGGTTGTCGGCGTCAGGCGTTCCGAATGTACCCTTGTCGCGCGCTATGCCCGGGTAGTACTTGCTATCCGCCGAACTCATGGTGAATTCAACTATGGCGCCATGGGTCAAGTCCGGGGCCGTCATCTCCGGCGCCGGGGAGTGGGTCGGCCCGAGGATGAAGTTTCCGTCCTGATCCGCCGGCGGAACCGTTCCGTCGGGCAGTTCTTTGGCTTGCACATACCCCGGCGAATGCGGATCGCGCGTTGGTGGCACCGGTCGAGGTGTCTGTTGGGCCTGCGGTACGGCCGGCGCCTGTCCCGCCCAAGCCACAGATCCGCTCAGAATCACCAATATTGTCAATCTTAGTTTCCAACTCATCTGGTCTTGCCCCCGAAATGCATCCTCAGTCCCAATTGAACCGCATGACTCAGAAAACGACAAGGATGGTACCCAACTTTACGGCCATGAACCTAAGCTCCGTCCTGCCGAAGAGTGTGTTACGGGGTTTTTCCAGAGAACGCTTTCCACTCTGCTTCTTCAGGGACCACGGCGCAGCTTTGCGGGGTAATTCGATGACGAGGCGAAGCCCCGTTGGATTCCGAAGTCTTTTCACGTTGGGTGCGGCCATCGTCGTGGCGCAAGTACTTCTCCTCGTCTTTATCCCTCGGGCTACAGTCATATCCAATTTCCTCATAAGCATGATGGAGCTTCTGGCGGTTGCAGGGTGTTTCCTCTCGGCTTATCGTGGGTCTCTTGAGGACCGGAAGCTTTGGATGTTGCTCGGATCAGGACTTGTCCTGACGACCGTTGGCCAACTCGGAGCGACTTACCATGACTCCTTATCCCGCACACACATCCAGGTTGTGGCTTTTAATGCTGACTACTTCTTTTTTGCATACGGGATCCCCGTACTGTTGGCGATTTGTTCTGGGGACGGAGATGCCGATCTGAAGGCTTTGGCTTGGCTTGACGGCGCTCAAGCTCTTCTGGCAGCTCTGTTGGCATACCTGCAAATCTTTTCGGCACTGCCGTCAAACAACGACATTAAGGCGACTTCCGCGACGAATCTCATGTATTTGTACGACGTCGAAAACTGGATTTTAGTCGCGGCAGTGACCTTGCGCCTATCATTCAATGCGGGAGGTGCGAAGCAACGATTTTATCGCATTCTATCGACATACCTGTGGGCCGATGCAGTTGTATCAGTCGTTCTCGGATACCTGGAGCTGAAAGCCGGGATGCCTGACGGGATTCAAGACGCAGCCTGGGGAATACCTTCCCTGGTGTTTCTCGGCGCCCTGGCGCTCGAACAACGTCAAGGTAACCAAGGGGTGCCCAACAACAAGGCCAGCTCCGCAGCGCCCCTGATCGATAACCTGAGTCCTGTCTTGTTTACCCTTGCCATCGTGTTCATGGGAATGGGTGTCTCACCGGAGAACCGATGGCTGGGACTTCTATGTATCTCTTTAGCAGTTGCGATATACGGGACACGCGCGGCAATTGTGCAGGTCAAGTATGTCAAATCGCAACGGGATTTGACCAAGGCGAGCCTTGCCAAAAGCCAGTTTCTGGCAAACATGAGCCATGAAATACGGACACCCATGAATGGCATCCTCGGCATGACCGAACTTACTCTTGAGACGGAACTGTCGTCAGAGCAAAGAGACTACCTGGAGACAGTTAAGCTTTCCGCGAATTCTTTGCTGGACGTGATCAACGGCATACTCGATTTTTCGAAGATTGAAGCGGGAAAGGTCGAGTTGGAAGAGATCGCCTTCGACCTGAGTGATTGCATCGAATCCACGCTGAAGACATTAGCCATACGGGCGCATGAGAAGGGACTCGAGCTGCTGTGCGAGGTTGGGTCTGAGGTACCGGAGGTAGTGCTCGGAGATCCGGGCCGCCTTCGTCAGGTTCTTAACAACTTGGTGGGGAATGCAATCAAGTTCACCGCGGAGGGAGAAGTTGCCGTGACGGTTCAGGTGGATTTAGTCGAGAAGGAAGCCTCGATCCTCCACTTTATAGTCTCTGATACGGGTGTGGGTATCGCGCCCCAGAAATTGCCCCTCATCTTCGATGCGTTCAGCCAGGCCGATACTTCCACGACCCGCCACTATGGAGGGACGGGCCTCGGTTTGACCATTTCCAGATGCATGGTTGAGATGATGGGAGGCCGCATGTGGGTGGAGAGCGGGGTTGGCGCAGGATCGCGCTTTCACTTTACCCTTCGCTTAGGCATAGAGACGAACAAACCTGTGGCAATCGAAGAACCCGCCCCTGCAATGAGCTTGCATGGCGTCAAAGCTCTCATCGTCGATGACAATCGAACCAACCGT
This sequence comes from Acidobacteriaceae bacterium, assembly GCA_049693715.1. GTDB lineage: Bacteria > Acidobacteriota > Terriglobia > Terriglobales > Acidobacteriaceae > PALSA-350. Next base: position 23,908 of record JBAVQC010000224.1, on the reverse strand, counting down.
CATATCTTACAAAACTTGATTGAGCGCTGGGGAATCAAGGCAACCACCGTCTCCAGTGGCGAACAGGCTTTGGATGAACTTTTAGCCGCAGAGAAGGCAAACCACGCATACGAATTGATCTTAATGGACATGCATATGCCCGGCATGGACGGCGTCGGGTTGGCTGTACAAATTAAAGAGAGGCTGAAGCTTTCGACCACGACCATTATGATGCTGACCTCGGGCGGTCACAAGGGAGATGCGGCACGTTGCAGAGAACTAGGAATCGCGGCTTTGCTGGTTAAGCCGGTGCGCCAAGCCGAACTACGAAAGGCCGTGATGCTTGCGCTGACCGGTAAATCGCAGCCAGGACCGAAGCCGCTGATCACTCGCTACGCTCTCCGGGATGTAAGTGACCCAATAAGGTCTTTGCACATTCTCTTGGCGGAAGACAATAGGGTGAATCAAAAGCTTGCAACGCGTTTGCTTGAGAAGCGCGGTCACCGCGTGGTCGTCTCCAACAACGGAATAGAAGCTCTTTCGGCACTAGCTCAGGGTTCATTTGATTTGGTGTTAATGGATATACAGATGCCCGATATGGGCGGTATCGAGGCGACGATTGCGATTCGGGAGCAGGAAAAAATCACAGGACTACATCAGCCGATCATTGCCATGACGGCGCTTGTGGTCAAAGGTGACCGGGAACGGTGTGTCGCGGCTGGTATGGACGGTTATATTTCTAAACCCATCGACTTGAAGGAACTTGACAGGGTTTTAGATCGCTGTGTGGAACGGAACCTTGCCGGCGAACCACGACTCAAATAGAGTGGGGATCGTGTTCGGGAGGGTTTGATTGAAGCGCCTGACGATTCTTGCGTTCTTACTTCTTGGCTTGCCTGTCTTGGCACAACAAGCGGCCGTGCCGGCGATCGAATATAGCTCCGTCCCCAACTTCCTCAAGCTTCCCCCCGACCGCTACCTGGGAGAGATGGCCGGCGTGGCCGTCAACTCCAAGGGACACGTCTTCGCGTTGTCGCGCGGCAATAGCACCGGGCCGGCTTACGGCGCTGCTGCCTCGCAACTTCTCGAGTTCGGACCCGATGGCAAGTTCATCCGCGAGATCGGCCACAATCTGTACGCCTGGTCCTTCGGCCACGCCGTCAAGGCCGACGCCGAAGACAACATCTGGGTGGCGGACAAGGGTTCGGACATGGTCATCAAGTTCGATCCCGAAGGCCGCGTGGTGATGGTGTTCGGCCGTAAGCAGGAAGCCTCGGACGAAGGCACCGAACCGCTCAAGCATCCCAAACCGCCGCTGCCCGCCGTGGACGGGATGTTTCGCCAGGTCACCGACATGGCGTGGGATCAGGCTGGGAACACCTATATCAGTGATGGATACATTAACTCCCGCGTGGCCAAAACGGACAAGGACGGCAACTGGGTCAAGTCCTGGGGCGGGCCCGGCGACAAGCCGGGTCAGTTCAGCGTGCCCCATAGCATTGCGGTCGATGCCAAGGGAAACGTATACGTGGCCGATCGCGGCAACCGCCGTATCCAGGTGTTTGACGGCGACGGCAATTTCCTCCGCCAGATCACCATCGATGTGCCTTTCGATGAAAGCGCCCGTCCAGCCATTGGCCCCAAGCCTCCGCAGAGCTCCTCCGCGAACGGGACCATGCAAGCCGGATCCCCCTGGGCCCTCTGCATCACCCCCGGACCAAACCAGGTGCTCTACAGCTCCGATGCTTATCCAGGACGGATCTACAAGCTAAGTCTCGACGGCAAGGTGCTCGGTTACCTGGGCGAGTCCGGCAAGCAGCTCAAGCAATTCGGATGGATCCACGAAATCGCTTGTCCGTCGGAAAACGAGCTCTACGTCGCCGAGCTGTTGAATTGGCGCGTACAGAAACTGATCCTGAAGCCGGCTGCAAAAAGATGACTTCTCACCCAGGCTACAGCGGGATGGGGTCCGGTGGAACCATTTGCGGGCGCCAACCAAACACCGCGGCGGAACCGGCAACGAGCAGGACGACGATGACCAGGGCCACACATCCCGGCCAGCCGCCATACTTCCAGAACAGCCCCGGCAGGACGCCGCCCACCGTTCCGCCAATGTAATAGCTACAGATGTACATACCGGCGGCCGAAACCCGGCTGCCTGCGGGAGCAGCGTCGCGCAGAAAACTGTTCGCGCATGTCTGCGCCACGAAGACACCCGAAGCCTCGATCGCCAAGCCTACGGCGATAATCACCAGAGATGGCGCCAGCGTCAGTATGACTCCGGTGACACAGGCGGCAATGGCGGCGATCATCGCGTGGCGCAGCCCTACCCGAGCCAGTACCGTGCCTGCTGCCAGGGTTGTCCCCAGGCCGCACAGATAGACTGAGAACAGGAAGCTGAGTTGCTTTGTCGACAAAGTGAACGGCGGAGCCGACAGATGAAAAGTTACGTAGCTGAAGGTAGCCACCAGCGTAAAGAGCATGCAGAAGCCGATGCCGAAGGTGGCGAACAGGCGTCGACTTCTCAGGTTTGCCCATATCGGCGCGAGCCTGGAGGATGCGGCGATCCTGGGCGGCCGCGTTCGCGCCGGCCGCAACAGCCACTGTGTCAGTCCTGCGCCGCCGAGTCCCACCAGCCCGAGCAAAACGAACACCGAGCGCCACCCATACTGCTCGGCGATCAGCCCCCCGAGCATCCGGCCCATAAACCCTCCGAAGACTGTGCCGGCTACGTAGAAACTCATTACCCGAGGCACCAGCAATGCAGGCCACTCTTCGGTCACGTACGCAATCGTGATGATGAATATGCCAGGGGTCACGACTCCCTGCAGCAATCGCCACACTGCCAGCGCCGGCAGGCTCGTTACCGTTGCCGTAAGCAAGGTGCAAATCGCGAGCCCCGCCATTGAGCCCACGATGGTCTTCTTACGGTCAACTCTCTCCGCAAAGATGGCCAGCATACCGGCCGAGAAAGCAACACCCAGCGTAGACGCACTGATTGTCCAACTGACCTCAGCCTCGGACGCATGGAAAACTTTGGACAGCAACGGTAACAACGGCTGCGTGCAATAGAGGTCGATAAACGCGAACATGCCGCACAGAAACGGCGCAAACACCTGGCTGTAAGGCCGAAGGCCGAGTGCCGGCGCTGGTTCCGTGGGCGGTCTAAACTTCACGAAGGCCAGTGACCAGGATCACTTTGTTTTTCAGCCGCATCCTGCCCTCCGTCCGGGCCCCTCAGCTCTCGAGAAGAAACGTCTCTTCCACCCGTCCATCGCGCATGCCGAACATGCGGCGATGGAGATTCGCCGTGCCGTCACTGTAGTGGGCCCAAAGCTCTAGCTGGTCGCCGACCTGCGCGGAAAAACCGGGGTCGGTGATGTCGACGGTGGCGTGCTCCGCGTTCAGTCTGCGCAGCCGCGCGCCGCTCGAGTTCTTTAGCACCGGCAGTCCCCGCTCGCCGCTGATTTCCTTCAAGCCGATGTTGAGAATCAGGCGCTCATTGGCGCTCCGGCTGATGACCGTACCCAGCACACTCAGTGCCAGTTCGAATTCAGGGCATACCGTCTGGTAGTCCGTATCCATCAACAGGTACGACCCGCCTTGTATCTCGGTCACCCCAGGGATCCTGCCCGAGATGGCGTGTGTGCCTGTTCCTCCGGCGCTGACAATTTCTACCGGCAGCCCGTGGCCGTGGATCAGCCTGGCCGTATCAACCAGCTTGCCTATTGCCTGCTCGATGGCTTCGACCTTAGCGGGTCCGGGAGGCAAGCGGACGCAGTGTCCTTCATAGCCAATCAGGCCGCGAAAGCGCAGTCCCTGCGTTGTCGCCAGTTGTGCCAGAGCGAGTGCCGGTTCGCCGGGAGGCGTTCCACAGCGGCCCATGCCGGTGTCGACATCGACGACCACGCTCAGAGGCACCTTTGCCTTGGACGATGCCGCAGCAAGTGCAGCGACCGTGCGCTCATTATCGACTCCGACTATGATGTCGGTGACCCGGGAGAGTTGGACAAAGCGCTCGATCTGGGGCGCGCCCGCGATCTCGTTGGCAATCAGGATGCTTTCAATGCCGCTCCTGGCCAGTGCTTCCGCTTCGCCCAACGTGGCACACGTGATGCCAATTGCCCCGTGGGCCAATTGCCGTTTCGCAAGCGCCACGCACTTGTGGTTCTTGTAGTGCGGGCGCAGCCGAGTCGGCCCCGCAGAAAAGAAAGCGGCCATCCGTTTGAGGTTGGCTTCCATGGCATCCATGTCGAGCAAGAGTGCCGGGGTGGGTATTTCTGATTTCAGCAAAAGATGTTCGCTTTCTGTATCCGTTATCCGCGGCCGATGAACGGCATGTTGGTCGCCATGATGGTCATGAACTGGACGTTCGCATCCAATGGCAGGCCAGCCATGTGAAGGACCGCATCGCCGACGTGCTTTACATCCATCCGTGGTTCCAGGATTACGTCTCCATTGGGCTGCAGCGATCCGCTCGGGGCTTTCCCGCCCATGTCCCCGGCGTTGCCGATATCGATCTGGCCACAGGCAATGTTGTGCGGCCGGCCGTCGAGCGAGATAGATTTTGTGAGCCCGGTGATGGCGTGTTTGGTGGCGGTGTAGGGCGCCGAGTACATGCGTGGTGCATGCGCGGAGATGGAGCCGTTATTGATGATGCGGCCCCCTTGCGGCGACTGCGCCTTCATGCGGCGGATAGCTTCCTGCGCGCAAAGGAACGAGCCGGTAAGATTCACGGCGACCACATCGGACCACTGTTCGTAGGTCAGATCCTCCATCGGTAGTGGGGGAGCATTGACGCCGGCGTTGTTAAACAGAACATCCAGGCGGCCGAACCGGCGATCGGTAGCGGCAAACAGTGCGCGGATCGAATCGGGTTGCCGAATGTCGGTGGAGACGGGGAGCATGGGTCCACCTCCATCCACGGCCATGGCCGCGGTCTGTTCCAGTTCCGCCATGCGCCGTCCGGCCAGCGTTACCGAGTAGCCCGCGGACTGCAATGCCAGCGCAGCCGCTCGGCCAATCCCGCTCCCCGCTCCGGTTACGATGGCGACCTTACCCTGTCCTGTACTTTTCACTTGATCCTTTTCTTCACTATTTGGCATAGAAGCGATAGCGAATGTTCCAATGTGCCGTTTGTCCCGGCTCGATCACCAGGTGATGGTAGGCCTCGGGGCAAATGGCGGTGCGCGGGGACCAGAAGTTGAACCGGGAAATGGAGTTGTCCCCGGTCTGCTCGACGCCGACACCGGTTCGTGTGTCCTCGACCACGATGTCGTAATCCGCAGGGTTGCTCGAATAGCCTGTCAGATAGCTTTCCACGTACTGACCTGGTTGCAGCTCTTCCCGATAGACGATCTGTTTGCCCTCAATCCCAGCCTGGGGCTCCATCGATTTTTCCGGCTTGGGTGCAAAGGGAAAACGGATGACCATGCCCGGCCCGCTGGGGGCTGCGTCCAGCATGAAGAAGTCGTGGTCGTAGACCTCGGTGTCGATCGTTTTCGTCCCGGTATTTTTCAGGCTGTGGTGAAGAGTAAGGACCGGCTCATGGGCGTCGAGCGATACGGTCTTCTCATAGTCGTAGGCGATGCCGATGGGCGAGTGGAGCTGTTGCCGGAAAGATACCTGACGGTGGCCGGCGTGCACCGTCCACTTGCCCCCATCCACCAGGGGATAGGTGTACATGAACTTGTAAGGCGTGTCGCCGGCCTTGCGCAGCACGCCGACACCGATCTTGACGAAGAGTCCCCCTGGCTTCGCCTGGTCATAGTCAAGAGCGCCGTCGGTCGATCTGAATTCTTCGACCGGGCCAGTGATCGCATCCGCGATCATCGGATCGTAGTGAGAAAACCAGACCCCAAAGTAAGTGTGGCCCTTATACGCCAGGCACGGAATCACGCCCGACCAGTCGAACCGCGACGCGCGGTAATAACCGTTCTTTGCATCGGGCAGATAGAGCACAGCCTGTACCGGGCCGTTGGAGATGGAAGCTTTCGGGTAGTTCGCCTGCATCGAGGAAGCGCATCCGGCGGGAGCGGTTTCCGCCACCGCTATGCCTGGGGCGGCCGCCAAAACAAGGGCGGCACATGTGAGCCGGGCCACAGAATGTAATTTCAATGCTTTCGTCCGCCTTCCGCACTAACCAGATGTCAGCACGTATTTTAGCCTCACATCCTGCCCAGCGGGCCAGGGGCGGGTGATGATCCGGCCGTTCGTGGGAGCCATTCCCGGAGCGCGCCGTACATCCAATCCAGGGCAGACTGAATCTTTATGAAAGGCCTGTTAAGCACATGCCGGACTAGATTGCAAGCGGAAGCAAGTGCCTGTTTGCGATCAGCTGTTGACAAAACGCATTTTTCACGAGGGATCGAAGCGGAGCAACCTCACCGCGCGAAGGAGAACGTATGCTGCTCATCCTGATCATTTTGTTGTTGCTGTTTGCTTTTGGTGGTTATCGGTTGGGGCCGGGACTCGGATACTACGGCGGCGGCGGCGTCAGCCTGATTATCCTGATCGTGATCATCCTGTTGTTGTTGAAGGTCATCTAAAACGGCGCCCTGGCGGGGCGCCTGCCGTTTCGGGCTCGCTACTGATTTGGTTTATGTGCAAAACGGTGGTTTTCCCCACGTCGCCGACCGGGTCCCTCCCCCGAGGAACCGGAAAAGCAAGCTGGAGAAAACCACCGTTGGGGCAAAGATTACAGGGTCGCGGGCTGTGGAGGGGAAAATCAGTAGTAACCACCTGGTAATCGCGACGCCGGATGTGCTTCCTTTCATGCGAAGGCGTTACATTAAGTGAATGGCCGACTCAGTGGAACTCCCCTACTCCGACGCCCTGGTGTTTTTTGGCGCTACCGGCGACCTCGCGTACAAACAAATTTTCCCCTCTCTGCAAAAGCTGGCCAAGCATGGCAAGCTGGCCGGCCCGGTCGTTGGCGTTGCCAAGGCGGGATGGAATCTCGATCAATTGAAGGCCCGGGCAGAAGACAGCGTCATCAAACATGGAGGGCTCGATCCTGTCGGCTTTCCGATCCTCCTCGACAAGCTTCGCTACGTCGATGGGGACTACCAGGACCCGCAAACGTTTGCCCGTGTGCGCAAAGAACTCGGGGAGGCAAAGCACCCTATTCACTACCTCGCCATCCCGCCGTACCTGTTTCCAGTGGTTCTTAACCAGCTAAAAGTTTCCGGCTCCTCGCATGGGGCGCGGGTGGTCATTGAAAAGCCGTTTGGGAATGATTTGCCTTCTGCGTTGGCGCTGAACAAGGTGGTGCACGATGTTTTTGCGGAAGAGGACGTTTTCCGCATCGACCACTACCTGGGAAAGAATACGGTCCAGAACGTGATCTTCTTCCGCTTTGCCAACTCCTTCCTGGAGCCGCTCTGGAACAGTCTGTACGTGGAGAGTGTCCAGATCACGATGGCAGAGCAGTTCGATGTGCTGGACCGAGGAAGCTTCTACGACGCAGTGGGCACGGTGCGCGACGTGGTGCAGAACCACTTGCTGCAAGTGCTCAGCAACATAGCCATGGAGCCGCCGCCAACCCTGAGCATTGAGAGCCTGCGCGACGAGCGGGTCAAGGTGCTCAAGAGCGTTCAGCCGTTGCAAGAGGACGATGTGGTGCGCGGCCAATACGGCGGCTACCTCGATACTCCGGGAGTCAAGAAAGACTCGAAGACCGAAACCTATGTGGCTCTGAAACTCTCGGTCAATTCCTGGCGCTGGCGAGGGGTTCCTTTTTTCGTGCGGGCGGGTAAATCGCTGCCATTGACAGAAACCGAAGTCGTGGCCAAGTTGCGGCCGCCATGCCCGATCTTCTCTGCGGAAGCACCGCCGGCCAACTATGTGCGCTTCCGGATCAGCGGCGAGCCAGTGATCGCGATTGGCGCCTCGATTAAGAGCGCCGGCGACCAGTTGCGGGGATGCCCGATCGAACTCGTAGCCGACCAGGAGTGCGGAGCAGACGAGATGCTGCCCTACGAGGAGCTCCTGGGCGACGCCATGGCAGGGAACCAAACCTGGTTTGCCCGGGAAGACTACGTGGAAGAGGCATGGCGTATTATCGACCCGATTCTGGACAAACCGAACGTGTCTGCCTACCAACCTGGTAGCTGGGGTCCTGCGGAAGCAGCCAAGATGATCGCGCCCTATGGGGGCTGGTCGGATCCCAAGTAGAGCCTCAGGCGAGAGCGTCCTGCAGCCGGAAAAGCGAGCCTACGCGCTGCGAAGGCTCGCTGCTGAGGGTCTGCCAGTCGCCGGATTCCGCGACCGAACCATTTTCTATCAGGTAGATCATGTCCGCACGCTGGATAGCGGAGACGCGATGGGCGATCAACAACACGGTCGCTCGGCCTTTTAGCCGATCGATGGCGTCGAGGATTCGCTTCTCGTTGTCGAAGTCGAGACTGCTGGTGGCTTCATCGAGAATCAGCAGCCCCGGCTTGCGCAGCAGGGCGCGCGCCAGCGCGATGCGCTGCCGCTGGCCATGGGAGAGGAGCGTGCCGCGGTCTCCCACCGTGGTGTCCAAACCCTGAGGCAACTCAAAGACGAACTCAGCGGCGGCCAGGGTGAGACTTTCTTTCATCTCCTGCTCAGAGGCGTCCGGATTCGCCCAGTTTAGGTTGGCACGGACGGTGTCGTGAAAGAGGACCGTATCCTGGGCTACGTAGCCAACGTGCCGGCGCCACGCTCGCGCAGCTTGGGGCGTAAGCTCGGCGCCATCGATCAGCACCCGGCCGGTGCCGGGGGAGAGCAGACCATTGACCAGGTCGGCGACCGTGCTCTTGCCCGCGCCCGACGAGCCGACAATGGCGGTGACTTGGCCGGCCGCGATGGTGAGCGATAAATCTCTCAGCACCAGGGCCCGATCGGCGTCATAGCGGAAGGCAACCCGCTCCAGGCGGATTTCATGGGCCAACGCGGGTCCGGAACTGGCCGCGGCGGGAACCTCGGCATTGGCCACGCATTCGCGATAGATCGACATCAGGTTTTCAAAGGCCGGTAGTTCGCTGAGGAACGCCTGCAGTTGGCTTTGGGCCGCCGCCAGACGAGGGAAAAGGCGGGTAAAGACGGCCAGCAGGAGAAGAATGGACGCGGGGGCGACGTTGAGAATTTGCAGTGAAGCGAAAATGATGGCCCCTAGCACGATGAGCGAGCCGGCTTCGAACCAGAAGGCGGCAGCTGCCTGGTTCCTGGTGCTCTCAAGAGTCTGCTGCAGCGCCGAGGACTGGAGGGAAGAAAACATTACCAGGTCGCTGGTCTGGGCATCGTAGAACTTCATTGCCTTGAGATTCTGCAGGTGTTCGGTGGCTGCTGAGTACACCTCGCGCACACTCTCGGAGACGGCGGCCCCGCTCTGGTGGACGGCGCGCATCCGCCGGCGGGACAACAACAGCAGGATTGCCCCGGTGGCAAGAACCAGCGAGGCCATTCCTGCGGAAAGCTTCAGGGCGATGGCGATATACACCAGGGAGAGGATAGCGCTGGCCAGACTCCCGATCAGCAGATAGGTGCAGGTGGACACGCGGGTCAACTCGCCGGTGAGCGCATGGGTAAAGTCAGAAGAGCGGCGGCGCACCAGGAAGAGCCAGTCAGCATTGATGATGGCCTGGTAAAGGCGTCTGCCGAGGGAAAGCTCGTAGGTAAGCGCGGTGCGCAAGGTAAACACTGACTGCATGCGGCTGAAGAGCGAACGCAGCGCCATGAGCAGCATAAAGATCACCAGTAGTGACGCAAGCCAGAGCGAGGGCCGCAGTCCGCTGCGCACCAGCAGGTCGCGCACCTCGCCCGTGTAGTGCCCCACGTAGCCTTGATTGGCCAGGTTGAAACCGGCTACCTGCAGGATGGGGAAGAGCAAGGCTACGCCCAAGCCTTCTGTCAGCGAGGTGACGGTCATGATGACCACGGCGGCTAGCAGTTGCCATCGGGCAATCTGGATCAGGCTGGAGACGTACTGCACGAAGGGTCGTTTGGAAGACGCCAGCTGGCCCAGGGAAACCGCGGCATGGGGAGCGGATTCGCTGCGGGGGACTGGCATGGTTCAAACGATAGCAGAGGCAGGGTGCGGTGGAGATTGTCAACATGGGCACTTAGAGTCTGTGTGCCAACTACCATGACGAAATCGAGTCCCGCAGAGCCTGCCCTGAGCTTGTCGAACAGGGCAGGCTCTGGGGGACTCAGAGACTTCTCGTCCTGCTAACATTTGATCAGCTATGGCTAGTTTAAGTTCGACATCGATCGTGCGTCATATGCCCAACCAGGTGGCCGCGGATGTGGCTGGTGAAACCGTCCTCATGAGCCTGGCACGCAGTCGCTGTTACGGACTCGGCGCGATCGGCAGCGATATATGGAGCCGGCTGATGTCCCCAGTGCGGGTGTCAGACCTGGTCAACGAACTGAGCATGCGCTACGAAGCCCCTCCCGGGGTCATCGAGCACGATGTGCTCCAACTACTTTCCCAATTGTCAGAGGAAGGGCTCATTCAAGTCAGCTGAGCTTGACAAATCAATGGCAGAACGCAAGAATGCCCGCGGTTGTGTTTTTCAGAAAACGGCATGTCATCTCACAATGCGGTACCGGTGAGGGGCGGAGTTTACAAGTTGCAGGCTCTGGATCGCGCCTTCGCGGTGCTGGATCTGCTCGCCGCCAGCAACACACCTCTGGGCCTTGCGGAAATAGCTGACGCGCTCGGGCTGCACAAGAGCACGGCGCATCGCTTCCTGATGGTGCTGGAACGGCACCGCATGGTGGAACGAGCCCTCGCAGGGAAATTTCGCCTCGGCCTGCGGTTGTGCGATCTTGGCGGCCGCGCCACGTTAAAAGGAAAGGGACCATGGAAGAGTTATCGATCAAGGGCGCCGAGACCAGCCGCTGGGACTGTGTCAGCTTAGGGGAGGTCATGCTGCGTCTCGATCCGGGCGAAGGCCGGATCCATACCGCGCGGCAATTTCAAGCCTGGGAAGGCGGGGGAGAATACAACGTAGCGCGCGGATTGCGGCGCTGCTTCGGCATGCGCACCGCGATCGCGAGCGCATTTGCCGATAACCCGATCGGCCGGCTGGTGGAAGATTTCATTTTGCAGGGCGGTGTCGACACCTCCTTAATTCGTTGGGTGCCCTACGACGGTATCGGGCGTACTGTGCGCAATGGGCTCAACTTCACCGAGCGTGGTTATGGCGTGCGCGCGGCGGTCGGGTGTTCTGACCGGGGCAACACAGCCATCTCGCAGACCAAGCTGGGCGACTTCGATTGGGAAGCGATTCTGGGCCCGAAGAATGGAGCTCGTTGGCTGCATACAGGAGGCATCTTTGCCGCGCTGTCGCCTTCAACCCCTGAGGTTGCGGTCGAGGCGCTGGATAAGGCACGCAAATATGGGACGATTACGTCGTTCGACCTCAACTATCGCGATTCACTGTGGAAGTCCATTGGCGGCAAAGCGAAAGCGCAAGAGGTGAATCGGGAGTTAGTGAAGAAGCTGGATGTGCTCTTCGGCAATGAGGAGGACTTCTCCGCCATGCTGGGGATCAAGCTGGAAGGGGTGAAGGAAGACTTCGATGAGCTGCCTGTGGCCAGCTACGAGAAGATGCTGCGCGAGGTGGCTGCTTCCTACGGCAATCTCAAACTGGTGGCGACTACGCTGCGCACCGCACAAACGGCTTCCCGCAATGCGTGGGGCGCGATGGCTATCTATAAGGATGAGATTTTGTATGTGCCCCAACGGGAGATCGACATTCTGGACCGGGTAGGCGGCGGAGACTCCTTTGCCTCCGGCCTGGTCTACGGAATGCTCATGGGCAAACCCGCGGCCTGGGCGGTTGCTTGCGGAGTGGCTCACGGAGCGCTGGCCATGACCACACCCGGAGATACCAGCATGGCGTCTCGCGCAGAGGTAGAACGTGTGATGCTGGGCGGATCGGCGCGTATTGCCCGCTAGACGTGATTGAGGACCAGGTCAAAAGGAAGACGGCATGTCAAAAGAAGTGCAAGAGCAACTGGAAGCAGCAGGGATTATTCCTGTCTTGAGGGCCCGCTCCGCGAAGGAAGCCTTAGGGGTGGTCGAGGCGATGGTTGCCGGTGGGGTTACGGTCATTGAAGTCACCATGACGGTGCCGGGTGCGATTGATGTATTGCGCGAATTGAAGCGCAGTTATGGCAGCAGGCTTCTGTTAGGGTCGGGCACGGTCACGGATGGCGCGGAATGTGCCGCGACCATCGATGCGGGTGCGGAGTTTGTGGTCAGCCCCAGCCTGCACATGGATGTGATCGCAGAAACCAAGAAGCGGGATAAGGTCTCGTTACCAGGGGCGCTCACGCCCACCGAGGTGATTACGGCATGGCGTGCGGGGGCGGATTTCGTCAAGGTGTTTCCCTGCTCAGCGATGGGAGGAGCCAGCTATCTCAAGTCGTTGAAGGCTCCGTTTCCTTATCTGCGGTTGGTGCCGACCGGTGGCGTCACGCTGCAGACGGCGGCCAGCTTTCTGGAAGCGGGAGCCTCGGCCCTGGGCGTCGGTGCGGACCTGGTGAACCTGCAGGCGCTCGCGGACGGGAAGCCTGAAATCATCACCAACACTGCACGCGGGTATATCGAGGTCATCGCTCGCACCCGGGCGTTGAAAGCGTAAACTGCTTTTCACATCAAGGAAAGAAAAGGTTACCGCAGATGAAACGAACCTCTGTCGTTTTGCTGACCGCATTTTTAATGACCAGCCTGGGGGCGTTGGCGCAGGACGCTGCGCCGACTCCGGACCGGTACTCACCCGATGAATTGACGGCTATGGAGAAGACGCTGGAGCAGAAGAAAGACGCTGCTGGGTTGGCCACTCAAACGCTCAAGAAGTATTCCACGGACTACAGCATGCTGGCGTTCCGCAGTCAGAGCGGAAAGGCTGAACTGCATGAGAAGTTTGCTGACTTTTATGTGGTGGTCGATGGGAATGCGACGCTGGTGTCCGGCGGGACCATGGTGAAGGGTGCGCCTTCGGCGCCGGGTGAGGTGAGAGGTGATTCCATTGAGGGTGGTAATGAGATGAAGCTCAAGAAGGGCGACATTGTTCATATCCCTGCTAATATTCCCCACCAGCTGGTGCTGGCTAAGGGAGACACGTTTCAGTACTTCATTATCAAGGTCCAGGAAGTAGATTAGTTTGGGTCCTGGGGGTTCTCACAGGCTGCGGAACATGGCTTGTATGTGCGGCCACCCACCCACTTACCCATCCAACTTCTGGTGGGGGGTTAGAGCGCGTTTGTAGACTTCTACGGTGCGGGCGGCCATCGTGCTCGCGGTGAATTGTGCGCTCCAGAGACGCCTGCCCGCGCTGCCCAGTGCCAGACGTAATGCAGGATCGGCAATCAGACGAGCCAGCGCGTCCCTTAGACCGTCGACGTCCGCGTGGCGGGTGAGCAACCCAGTCTCTCCTTCGCGGACCGATTCAGAGATGCCGCCCACATCGGTGGCGACCACGGGCAAGCCTGCACGCATCGCCTCCAGGATGCTGATGGGAAAAGCCTCGAAGTGGGTTGATAGTACGTAGATCTGAGCTTCCATGAGCATACGGCTGACATTGGTTTCCGGCGGCAGTATGCGCACACGATTGCCGAGGCTCAGTGCGCGGATCTGCGCGCGGATCTTTGGTCCCAACTCGCCCCCTCCCACCAGCAGTAAACTCCACTCCATGGCGAGTAAACCGGAAAGCGCCTGCAGTAGTGTTGCGTGATCCTTTTGCGGCGCGAAGCGGGCTACCATGACGATCAACGGCGGTTGCGTATCGATGGGCCGCACCCGGGCCATGGGAATCTCCGCGATACCGTTGTGGACTACCTCGAGCGCGTCTGCCGGACAGACTCTCCATTGCCGTGCGAACTCGCGCTCAAACTCACATACGTTGATGACGCGTGTGCCGAGCCGGCCGGCGAGGCATTCGGCCCAGCAAAAGAACGGATTCCATTGGAGGGAGGTGCGATCGAACATCGACCAGCCATGAGGGGTAAATACGCTGGGGATGTTATGCAGCCGGGCGACGGCGCGTCCCAGCGAACCGGCCTTGGCAGTATGCGCACACACCAGGTCCGGCTTCAACTGGCGCAGGACGCTCCATAGCTGGACAAAGGCCGCCAGATCGCGGTGTGGCCGCAAGGGGCGAACCAGGCTCCTCACCGGTAACCAGGGGATCTCCGCTTGCCGGAGCTGGTCGGTAAAGACGCCGGGTGCTCCGGTGATGACCGTAACCTCATGGCCAAGCTTGCGCAGCTCGAGGGAAAGCTCGCGCACATGACTCTGGGCCCCGCCGAGAACGTCGCCCCGGGTAAGGACGTGAACAATTTTCACGCGCGGCCGCGCCTGTCTTTTGCGCCTTGCAACAGCGATGCAGGGACGAAGGTTTCGCCCATCGGCCCCCCATACCAGGCGGAGAGCAGGTGCCAAACGCTTTGCCACTCCGCCAACTCGGTTGCGGTGGGCGTGGCGGCGGCCTGGTGACCGATGCGGCGTTCGAAACCCCCGAGCAGCGCAACGCAGTTGGCTGCAAGCCTCGCACCGGAGATAGCCAGCAGGTGCGCCTTTTGCCAGGGTTCGCGTGCGATGCCAGGCTGCCTGGAAACGTATTCGATGTGCAGCAACTTGTAGCGAAAAAGCTTCCTGAGAGTGACTCGCTCGCGCCGGTATCCCAGGAGGACTTCGGGTAGATTGGCAAAGCGGCTGAGGCGGTAGCTGCGCAACAGCAACTCCTGATCCTGAGCGAGCCAGGCAGTCTCCTCGTAGCGCCAACGGCGAAACCATTCGATGTGCCCCATCCACAGCGGGTGCCATAGGGGAAAGCCGCGGAAAGGAGAGCGCGTGATGCCGGCGTGGTCCTGAGCCGGGCTAAAGCGCCACAAGGGGCGGCCGCGTTTGCCGAAGACCATGGCGCCCGCACTGCACAGGTCTACCTCCGTGTTGGTGCTGAGGAAAGCCAACTGCCGCGCCAGCCGATCGGGATAGGCGATGTCATCGGCATCCATTCTGGCCATGTAGCGGCCGCGCGCCCTGTCGATGCATTCGTTCAGGCGCGTAGCGAGGCGCAGGCGTCGGCCGTCACTCCAACAGACCAGGCGCGGGTCGTCGAAGCTGTGCGCAATCGCGAGGCCCTGATCGTCGGAACCGTCGTCGCAGAGCAAGAGCTCAAAGTCGCTGTGGCTCTGGTTCAGGAGCGAGCGAATGGCGAGTTCCAGCGTAGCCGCGCTATTGTAAAAGGGCATGGCGATGGTGATGATGGGGTCTGGCATCGGATCCTAAATGGGGTTGGGAGGGGAGTGACCTCGAGGCAATTTTCCGCCCAGGGACTGGAACGCGGCCGCGTACTGTTGGGCCAACCGCTTGAGGCTAAAGCGTTCTTCAACGACAGTGCGGCCGGCAGCGCCCATGTTCCGGCGCAGGCGGGGATTGTCGAGGAGGGCGATGAGTGCGTCGACCCATTCCCGCTCGCTGGCGGCGCTCAAACCCACCTCGCCTAAGGCAAGCACCTGGCGATTCATGCCCGCAGCGGTGACCACGACCGGCAGACCCGCGGCCATGTAGCACAGCATTTTGTAACTGCATTTGCCGTTGCACCAGTCGGTGTCGGCCAGCGGCATCAGGCCGATGGACATGCGGTCGAACGCGGCTTGTTCCGTTCGCGGTGTCCAGTGTTCGAACTCGATGCGAGATGCAGGAAGCAATTTGAATTGCGGTGGCCGATCGGCGACGACGAGCAGCTTCGCGTGGCCGCAGTGCTCGAAAACTCTGATCAGTGCCCCCTCGATCGCGTAGAGGAAGGGAAAGTTGCCGCTGGTGCCGGTCCATCCCATCACCAGGGTGTGGCTCGTAGTGTCTGTGCTGCCGGCGTGGCGGGGCCGATACCATGCAGTGTTTACCGCCGTGGGAATGACGGTGACGTTGCTGTTCCAGTGCGAGAAATGGTGGGCCAGAAATGTGTTGCCGCACACGATGAGATCACTCGCCATGGCCAGATCGCGGGCGCGGTGGCCGCCGGTATTGAGCCATACGGCGTCATCCACATCCAGGACCATGGGATGCTTCGCCAGTGCCTGGACGGGGGTGAAGGCGGGCAGCAACTGGCGCGATATCCAGGTAACGTCGGCCCTCCAGGAGCGGGTGAGCGCAGCGGTGCGCGCTGCTGCCGTGGCTGCTATCCACAAAGGGCGCAGGGCCAGGTGCCGCGGCAATATATTTCCCCAAGGCAGGGGATACTCGTGCACCTCGATGCCAAGGTGGTTGAGGGGGCCGATGTATTGGCGCACGCGGGCCCGGGCGCTGGGCACCATGACTCCGCCGGTGTAGGCTGCTACGCGCACAGTTGGGGCTCCGATGCATCCGTGTCCGCCCACCGGGCACGGGCGTGCCGGGTGATGCTGGGAGCGAGATAAACCAGGGTCGAGACCCCACCCGCTTTGATCCAGAACATGATTTGGGCAAAGAACTCTTCAGAGAAAATGGTCATGACCGTGGCATACACGAAGGCCCCCAGCGTGAACACCGCCCAGCAATTGCCATGGATGGCGCAGCGGTAAACATAGGTGCTGAGAAAACCTACGAGGAACATCAGCCCGATGACGCCGGGCATACCGCCATGGTCCATGTAGTAAGGCAGAAATGCGGTGTAGACGTTGGTTGCCTGGGTAGGCGAGATCTTGGTGTATTCAAGATTGCGATCGCGCTCGGAGTATGTGGCGCCGAACCGATTGAGGATTCGCTTGGCGAATTTCCCCAGATCCCAACCGTATCTGAGCTCAGGGTTTTGCCGGTTCTGATCGAAGGCGATGATGCCGCCAAGCCAGTAGGTGCCGAAGCCTTCCGCGACCCGGGGAAGGTTCTCCTCCAGAGATGCCTTTGGATCGGCGCCATATTTGCTCATGGAAATCTGCCCTACAGCGAAGACCAGCGCAAACAACAGGCCCATGATGCCCAGTAGACGCAGAGGCGGGGCGCCGCGGGTGAGCCAGAGAATGACGATCGAACTGATCAGCAGGAGGAGCACCTCGGAGCGGGCGCCGTTGAGTAGTTGATATCCCCCGGCCAGCAGGACGAGGAAGACGGTGCGGACCTTCCGCCTGCCGGTATCGGCATATTCATAGACTCCGATCAGAGCAATGATGGTGAGGAAGGGGAGGATGAAGGACTCAATGGGAAGGGCTCCCTGACCGGATAGGTTGGCTTTATTGGTCGCGATGCGGATTTGCTTCCACCGGCTTTCGCGGGGCGCGATGGTGGTGCTGAGTTGCACGTAATAGAAATAAGAGAAGGGTATATTCAGCGTCAAAAAGAATCCTGCCGCGGTCAGCCAGCGGTCGACCTGCATACGCCGTCGGTGCGAGACGGCGCCCAGTGTTCCCCTAACGCGAAAAGGCGCCGCCAGCGCGCAGATGCCCCCGATAGAAAAAGCGAGCACACCAGTCAGCACAATCTGATGGGCGGTATCGGTAAGAGGGTAGTAGATATCTCCGCACGCCCATATACCGAGGAGCGTAATGGCCCAGACGATCGCCAAGGAGGCGGGCGGAAAGAGGACGGAGCGCCCGTAGCGAACCATCGCCACACTCCATAAGGCAAGCAGCACAATTGTAAGCGGCAGTGTCATCTGGTACTCCCTGGCGTATTCGTTTCAGGCGGCATTGGTCAACGGGTGAAAGCACACGAGCACTAGGCGCTGTAGTAACGAGCGAAGGCCTTGTAAGTGACGTCAGTGGCAATAGCCGACGCGTTCAACACGATGCCGGCGATGGGTGCATTGACCCGGCGGAGGATCTCTACGGCTCCGCGCAGGGCTTTCATCGGAGTCTGCCCGCTGCGCACAGCCAGCACAGTTACCTCCGCGGCGGCAGCTAGTTCGAGCGTCTCGGCACAACCCAGCAGCGGGGGTGAATCGAGAACGACCAGGTCGAATTCCTTGGCGGCCTGGGTGAGGATGCCACGCATTTGCGGCCCGATCAGCGCCAAGGCAAGAGGCAGGGGCAACCCGGTGCCGAGAATGGAAAGATTGGGCCGGCCGGGAACCTGGCGGGTCGCCGTGCTCCAATGACTCCTGTGTGCGAGCACCTCGGCCAGGCCGGCATCGGGTTCCATGCGCACCAGTTTTTCAATCGTCGGTTGGCGCAGGTCGGCGTCGATCAACAGCGTGCGTTTGCCTTGCTCCGCGTTCACCATCGCGAGCGAGAGCGCGAGTGTCGATTTCCCTTCGCCGGGCAAAGCGCTGGTAAAGAGCACGCTTCTGGGCTCGTTGGGCTGGAGAGAGAGCATGAGATAGCTTCGCAGGTGGCGCACCCCTTCATCGAAAAAGCCACCCTGCAAGCCGCGCCAGCGGCTACCTGCAATGCGCAGGCCGTCCGGCCCAAGTGCCAGTCGCAGTTGCATATCTGTCACCTCGGGTAGAGAGCAGACGACGGGTACATCGAGTGCCTCCTCCACCGCCTCGGCCTCCCGGGCGGTCACATCTGTGAGTTCGGCCGAGATCACATAAGCGGCACACGACAACATAAAGAATGCGAGGGAAAGTACAACGATGAAGGGCCAATTGGGAAACACCGGCCGGGAGGCGGGGCGGGCGGAATCGGCCAGCCGGATGAGGTTGTTTTGCAACTCGGAGTTGATGCCCGACTGCTTGATCTTGGCAAAGAGATCTTCGTAGACCCGTTCCGCTGCATCGGCCTCATGCCTTAGCTGCAGGTAATCAAAGGACTGCGCTGTGAGGGTGTCGACTTGCTGCTTGGTTTCGGTAACCGCAGCGGAGAGCATTCGCTCGCGGACCAGCGCCTGGCGGTAATCCACGCCGATGCGGGTAGAAACGTTCTGACGGCTTTCGTCAAGGGCAGCGCGCGCCTCATCGACTTGTGCGGCTGCTTTGCGGTATTCGGGATGCTGGTCTCCATACGTCGCACCCACCAGGGCGAGGTTTGCCTTGGCGACCTTGAGCTTTTCTACATCCCGGGTGAGGTCGCTGGACTGAGCGGAGACTTCCACCTCGGGCAGGGACCCATCTTTTGCTTCGCGAAAGACTGCTTCTTTGGAGATGCGATCTGCCTGAGCAACGCTGTTCTCGGTATTGAGTGCCTGGAGCCTGGCAACCAATACACTGGTTTTCTGCTCCGGGTCAGCGGTTCCGAGTTCTCGCTGGTAGAGCATGAGCGTGTGGTGGGTCGACTCCATTTTTTCTTTCAGGTCGATCAGCTGCCGCTCCATGGAGGAAGTAAGACGCCCGGCTTCCTTGATACGGGTCTCGAAAATGTTGCGCAGGTAGGAATCGGCAATGGCGTTGGCCGCGTTGGCCGCCAGCTGAGGATCCTGATCGCGATAGGTGATGGTTAAGAGGTAAGTGTTCGGTTTGCGTTCGATCGTGAGGTGCTTGAGGATGATGGGCGCATTCCTGATGTTTTTTTCCCTTTGTGGGGAGTAGCGCCAGAACCAGTAGCGTCGCAGCTGGTGCTCACGCTCGAGCAGATTGTAGCGCTCGGTGACCGGGCGCAGAATGGTGTCGGCCAACAGCAGGTTCTGCTGGGTTGCCATGAACTGATCGTCGCCAGTCGACAGGAGGTGATTGTCGCCGATGGTCTCGGGCGCCGCCTGCCGGTCGATGGCGATGGTGGCGGAGCCTACGCTGACGGTGGGCAACAGGGCGCACACGAGCACGACCAGGGCGGTGAGCAAGACACTGAGCAGCGCGATCATCACCCACCGGCGGCGGACCGCTCGCACGTAAAAGGTAAGTGGGCGTTGGGCTTCAGCGGGATCGCTCAACCTGAGGTGCGGCTTGGGAATAGCGATCGAACCGGCCACGTGATTGGCTCCGTTTGCAGTGGTTGTGCGGGTTATCTACACCAGGCGGCGCGCGTGCGGCCGCCGCAGGCAGGGTGTCAGGCTTGGAGTTTAGTGAGCCCAGATAGCAGCTGACACGGCGCTGTTGCCTATGCCCGTAACGTGGTTCAACACGCTCGCGCTGGCCTTCAGTTTCCCATTGGTCGGAACGTAGAGAATGTCGTTGGCCGCAAGCTTTACATCCTGTGCCTTTCGATCCAGAATTCGGCGCAGCGGGATTTCTATTTCCGTCTTCTGCGGGCTGCCTTCCTCCCCGCGATAGATATAAGCTTTGTGGAGGCTGAAGGAGTCGAGGCCGCCGCTGAGCGCCAGCAGTTGGAGCACGGTAGTGTCCTGCAGATTCTCGAAAGGAAAGGCTCCCGGCCGCTTCACGTTGCCGACCACATAGACGCGCTCGCATTGCGGTACCCGGATCTGGGCGCCGGCGCGTATCAGGATATTCAGCTCGGGGTGATATCCGTCGAAGAGCTGGCGGACAGAAAGCCGCCGCATATTTCCGTTTGCCTGCTCCACGATGACTTCAGGGCCGGCCTCGGGCAGCAGGCCACCAGCCTGGCTTAACGCGTCCAGCAGGCGCAGGTTACCTATTTCCTGAATTGTTATGGGCGTTTTGACCGCGCCCGCGATGGTGACGTCACGGCTGCGGTACTCGACGACAGAGACATCGACCACGGGATTTACCAGCAGATGTTGCGCGCGCAGGGTGGCTGCGATTTCATTGCGCAGGGCGTCCGGCATCATTCCTTCTGCGTGGATGGGCGTCCGCAGCAAGGGCAGGTTCAGGTTTCCCTGCCTGTCGACGCGGAAGGATTGCGAGAGTTCCGGTGAATCATCGACCGTGAGGTGAACAAGGTCGGAGACGCCAATGGGCTGAAAGGGCAGATTGGCGCCTCCGATGGCGACAGGCGTTGCAGGGAAAGCTGGCCCAGGTTGGGGGGACGACAACAAACGCTGCGCCATGGCGGCGACAGAGATCAAACCCGAAACAATCACTATTGCCAAACCAAGTTTCGTCATGGCGCCCGCTCGTATTGGGTCAGAGTAGAGTCGGGTGATTAAACGAAAGGGCATGTGATGATTAATTTTTTCTCAGGCCCTGTGCATGGTTGTGAATCCGTGCCGCCCTTGGCAGGGCATGTGGATAAGTGACTACGGCCGGTAGCCGATGACCCTGGCAGGCACTCCGGCGCAGATGGACATAGGCGGCAGATCGCTGGTGACCACGGCGCCTGCTCCTACGACCGCCCCTTCTCCAATGGATACTCCTGCGGTTACCACTACGTTGGCGCCGAGCCATACGTCATCGCCGATGCGGATGGGCGCATCCCGCCCGGGCTGATTGCGAATCAGCTCGCCGCGGGCTATTCCATGATTGGAGGAGATGATCGAGGCGCATGGGCCGAGGAGCACGTTGTTTCCGATGGTGATCGGGCCGCCCGGAGAGGCCCACACGGAACAAAGATGGTTGATGAAGGAGTGGTCGCCGATCTGGATCATTTCGGGGTATTTAAAGAAGACCGTGGGGAGAATTTTCGCTCCCTTTCCCAGGCGCTGGAGCTTGGCTTTACGCAGGTAGTTGCCGCCTGTGACTAAGGCCAGCAGGTAGAGCCACCCCTTGATTACCTCTGTGATCGATCGCATCACTTTGCCCCCGGGAGGCAAACATAGCATGTTTGTTGCGGGGGCAGAGAAATGCAGATCCGTCCACGGCGCGCCGGGACAGGTCGGCTTCGCTTCACGGTGGGCCGGGGCAGGCGGGATGACAAAAAGGGGAGGGTGGTGGATTGGAGAAGGCAATGCCTTCCGTCGATGACCAAAACGATGGTTGGGCTTCCCCCGTCCGATTCCCTCCGGGTTGCTGCCCGAGGATGAATATCGATACTTAGTAAGTAGTTTGCCTATGTCATTACGGCAGTAATACACAGCCTAGGTAATTGTTGGTGATAAGGGCCAGAAGGATAGTGAGATCAGGTACATCCGTCAACTTAGTACAAAATCGATAGCAGGGGCTATGGGATGAATAAGGTACTATTGGCACTTATAGTCTTAAGTGTGGGCGCACCGGCGTGGGCTACTACCTACGTTGTGCCTGCTGGTTCGAGCGCGGCCGCCATACAGACCATCGTGAATACTGCTGGAAATGCCGCCGGCAATACGGTCGTGTTCTCAGCAGGCGCCTATACGCTCTCGGCCACCGTGGCCCTGCCTTGCTTTTACGGCACCATCTACACCGGGCCAAGTGTCGGGACCGTTACCCAGACCAATCTGCCGACCGTAGTACTGACTAACACAAATCCGACCAGCTATGCCCTGTCCACAGACAGCAACGGTACCAGCTTCACCGGAAATGAAGGATGCACCATACAGTACCTGCGCTTCAGCGGCACACAGGGCGGCATTCTGGTGTACGATCCTGCCTCCGGAATCGTGATTCAGGATAACGCCTTCGATAATAACAATCCTCCCGCGGGAGGAGCAAGCTCCGAACCGAATATATGGATCGACGGCAGGAACGCAGGCTTTTCCGCAGCGACCGGTGTGCAACACATCACCGTGGTGTGGAATACGTTTTTCAATAACTGTGCCGCAATTCGAGCCAGCGCTTACCCGGACTCAGGCGGGCGCTGCGCCGCTACCTGGGTGAACGGCTACAATAACTACCTGACGTGGTCGAATAACACGGTCAACCTGATCGAGGAGGGTCTAAAGCTTTCCGAGCAATCCGCGTTGGGTATCTCCAGTCTCAATGCCGATGTCGAAAACAACAACATGCAAGGTAACTCCCGCATCTTGATCGAGTCACAAATGGACACGAACGGCGCCGGTATCTATAGCCATAACGCGTTTTATCAGCCGTTTAATCCCAGCTACAACACTTTTGAATTGTCGGTACCGGAGTACACGCCATCTATCTCGCCGACCCACGTCATCAGTGACAATGTGTTTATCGGCAATGTGCCCGTAACATTATCCGGCGCCGGGGGGCATTACGGCATAGGACTTGAGTTGTGGGGCGCGGGGAGCATCGCGACCTACAATCTTTTTCAGGGAGGAAATGGGTCACCCACTTGCCCTGCCGGAGGCTGGTGCTCGGGCTGGCAGCTAACCCTGGGAGGTGCCTTCACCAACGGAACCGTCATCAACAACTATTTCTCCGGGAACGACGTTTGGACCGGTACGGCGAACGCGATAGGGAATGCGGTGACTTACGAGGATGGTGCCTCAGCGTCGAATGCCGGATTGATTCAGACTCCGAACACCGTGGTTCAGACCAGCACAACCATCCCGGTGACGGCCCCGGCCATCTCGGCAACGGCCGGATCCGGCGGATCTACCATCACGCTCAGTGACAGTGATACGAACCACCGGCTCACGATTTTCTACACGACCGACGGGAGCACACCCGCGATCTTTCGTCCCGGAAGCACGGCAGGGACTTCAAAGGTTTATACCGCCCCGTTCACGGTACCGGCGGGCGCGACGGTCAAGGCAATTGCATCCTGGGGGCAGGGAGCCAACCAGGGCATCGTGTTTCCTTCGTTCGGTTACGTTCCCAGCAGCGTCACCGCCCTTGGTGTTAGCCCCGCAGCGGTCGCAGCAAAGACGATAACGAGTGCGTATCTTCATGCCGTGGCGAATACGTTGGAAGCGGGGAGGACACTGCAATTCACCGCCTACGGAGTTTCTTCGGATGGCTCCGTGAGCCTGCTGCCCAACACAGCGATCGCCTGGGGTACCAGTAACCACAAAGTAGCTGTCATCAGCATGGGCGGACACGTTACGGCGCTGGCCCCGGGAGTGGTCAACATCCAGGCGACCATCGGTACCGTCAAGGCGTCGTACTGGACCGTGACGGTCAGTCCCCAGGCGCCGGCTTCTGCTATCCAGGCTGCCGTTTCCGCGTCAGTGCCGGCACCCCTTGCCGCCACACGGGAAGCGGAGCCAGTGACCGCCGCAAGGGCCGAGGGGGCTCCTACTGGGAATGAATCATCTGTTCCGGCGGCTGCAGCGACATCGGAGGGCCCCGAGGTTCCGTCGGCTCCACCCGCGACTACTCCACTTGCGCCCGCAGGGGCTGCGCCCGGCGCC
>JBAVQC010000223.1:0-34671 GCA_049693715.1 Acidobacteriaceae bacterium | reverse complement strand
GGATTTCCTGTTGATGTTAGTGGCGCTGGCGAACTTCATGCGGCTTTCCTTACTGAAAGCCGCACACGCAGTTGTCTCCAGGTCAGCGTGGCAGGAAATCCGGGTTCGCTCCGGTCGGGATGACAAGGGGGAGGGCAACACTGATCTCGTCAGGAGGGAATCGGAAGCGGCCCTTGAACACAGAGCATTCGTAAGGTCCGGCCAGGTTTCATAAATTTCCTCGCGCGGTCAACAACATCACTTTATGATGCCGAGCTCCGTCAGCATAAAAGCGTAGTTGCGATCCCGTTCTCGTATCCGGTCGTAGCGTCCGCTCGACCCGCCATGGCCTCCATGAAGGTTGACGAAGAGTACGAGCGGGTTCTTGTCAGTCTTCAATGCTCTTAACTTGGCTACATATTTCGATGGTTCCCAGTAGCCTACCTGGGAATCGTCGAGCGAGGTTTCGACGAGTATAGCCGGATAATCCTTTGCCGATACGTTGTCATAGGGCGAGTACGTCAGCATGTAGTCAAACGCCGCCTTCTGATTCGGATTGCCCCACTCCTCATATTCACCGACGGTCAGCGGTATGGTTGCGTCCAGCATCGTATTCATCACGTCCACAAACGGCACCTCGCACAACACAACCTTGAATAGGTCAGGGCGCATGTTCGTCACCGCCCCCATCAAGAGTCCGCCGGCGCTCCTGCCTTCGATCCCGACCTCGCCACGCTTTCCATAGCCCCGCGCCAAAAGGCCTTCCGTTGCGGCGATGAAGTCGGTGAACGTATTACGCTTGTTCATCAATTTTCCGCCATCGTGCCACGGCTCCCCAAGCTCCCCGCCGCCACGGACATGCGCAACAGCGGTGATCACACCCCGGTCCAGGAGGGGAAGGTCATTCACTGAGAAATCGTCGTCCACGTTCACGCCGTACGATCCGTAACCGTAAACGAATAGCGGATTCTCGCCGCGTTTGAATTTGTCCTTGCGATACACCACGGTAACCGGTATCGGTGTACGGTCTTTTGCCGGCACCAGTAGCCGCTCCACCGCGTATTGAGACTTGTCGTATCCGGGCACGTCTTCCTGCTTCAACAAACGTGAGGCTCCGGTCGAGGTGTCGTACTCGAAAATCGAATATGGCGTAAGCGGCGATGAATAGGAGTAGCGAAAGCTGCGGGTATCGAATTCTTTGTTGGCAGCGGCGGAAGCGCTATAGGCGGGCTCTGGAAATTGAATGGATTGGGAGGTGGGATTCTTCAGACCGATGATCCGCAGGGCTTCGAGCCCGTTCACCCTTTCCGCTATCACATAAAAATCCTTGAAAACCACGACATCCTCGATCGGGATATGCTCGCGTGCGGCAATGAGCTCCTGCCAATGTTGCTTATCGGGGGTCGCGACGGGCGCCGTCACCACGCGGAAACTCCGGCTCTTATCATTTACGCGTATGTAGAAAAGGTCGTTGCCCTCGTCTACGTAGTATTGAACCCCTTCCGCCCTTGGCTGGATTACTTTCCAGTCGGAGCTGGGAAGATTTGCGGGGAGGAATCGCACCTCGGAGGTAAGGTGGCTCTCTGAGATTTGCTCGATATACTTGCCATCCCGTGTACGGTCCAACCCCACGCCATATCGCTCATCCTTTTCATGAAAGACAACCGGATCAGTCTTGGAATCAGCACCGATCATGTGCCGATAGACCTTGTCAGCTCGCTTCGTGATGGCATCTTCGGTGGTGTAGAAGAGAGTCTTGTTGTCCGCTGCCCACGTCAGGTCATCGACACGCAAGGCGGTATCGCTTCTCAGGCGCCCCGTACGCAGATCTTTGATATGGAGCGTGTATTGACGGAAGCCGACATTGTCTGTCGTATAGGCTAATAAATTTGAATCATCACTTACTTCGAACGAACCGAGTGAGATAAATTTCTCACCCTTCGCCAGCTCGTTCACATCGAGCAGCACTTCTTCCGGCGCGTCAAGGTTCCCCTTCTTGCGGCATAAAATTGTGTACTGTTTTCCGTTTTCAGTCCTGTTGTAGTACCAGTAGCCGTGTTTGCGATACGGCACTGACGTATCGTCCTGCTTAATATGACGCACCGTTTCCTGGTAGAGCCGCTCTGCCAACGGCCTCTGGCCGGCTGTCAGTTGCTCTGCGTATGTGTTCTCAGCCTCCAGATAGGACAGAACTTCCGGACTGTTTTTATTTCGCAGCCAGCCATAGTCGTCGACCAGCGAGACCCCGTTAACCTCTTTCACCACATGTATCCTGTTTGCGATCGGAGGGGGGAATGGAGCAAGGGTGGCGGTAGATGAACCTGTTGAAAGCAGTGCCAGTACGACGACGAAAAGTGGAAGCCTCATCTGTGTGAGACGTACGGACGAGCAACTCGGTTACATCGATGAGTGCGATGGATGGGACAATCAGGAGCTCAAGCAGGGTAGGTCAGGAGTGATGCGGACTGCAAGCATACGACGGGAGCCCCCAGGGTCTCGTTTTCGGACCTCGCGTTCGATCACCAATTTTGTCGAGCGACACTCAGGGACGTCCGTCTGTCTTCATAGAAGGCAAACATGGCGTCGACCGAGGGCTGCAGCTTGGCATTGTCGTTCATCGAGGATGCTCCTTCCGCGGTCGATTTACCCGCCCTCGTCGATACCTATTCGACGCTCCTCTTCCGCATAGCCAACTCAGTGCTGAGGAGCAGGACGGAAGCCGAAGACGTAGTGCAGGACGTCTTCATCCGCGTCCTGGAGCATCGTCTTTCGCTTCCGACGGTGCGCGATATGCGCGTCTGGCTGATTCGTATCGCCTGGAACCTTGCCCTGGATCGAAAGAGGCGCAAGCGGCCCGCCCAACTGGACGAGACGTTCGCAGATTCCCTGGCCAGCGCCACCATGCCGGCGGACACAGCGATGGAGGAGGCGCAGCGCTTTCGCTCAGTCCTGCGTGAAATAGAGCGATTGCCCAAGGCGGAGCGCCACGTGTTACTGCTCTCCGCCATTGAGGAACTGGGCACACCAGAGATCGCAGTCGTACTCCGCCGAAGCGAGTCGGCAGTGCGGGCTCTGCTATCGAGAGCAAGAGCGAGGTTGCGGGAACGCCTCAAAGACCGGCCGCAGCCTAGAGAAGGAGGAAAAGCGCGATGAAAGACGCTGACCGGACGATCGCAAACCTGCTGGCGGGTCTCCGCGACGCCGAGCCACCACCGGACATGAATCATCGGATCCTTGACGCCATGGCCGCACGCCGGGCGACAACCTATGGTTCACACCGGCTATTGCCTTTGGCCGCCGCCATTTTGTTGGCCTGTGCCCTGCCCATCACGATCCGGGTTACCCATCACCGGCGCGTACCAACAAATCTGAGAAGTTATACGACGAATGTGGATGGGCCGCGAACGAAACCACCGCTGACGGTCACAAACATGACGCCCCCTGAGCCCAAGAGGTCCACAGCAAGAGTCTTGGTGAGGCCAACCCAGACCCCCGGCTTCCCTGCTCCACCCTTGCCCTTGACCGCGCAGGAGAAGCTGCTGCTACGTCTCGCCAATCGCAACGACGCCCAGGATATGAAGCTGCTCAATCCGGATGTGCAGGCGCAACAATCAGCCAAGGCCACGCAACAGTTTCAGCAATTCTTCGGAATCGACACCGAGCAGATGAGGAGCGAAAGTGAATAAGCAAAACACACTACATTCCACCGGGATCAGACTGATCGCAGGCATCGCGATGGCCTGCGCCACTATGAGCGCGGCTGCGCAGCCCCAGCCTGCCGACACAAAGTCCACCCCGATCATTTATCAGACTCTGTATCTCACCAACTTGACCCAGCAAAACGATGCCATTGAACTTGTGAACGACCTGCGCAACATGCTGCCGAACGCAAAGTTATATTATGTGCCGTCGCAGAGTGCTTTCTCTATCCGAGCGTCCGCCGAGGATATGGCTCTCGCGCAGAAGATCCTCGCCGACCTGGATAAGACCAAGAAGATCTACCGGCTTACCTACACCATGACCGAGAGGGACGGAGGCAAGATCATCGGGGTGCAGCATTTTTCCATCATCGTAGCCTCGGGCAGCAGAACCGACTTCAAGCAAGGCAGCAGGGTACCGATCACTGTAGGCGGCGCGATTTCCGGTTCATCAACCTCGAACCCCGAGGTGCAGTATCTCGACGTGGGTCAGGAGATAGAAGCCTCTCTGGACGGCTACCTCGATGGAGTGCGCCTGCGCACCAAAGTCGTGCAATCCAGCATAGCGGAAGATAAATCCGGTGTAGGCACACAAGATCCCGTAATCCGCCAGACCACGCTGGAAGGAACCTCAACCCTGGTTCAGGGCAAGCCCCTGGTGCTAGGGTCGCTCGACATTCCAGGCAGCACTCGCCATCAGGAAGTAGAAGTACTTTCAGAGCTGGTGCGCTAATACGCCACCTGCTTATCCCGCTTGCTCTTCTGCCTCCTCGGCATCGCCAAACACTTCTTCGCGAATGATCCGCTCCGTGGCTTCATTCAGGTACCCATCGAGGGCGGCCTTGATCTCGAGAAACTCCGGCCACAGCGTATTCTTAATGAACGAGTCTGGCGCCCGCACGGTCACAGTGGAGTAGCGTTGTCGTGGGTAACGGTAGGGTTTGAGCCTGTACCGGCGGCACAAAGCGGTAAAGAGTAACCGGCTCCAGCGATCAGGCAGCGTGAACCGTGTTTCGATCGCAGATTCCGTTCGCTCGGCGCTCTTGAGTGCGGCGAGAATACGACTGCTTGCCGCCGCAGCGGCGTCCCGCTCTCCCACCGTCGTGGCTCCCTCAAAGAGAGCCTCTATCTTGCGCAACTTCTCGCGAAGTTCTTGTTCAGTGGTCACCGTGAACCCCGGGGGAGTACCCCGCTATCAGCATACGATGAGTGCCCGGCGTGACAAAGACTCCCTGGTGAGAAGATCGGAAGGTAAGATCTCTGAAGGCGCAACATCTCAATTGATCCTTATGACGTTCCCACCCGGTTTCTATGGGCATCCTCCGGCGTGCCTGACCTGCGCTACGCCAGCGCCGCGACTCACCATCCGTTCGAGTCGATCGTGTTGGGAGGCGCATACCAACAAATGGGGTGCCCTGGTTCAAAGACGCGCTCAAGCCCGATCGAGTGCGGGCGATCGAAGCCTACATATTGTCCCGCGCTGCCGCCTCGCAATAGACTTTGTTATGGTTTTGCGCATGTGTGGACCTGCTGTTCCTCAGAATCTCAAGCGGCGAATTCTGAAGGATGCGCTGCGCAACAACGAGCAACGGGATGCGGCCTTTCGCCGCATCATTCGTTCGGTTCCCAGGGGCAAGGTATCCACCTATGGCAAGGTGGCTGCGGCTGCAGGCTATCCTCTCTATCACCGGGCGGTTGCGAAATTCCTGCGAAAGGACGCGCTGCACGCGGTACCGTGGCAGCGCATCGTCGGCGCTGGTGGCGAAATCAAACTACGAGGAGAAGCCGCGGCCGAGCAACGCCTTCGCCTCACCATGGAGGGCGTCAAGTTTCGCGGCCGGCGCGTGAACATGGAACTCCACGAACACACGTTCCGTCCATGGGAAACGGTCGACTAAATTCTCCTGGTCCGAGCCAGGGAGCTCTCGTCTTATACACGATTCCGGAGTGCGGATTGGGGCAAATTTCTGTCCGATTTCGTTACTGTCTTGGTTCTAAGGGTCGTTCCGATTAAAGTACTTGTTCCAGTTTCCAATCCAACTCATTGATTCAGTTGCGATCACGCCCAGGCATGGATAGCTCATGCGAAGGTTTAAGGTTTAATACACCATGGTAACCAGCGGGCACAGCGGGATGCGATCTGGCGGCGGGTTGAAGCGGTTCGAAGAAGCGGCCAAGCGCTACCTCCCGAATCCGCTGCAGCTCTTTGTGGCTGGACGGGCACAGGGTTGTCAACGACACCCTGATCCACCATCCGGCACGTGGCGGCCAAAAACTGATTCGCGCCAAGCTTAGAGGGGTCCTCATCTACGCAGGCCGCTTTGTCTCGAAGCGGCTTTACGCCATGAAGATCATGCACGCCGGGCTACCCACCCCCGTGTATTGCCCCGAGAAACGCAACTGCCCTGTATTGCGATCAACACGAAACGCCGTAATGGCGTCGCTGCGTTGGTTGCACGCATACAGGAATGCTCCCCCAGGAGCGATTTGTATGTGCCTTGGGAAGTCGCCCATGGTGGACGCTTCCGCCACATAGGTCAGCCGTCCGTCGTGGTTGAGCGAGAAGACGCCGACTGTGTCGTGGAGCCGATTCGACACATAGAGAAATCGCCCATCCGGCGAGAGCAGAATCTCCGCCGCGAAGTTGGTTCCCTTGAATCCCCGAGGTAGTGCGGAAATGGTCTGCTGGGGACTAAGCGATCCCGTCGCCGGGTCGAAATGGAAGAACATCACTGTGGATGCTTCCTCCTGAAGCGAGTACAGCCAACGCCCATTGTGATGAAAGGTAAAGTGGCGCGGCCCGTCTCCCGGAGGCACGGAAAAGGGAGAGCCGGGCACGGGCGCTAACTTTCCCGAGCCGGCGTCAAGTGCGGAAACATAGATCCGGTCCTGCCCCAGGTCTGTTTGCAGGACGAAGCGATTGCTCGGGTCAGCGTGGATCATGTGCGCGTGCGGCTTGTCGTGCCCGCTGAATGCGAAACTTCCCGGGGGAGCGCTCGTGGGGACCTTAGGACCAACAGAGCCAGTGTCCTGGTGAACGTAGGTGGCTGCGCCCAGTGCGCCTGTCGGCTGTATCGGCAGCACCGCTACCGTACCGCCGGCATAGTTCGCGACAAACACATATTTGCCCGCGGCATCCACGCTCAAGTGCGCCGGGCCCGCCCCCTGGGAGCTCACCATGTTCAACACATGAAGCTTCCCCGTCGTCCGATCCACCGCATAGGCGCTGACCGCGCCACTCTTACCCTCATAGTCTGTAACTTCGTTGGCGGCATATAAGAATCGCCCGGAGGGGTCGAACGAAAGCCACGCGGCATTGCGGGCCTCCGCGGCCAACTCGATCAGGTTCAGCTCTCCGGTCGCGGGGTTCATCTCGAACAGGTAGATCCCTTTTCCATTGCCGCCCCCATCGCCCGGAGTACTGTAAGTTCCCACGTAAGCCAGTGTTCTTTGTACGCTGGCAGCGTGTATCAGCCTCGGCGCCGAAGCAAGCGCGGCAGTAGCCATCGACCCGCGCAGCAGTTCACGGCGAGAAATATTGCTCGAAGTCATTTGTATCCTTTTCGGTTGTAATTCACTGCGCACTCTCGATCCACTCCTGCTCGCCGCGATGCAACAGCGCTGCGCGGTCTTCGGGCAGAATCCATCGTTGCTGCACCAGGCTATCGACGGCGGCCTCATAGCGGGCGAGATAGTCTTCTTTTCCCGCGTAGCGTTCCGCGATCGACTTGCGGGGGTCACCTGTCCTTTGCCGATCTGTAACCGTCCTGGGAAAGGGAAAATAAGAGGCCTCAAAGGCGACTCTTTGATCGGGCGCGCCAATAGATGGATCACGGAGATTCCAACCGGCGTAGGTGGCAAGCGGCACCGTGATCTCGGGCAGGTGTATACCATCGCGCTCATTCCCGTCGGCGTCTACCTGGGGCACAAGCACAGGAAAAGCCGGGCCGGCCTTAGGCGGCTGGATGCTCAGGATTCCCTGTTGCCATTTCGGACCGAAGTCCAGGCGGTACGCCTGATTGGCCTCGTGCGGCAGATTGACGCCGGGGATCCGGGGAAATGCGTACTCGCCCAGAGGCACCAGGTTGTGATCAGCGATCTTCGGATAGCTGCTGGGCGGCGGAGGAGTATCAGTGCGTACCCACGCATCCATGTTAGCGATCATGGCGCGCCAGAAGTACCTGACCGGCAGCGGCGATTGTGGGTGCTGTCCCAGGAGATCCCCCGTTCCCTTCTCCGGCGGGAACGGAACGGAAAAATGCTGCAGCCCGGCAAAATGGTAGATGCGCACTTGATCGGAGATCTGCGCATCCTGCTTTCCATCGGCACTCACATGGATGAGCGCCGCCGCACGGCCCCAATACTCATAAGCCGTGTTGGAGAAGAAGATTCTGGGTACAACCTTGTCCGCGGCAGAGTGGTCGAGCAGCCCTGCAGACTCCCCGGTCATGGAGTCTTCCTCCGGTTGATCGGTAAAGGGAAAAATGTCGGTAGGGAAAAAGACCGACGAGGTGGGTTGCGCATCGCGTGACGGTTGGGCGAAACGGTAGTTGAAGCTGCCGCGGCCTGCTCCCGCTACGTGGGCAAGAACACCGTCGAGTGCGATCCTGCCTTCTTCATCCGCATTAAAGCCCTGGTAAACAAAGTCACGCAGAAAGCGCCCATTCTGCGAAATGCCCTCGCCGTAGACTCGCTCCGCCGGCGTTATGGCGGTGGGATCATGCTTGGAGTAGGAAGCAAAGTCACGAATAGCGGCGAAGCCACCGCCAGCCACGACCGGGTCGGCGACAACATAGACGTACTCGTAGATCTTTCCTGGCTGGAAGCCGCCGTGCAAATGAATAAACCGGTCTGAAGGGGCGAGCTTGCCACCGACCGTATGCGCAAACTGCCATTCAGTGCGCGGGATCACGGTACGCTGCTCCTCGCGCGAGTTTCTGACGGTGAGCACATTGCGCGGGTCATTGAGAGCGGCAACCGGGTACTCCACACCGCCAAGGTGGCCCTCGATCAGATGTCCGAGGGGGATCTCCGGGGTCGAGGTGGACAGCATCAGGTCGCCCCGCAGCAGGCCAGTGATGGTCTTTCCATTTTCCTTCGCGATTGGGGCAAAGAATCGGAGCTGCCCGGGAGCCTGCGCATCCCATTGCCACCCGAGGCTCACGATGGTGTAGCCGTTGCGCAGGAGCCACGCGTCCCCTGCGTCGTGGGCCAGGTCCTCATCTCCGCCATCGACGAGGGCGAGAATCCGTGCATTGCCGCGGTTGGGGACCTCCAGCAGCATGGAGCCATTGCCCAGATGAACATCTGTCGGACGGACAGCAACAAAGTCCGAAGAGAATTCGACCTCGCCATTCTTTAGGTTCACCGCGTTGCGGAGATCGACGATGCGCTGGTTACGCGCATTATCCACAGGGACTGAGAAGTAAACACGGCCGGTGATGCGCTCGTAGGCCCCCGCATTTCCGAACTGCTTGCCGTCGAGGACGGTGGTGCGGGAAGCCACCTCGACCCGGAGAACCTTCGCGCATAGAGGGACCACGGTGAGGAGCAGAGCAAGGACAAGGAAGCTTGCACAAGACCGCAAACGCATGGGCGCAAGGATAGCATGTGCGCCCGTTCTTCAAGATCACGGAACGCCCTACCGCGAGCCGGATGCGCCTCAACATTCTCTCCAGTTCGCAAGAGGCCCATATTAGAGAATTTCAAATCTTCAGTGATACTTCGGCAGCTCGATAAGGTTCATGCACCACGGAATTGCCGTCTTTCATCCCTTACCACTCTCAGCGGTTTTGGACGGGTCCAGGAAGGTGGGGTCTGTTTGTACTTGAGGGCCTATCGCTTCCGAGAGATGGCTTCGTTGCTGGTTCACCCAGGCAGGCGCCTTAGCATCCCGCTCGCAGTCCGGAACCAGGGGCGCTCTCTACGGCGCAGGTAGTCGGGCATCGTCGGCTTCTTGTCCAGCACCTTCTGTGCCCACTCCCGGGCTTCGGCGTTGCGTCCTTCGGACGCCAGAAGACTGGCGAAGTTCAGATAGGTCTCCGACGAGGTCGAGGTGACGGTTGTGCGCCGGAATAGCGCCTCGGCTTTCTCTTTTTGTCCCGTCTGCGCGTAGGCGTGTGCGAGCAATCCGGCCGCGCGGTAGAAATCGTAGTCGGGGTCTTCGCTGACGGCTCGCTCCAGGTCAGGGATCGCGGCGGCGGCATCGCCCAGCAGGATGGCGCAAACGCCACGCCGGTAAAAGGGATCGAGCGTGTCCGCACGGGCGGCTATGGCTTTGTCAAATGCCGCTCGCGCTAACACGAGCCTGCCGTCCTCCATGTAAAGATCGCCGAGTTCCTCGTAATTCCCCGTCGACGGATTGTCGCGAACCGTGGTCTCAAGTTCGCTGATGCGCTTGCGGCGCGGAAAAACCTTGAAGGACTGCCGGAGCAGACCCATGTCGGGAAGCACCTCGATAACGATGTAAACCAGCGCGCCCAACGGGCCGAGGAAGAGGATGATGTAAATCCAAAACATGTCCGGTCGTCGCCGGATGAAGTGGATGATGGAGAATACCTGGAGCAACAATCCCCAGGGAAACAAAAGATGACTCAAGAACCCCATGCGTAACTAATCCCTGGCTCAGGTTAACACCTTGGGAAATTTGGCCGCAGCAGCGAGTAAGTCATTCCGCTGTCGCCCCGTGCTAGAATCCGATGCAAAAGGTATCCTGATCGAGGCCCACCATCCATCACAAGAACTACACCGTCCCGGTTTTATTGCTGCTTGGAGCCGTCTTGAGTGCGGCACAGACCAGTGTTCCGCAGGCTAACTTGTCGGCACACTGGGAGGAACTTACAGGCGCGGACTTCGTCGAGGCCATCAAACAGTCGAAGGGCACATGCGTTCTGCCCTTTGGCATCCTGGAGAAGCATGGCCCACATCTGCCGCTGGGGACCGACTTGCTCGACGTACGGTACGCAACACTGCACGCTGCCGCGAAGGAATATGCCGTTGTCTTTCCGGAATACTATTTCGGCCAGATTTTCGAGGCGCGCCATGAGCCCGGCACTATCGCCTACAGTCGCGATCTGCAGTTAGCTTTGCTGCAGGAAACCACCGACGAAATGGCGCGCAACGGCTGCAAGAAGGTGCTGATCGTGAATGGCCACGGTGGCAATGGCAGCTTACTGCCCTACTTTGCGCAATCCCAGCTGGCCAAGCCCCACGACTATGTGGTCTATGTTTATAGCCAATTTGCGCCGTCTTCCGGGGGTCCCCAAAAGAAGACATCGGTCGACGAGCATGCCGGCGAAAGCGAAACCTCGAAAATGATGATCTCGCATCCCGACCTGGTGCACGGGGATCGCGCTGCCAGTGAGTCGGGCGCGGACCAGCACCGGGAGAATCTGCCGAATGGTGTGTACACCGGCATCTGGTGGTACGCGCGCTTTCCCGATCACTACGCAGGCGACGGCTCGGCCGCGAGCCATGAGCTGGGTGAGTATCAGATGAACTGGTGGATCGATTCAATAGCCAGAGCCGTGGCTGCGATCAAGGCCGATGACGTGAGCCTCAAACTGCAAAACGAATTTAACGAGAAGAGCACCCACCCACTGGATACGAAGCAGTAAACCGCCGGAGCGCTCCGCATTTCGATACAACAGGAATGAACGATGATTTCAGGCTTTGAAGGATCCTACTCCCATAGTCAAAACGGGATGACCAGGGGCGATATGGAGGCCACCGCGCTGGTCGCAAACCGCCTGGGCGAGGTCATCATTTTCCGCTCTACTGGCCCCTGGGCTAAACGCTGGCTGGAACGTGGGTATCCCAGCAAGAACTTCCACGTCAAAGGTAAGAGCTCCGACTGGGGTCCTCATGCGGGCCTGGTTTCGTACAACGGTATCTACAGCAAGGTCGGATACGACGCGGGCAAAGCGGAGAAGGGTACCAAGGCAAATATTGAAGGTCTCCATTCCGGCTTCGCAGCCAAGCAGACGCTGGTGCTGACCGCGGACCAGATCGAAGAGCAGATCAGCCGGCCCGAGGGCTCGCCGCCACGAAGCGCTATTGAGTTCAAGACCCCGGTGCCCAACAGCAAAGACCTGTTACTGCTGGCACGGCGCAGTGGTGACCAGCAACGCGTCCTGTTTCGTGCCTTCAGCCGGGGTGACCACTTCGACATCCACGTTTATCCCAAGACCGGCAACGTCGCCACCAATCCCATCAAGGTCCTGGATTCCGACCCCACGGGCGCTGCATCGGAGCCCCTTGAAGTGATGATCTCCAATGAGAGCGGCGCGGGCATGCCGATGACCGGGGATTACGACCTTTTCGCTGTGTGCCCATCCTGGGGACAGTACGGCAGCCTTACTGCGGCCCCCATTGTGAAGCCGGGGATTGCCCTGATGGATGGCAGCCTGCAAAAAGGCCTCTCCTTTCCTGCCGGTGTGGGCATGGATAACGTGATGGACCCGCGGCTACAAACCATGGGGAGGACGGGCGGGGCGACGAAAGACTTCACCGCCAGGCAAGCCGATATGCGGGCCAAAATGGCCGCCGGATCCACCGGCCAACTCTCCGCCGATAGTCTCAAGAACTATCTCGATGCAACGCCGTGGATGGAACATGGGGATATGGGCAACCTGACGCCAAGAATTCTGCGGTGCATCAATGGGCTCAATTCTCAGATGGGCGCCGTCGGCGCCAATGCCGCCCTGCGGCGTGTTCACCATAACGCCGAGTCTCATCGCTACCGCCTCTTCGGCGCGCTCACCGGGCAGGACATGGTGACCAAAAAGGACGGCGAATCTTACGGCGACGGCTTCCCTCTCACCTGCTTCCAGCCCTCGCCCCCCGATCGAGCGCCGGCGATGAATCGCTACGGCGCCGTCTGCACTATTGAAGACCTGCTCGAATTCAAGGAGTACGCGCAGGTCCTCAAGAGCGCCGGCTTCTATGTACCGAAGAATTGGGTCTGGGGCGCCTGACACAATTCATATTCGTTCACCCTTGTGATGCGTTAAGCAGCATTCAGCAATCTGTTAAAAAATGCGCGATAGCGTTGTAGCGCCATGCGCAAGTCCTCAGTGGAGGCGGTTTCGCCACTGTCCCATTGTTTTTCAAGCGAATCCCGCTCCTTCGCGAAACCCTCTGCCAGCCGCTGCATCACTGTAGCGACCAATTGATCGGCGTCCTCTACGGCACGACGTGGCTCGTCCACAAATTCCGCCTGTAGATTGCTCCAACGAGAGCGCAGATCGCCGATATCAGAATCGGAAAACAGGAGCGTTGCAGGGCCAGCCTCCTGCACCTGGTCGGCTGTCATAGCAGGGGTGTTGTCCCAATCGCGCCGGCTTGTGGTTTCATTTCGCACCACCACGCGCCTGACTGCATTTCCCTCATCGCCGCTTTCGCGTGCAATCCCACTTTGCACCGGCGACCCGATTGCGGGGCTGGTCGTTCCGGCCGCGATGTCCGCGGTTGTGAATCCAGCTTTCGTCCTGTTCAGCTCATTCATCACGCTACCTCCTTCTTGTGCGCACTGGGCCTGTTCTGTAGCAGTTCCTCAAACAACGAGCGGTAATAAATGATCGCGTTGCGCAGGTCCTCGGTACTTGCCTGTCCTTGGCTATGCCGAACCGCGATCTCGTGTGCGGCGCGATAGTTGTCCACCACCGTGGGGTGACCCACGGAAATATCGGCGGCCCGCTGCTCGAAGTTGCTCATCGGATATCCGCGGGCTTGCATCAGCCGGTCCACTAAGAGGTCGGCATCCCCAACAGCCGCTTGGGGGTCATCGACAAAACGCGTTTGCACCGTGCGCCACTCACTCAGGAAGCCCTCGCGTTCCTCGGCTGAAAGCTCCCGAAAAAAGAACTCTTGTACCCGCTTTTCCCGTTCCAGCAAAACCGATTCGGCCCGCTGCGGTCCGATTTCACGGACGGCGCGGTCGTATTCCGGCCCGAAGCGTTTCTGCAAGTTGATCGTTCGCTGTTTGCGCATAAACATCCAGACGATCCCCAGTAGCACAACCAACGCCACCGCAACCACAATCAATTGCCTAAGGTCCATTTGGCTCACCTCCCAACTCTGAAAGGGATGCCAAGTAGTCTCCGTGGTGTTGCACGGTTCCTTGATAAACAAGGCACGAGAAGATAGTCTTCCGAGTGAGAGTCAGTGCTGATGGGCCATCAACCAGTCCTCGTTCCCGTGACGCCTCAAGAACCGGCGGCCGATGAGGCAAGCTTTTCGGGTGGCAGTGTCCGCAGACTAGGGTGAAGGTGGATCCGCGAAGAATGTGGCGAAAGTCGCTTCGGTGCTGGTTAGCCCTTGGATTGCTGTCGATCTCTTGGGTCGCGGTGCAACCCCAGCAAGCCAAAGTTCCCGTGCGCATCATCGTGATGGATACACAGGAAAAGGCCGAACACGTGCTGGCCGAGCTAAAGGGCGGAGCAGACTTCGCGGCCGTGGCCAAGGCCGAGTCGGCGGATCCTACGGCGGCCGAAGGCGGATCGCTGGGTATGCTTAGCCCTGATGGGCTGCGAACCGAATTGCGCAGCGCCATGCAGGGGCTCGCTCCCGGCCAGTTTTCCGGGATTGTGCGCATTCCCTCCGGCTATGCGATCCTCAAAATCGATAAGACTGGCGAGACGGCAGGGAAAAATACCGCACCGGCCGCCGAAGACTCGCCCGACGACTCCCCTGACAAGGGGCCGATCGGCATGGACGGGGTCAGCTTACCCCTTTCCGGGCAGGACGTGGTGAGACTCCCACCAGATACGTCAGGCCTGGTCGACGTAGAGGGGGCGTTTCAGACAGTCGCTAAGCCCGAGGGGTGGAACCGCAACATGGCCTCCGTTTGCCGCATCCACGATGGGCCACTTCTGCCGCTGTTAGCGGATACCGTGCAGAAGCTGCTCAATGGTCCCCAGGCGGCCGGTCTCAGCTCCATGGAATCGATGCAATACCACTATGCCCTGGCGGTGCTTGCCTCGTACAAGGGCAACATGGACACGGCGATCGACGAATGGCAGAAATGCTATTCCCTCGACCAGGCCCAGCTGCCCGAGGGCGTGGCGACGATGGAAGAAGTGCTGGGAAGCGCCTACCTGCATCGATCGGAGATGAAGAACGGTTTGTACACGAATCCGGGAGACCGATGCATTTTCCCGCCCAGGAACCCACACCAGCATTTTGCGGATGAGTCGGACTCGAAGACAGCGATTGAGTATTTCCTCAAGTATCTCAAGCGTAAGCCGGACGACCTGGAGGTGGAGTGGCAACTGAACCTGGCCTATATGACGCTGGGGGAGTATCCGTCGGGGGTGCCGGCCCAGTACCGCATTACCGCGCCGGCGGAATTCGACCCTGCCGAGAGTATTGGACGCTTTGAAGATGTTGCCAGGCCCGCCGGGCTGGCTCTGCAACAGATCGCCGGAGGGATGCTGGTCGAGGACCTGGAGAACAATGGGCTGCTCGATGTGATCACCAGCGGTTACGATTCCTGCGATCACTTGCACTACTTCCATAACAATGGCGATGGCACCTTCGCGGACTGGAGCGATCGCTCCGGCCTGTCCAAAATTCCGGCGGGCGAGAACTTTCTGCAGGCCGACTTCGACAATGACGGTTGCATGGATGTGCTGGTGCTGCGCGGCGGCTGGCAGAACCCGTTTCCCCTGAGCTTACTGAAGAACAATTGCAACGGTACCTTTACCGATGTTGCCGCCCAGGCTGGGTTGGGCAACGAACTATTTGCGACGCAAACGGCGGTATGGGCAGATATCGACAACGATGGGTGGGTTGATCTGTTTGTCGGTGACGAGAAAGGTCCGAGCCAGCTCTATCGCAACAAGGGCAATGGCACGTTTGAGAACATATCGAGCAGCGCCGGAATCGATCGCAGCGCCTTCAGCAAGGCCGTGGTGTCCGCCGACTACGATGGCGACGGCTACCCTGATTTTTTCGTTTCCAATATGCGAGGGAAGAACTTTCTCTACCACAATAACGGGAACAATACCTTCACAGAAGTGGCAGACAAGGCAGGCGTGGCGCATTCCTGGGCGGATTTTACGGCCTGGTTCTTCGATTACGACAACGATGGCTGGCCTGACCTTTTTATAACCAGCGATTACAGCTCGATTGACGAGACGATGCGGACCTATTTGAACCTGCCGCACAACGCCAGACCGCTGAGGCTCTACAAGAATATGCGCAATGGCGCCTTTCAGGATGTGACCACAAAGGTCGGTCTCGATAAGGTGTACATGCCGATGGGCGCGAACTTCGGCGATGTGGATGACGACGGGTTTCTTGATATCTACCTCGGCACGGGCAGCGCGGAATATGCATCGCTCGTGCCCAATGTTTTGCTGCGCAACAAGGCGGGCGAGAAGTTTGTCGATATTACCGCCTCCTCGGGCACCGGCGAGCTGCACAAGACGCATGCGATCTCTTTCGCCGATCTCGAAAACCGCGGACACCAGGATATGGTGGTCGAGATGGGGGGCGCTGTCCCTTCCGACGCGCATCCGGTCCGGGTGTTCCGCAATCCGGGAAATGCTAATCATTGGATCAATGTCAAACTGCGGGGAGTTAAGACCAACCGGGCTGCCATCGACGCCAAGGTGAAGGTGGTGGTCGAAACCCAGGATCATTCGGAGCAGTCATTCTATCGCCAGGTCAACAGCGGAGGCTCCTGGGGAGCATCGCCTCTGGCCCAGGAGATCGGATTGGGCAGCGCCAAGCGGATCAAGACGATCGAGATCTACTGGCCGGCCAGCAAGACAAACCAATTATTCAAGAATGTACCGATGGATGAGTTCATCGAGATTGAGGAGTCGAGGCCGCAATATTCCAAGCGCACGCTAGCGACGTACCGGCTGGGTTTGAAGAAGATTGCGCCCAACTTGCGAGCCAGCCAATGAGCCGGGCAGGCCGCATGCGCGGTTGGCTATGGATTTGGCCGCTGCTGGCATGGTCTGTCCTGACTGGCCCAACGGCCTTGGCTGTGCAACGCTACCCCGCCTTTGGGATTGTGCTAAAGATGCAGCCGCCGCGAACCATCGTTGTTTCCTGTGCGGAAATTCCTCACTTCATGCCTGCGATGCAGATGACGTTAGCGGCTGCCGATGCCAGCGATCTGGCAGCGCTGCGGCAGGGATCGATGATCGATTTCACGCTGTTGGCGGACCCCGAGGCGCCCTTGGCGGAACACATCCGGATTCACCACTACCAGAGTCCTGACGCGGAGCCACTGGCCGTCAAGCGCATGGAGCTCCTCGGCAAGGTGCTGGCGCCGGAGAGTGGCAAGGAATTGCTCGCCGTGGGCCAGCCCGTTCCTGATTTTGCCCTCACGGATCAACACGGGCAGCCGGTCCGGTTATCGGAGTTTGCGGGCAAGACGGTTGCGCTTAGCTTTCTGTACACCCGGTGTCCGTTCGCCAACTACTGTTTCCGGCTGGCGAACAACTTCGGCCGAGTCGACCGCCGCTTTGCCGGCCGTATGAATAAGGACCTGGCGTTGCTCAGCGTAAGCTTCGATCCGCAAAACGACTCGCCGCCGGTACTTCTGAAGTACGCATCTACCTGGAAAGAGAACACCGGGGGGTGGTATTTTCTGACCGGTCCTGTTCCCGAGATTCGGCGCGTTTGCCACTTGTTTGGCATGAACGTTTGGAGTGATGAGGGGATGTTGGCGCACTCCATGCACACCGTGGTGATCGATCGGGATGGGAAGCTGGTGGCGAATCTGGAGGGCAACGAGTTCACCGCCGAACAGCTCGAGGACCTGATCCAGAGCGTTATGGACGACAGCCGTGCCGGCAACAAACGCCCGCACTAATCAAACGAGTGTCCCATCAGCCACAGTGTAACTATGACGGTTTCCATCGTCAGGACAAGAAACAGCAGAAACGCAGTGACCATCTCGCCGCGCGTCCAGCGGACGCGCCGAACCCTGCGCTTGCTGCCCTTGTCTTGATTCATCAGCCTCGACACAAACCGCCTTTCTTCCAAGAACAAGCTCTCAGGACGGCCAAGTGGCCGTCCTGAAGCTTTGGAAAAGACGAGTGAGTTCCGGACTCGGCTAGAAGTGGAAACCCACCTCAGCCGAAAACGCTCGCGGAGTCACATAGTGAGTCCCGCTGAACGTCGACAGGAAGTTGTAAAGCGCGTATTTGTTGGCGATGTTCACTGCGGTCAGGCGAAGGCTCCATCGATATCTGTCACCGTTGAGGATATTGTCTTCGCCAATGGCAGAGTCGAACAGATTGCGAGGTGCAATGCGTTGTGGGTTCTTGTCGTTGTTTCCGGTATTCGGGGCGGGGATGTTGATGAGATGGGAGGTGAGTTGAGAGGCCAGGCAGACGCTGGGAAGCGCCGCGAATGGAGTGGCCCTGACGCCGTCGCAGATAAGACCCGCCTGAGACTCCTGATCGGCGGTGAGCGGTTGGCCGAATGCGCTGACCAATTGGATGGCCGGTTGCCCATTCAGCGTGGTGGAGGAGACAAGGCACGGGCTATTGGGGTCCGTAATACCGTAACAAGGGGCGTTACCTGCCACCAGGCCGCTGTCATAACGCCAATTGAAACCAATCCAGGGCCTGAGATATCCCGCACCCGGCAGCTGATACTGCACATGCGTGGTCTCATTGAACCGCTCGTCATGGTCGATGCGGAAGGGTAAGCCGGTCTGCCCGACAGTGGCCCCGGCTCCGGCGACCTGGGGCGGGAAGAACCTGGCGGAGACCGAGGACGCTACCACAAATGCGCTTAAATTATGGAAGTTAGGCACATCCGCACGAAGCGCATACCCCGGGATCTTTGAATTGTGCCAATCGATAGGAAAGGTAATGGGTGTATTGCCAAGAACACTGAAGTCAAAAGCGTTGTGGGTATATTTCCAGATGTAATCTCCGCTGAATACAAAGTTCTTGCCAAAAGCCTGCTGGAAGCCGGCATGGAATTCATTGCGGAAGCCTGGTTGCAAGGTTCCAGTCACCCCAGGCGAACAGACGAGGAGCGGAGCCAGGACCTCATTCGAACATCCGGTGCTCGACAGCACAAGGTTTTCGTTGAATGGCGTTTCCAGCGTGCGCGCATAAGAAACCCGCAGCACCGTGCTGGTAGGCTTGAGACTGTAGGCGATACCCACACGTGGCTCCGCCTGGCGGGCAACCGTGAGACCATTGTACAAATCGCCTCGAATACCGACATTGAAGAGCCAGTTCCCTTTCTTGATCTGATCCTCGATATACAGTGCCAATTCCTTGACATCGGTGTGACCGGCATATTGGTAAAGCTGCCCTCCACGCGTCAGGTCGTAAGGCAATAACCCGGGCAGAAACGCAGGATTCTGGTTGCCGCCCGGGCAAGTCGTCGGATCGGAGTAGCCGGCGATAACATCGCCATTGGCGTCGGTACATGGCGCGCTGAAAGGATATGTCGGATCGACAATGCCAAGACTGTCATTCTCACGCAGGAATGTTTGCTGATAGACCGCACCCGCCTTGATGTTGTTGATGCCCTTTTGGTAGGAGAAATCGGTGCGCAATCCGGCATTGGTGAGCGTCCGATACTGTCCGATCGATGAGGTC
Source organism: Acidobacteriaceae bacterium (assembly GCA_049693715.1). GTDB lineage: Bacteria > Acidobacteriota > Terriglobia > Terriglobales > Acidobacteriaceae > PALSA-350. The sequence continues at coordinate 15,410 of JBAVQC010000223.1, read as the reverse complement.
TGCAGACTGGGGGGGCCCAGATCGGCCAGAGGATTGCCGCTGGGATAGTAATTGTATGCATCCCGGCGAACGTACGCGCCGAAATTGAGCACGGAATTGGTTCCAAAGATGCGAGTGTAGGTGGGCGCGATATCGAAGGTCTCGATCTTCGAGCGCTGATCGGTGTTCCCAATGTTGGCGAAGGCAGGGTTGGGGCCGGCGCCACCGCTGACCACGTTCGATACATTCACGTTGTCGTAGGCGTTCGGAGTCTGGAACCAGGAGCGGCTGTAGTTCAGGTTCAAATGAACGGAATCTACCGGCGTAAATTGGTAGTCCACCCGGTCAAAGACGTTCTCTTCGTTCCCCTTGTCGTGGAAGACGACGAACTCCGGCGGGTCAAGGAATCGGCCCGTATTCAGTCCGTCGGCTTCTACGAAGTTTCCCCAGTTTTTCCCGCCGTACCCCAGGTCAAAGCTGCCGGTCCCTGAGCCGAAGGCTCCGTAGGAGGCAGCAATGTCGCCCGTCGGCTTGGTAAGTCCCAGACCCGATCGTGTGGTCGCCACGATGACCAGGCTGGTCTTTCCGCCGTACTCCGCCGGAGGTGCGCCGGATATCACTTCAATGGACTGGATCGAGTTCGAGGGAAGCTGGTTGGAGAACACTTTGCTCTGCTGATCGGTGATCGGCTGACCGTCCACAGAAAAGGAATTGGAGGCGTGGTCGCCGAGACCGTGAAAGAGACCGTTGGAATCGGCAGCGACTCCAGGCGAGGCCAGGGTCACCAGCGAACTGAGCGAGGATGACTGGCTCTCGAGGGGCAGTTTCTGGAAAAGTCCCCGGTCCACGTCGGTGTGAAAAGTAGGGTCATTTTCCAGTAAATCTTCTCCACTTTCGACAGTCACGGTCGTGGAAGCACCCGAAACCTTCAGGGAAATCCCCACACTCAGCGGTATGGTGGATCGCACATCGACATCTTGCGCCACCGTGCCAAAGCCAGTCGCTTTCGCGGAAAGGTGGTACGGGTTGAAGGGGAGATTGCTGAACTGATATCGTCCGCTGCTATCTGTTTGTGTGGTACGGAGATACCCGCTGACCGGGTTCTCGATGGTAACGGTTGCTCCAGGGACGACAGCAGCGGAAGGGTCAGTCACTGTGCCGCTCATGGAGCCGGAGTTAGATTGTGCCTGGAGCGTCGAGAACATCGCTGAAAATGCAAACACGAATAGGAACGAGAATATGCTGCGCGTAGGCGTGCGCATGGGTAGCCTCCTGAGGTTCACTGATTTTTGAGAAGGAACTGCTTACGAGTGAGCAGTGAGTACAGGCGGAGGTCGAGTAAAGAGGGAGAATACAAAAAAGAACTGCGTGCGTATCGGCTGCACGGCAGTCGATACTCTTGCCACGATACGGACGGCGCGCGGCAGCGATTGCGGAGCGGCCGGCTGAACGACCAGGTGGGCGACGTGGCAAAGCGCGCAGTCGGTCTGCACTGCTTGACCGTCTGCGTGTATGTGCCCGGCTTGCACGATCCCGCTGAGCGTAATGAGTGCACAGCAAAGAAAGGCGAGCACTACCCACAACGAGTGAGGGGTTTTTCGATTACGGCTGCGCCCTGACATAAGGGCCTCCATAGATCCTGTGTGGTTGCGTTCGACGTTGCTCTAAGCGAAAGCGATGTCCACAGGTGGCGGCCGGGTAAAGAGGGAGAAAATAGAAAAGTGCTTGCGACGAATTGGTTGCGGCGGAATGGATACTTCCGCAACCACACGCACGATATGCGGCAAAGACTGCGGAATGAGCGGTTGCACGACCAAGTGAGCCGTATGGCAAAGGGCACAATCGGTCTGCACGGCCTGACCGGCAGCGTGCGTGTGTCCTACCTGCACGACCCCGGCGCAGACGATAAGTGCGCAGCAGAGAAAGCCAAGCGCCACCCAGAGCGAACGACGGGTCCTCTGGTTGGAGCGCCAACTTAGCATCATCAGTGAGTATAACCCACAAACATCGCGAGGCGGCAGGGGCTCAGACACCCGCTAAAGCCGTGCCGCAATTCTCATCCGTTCGATTTCCGCCGGCCAGGGCGAAGGCGCGCCCTGGTACGGACACATTTCCTGCGCCGACACAACGTGGCAATTCACTGTGAAGTCAAAGTCCCGACGCGTTTGATTGAGACTTTCCACTTGACAAAGAAACGAATGACGTATCATTCTTTTATTTGTAAAAGAGAGAGCCGTTGATATCTCCTCTCGCGAAAGCACAAAATGGCATCTCATCCGCAGACGTTGCGTGCATGGTTACTTCTCGATGTGGCCTTCGGCCTTCATGCTTACGAAGAAGCCGTCACCGGTTTCCTGCCGATCTACAACCAAACAGCCTCAGAAATACGCACCAGAATCCCCCGGTTGCCGATTCCCGTATTTAGCCGTCGGGAATGGCTTGGTCGCCTCGGCATGGGGATGGCCTGCATGCTGGCCCTTTCTCCGGAAGTGTATTGGAGAGCACGCTGGACAAAGCCTTTGATCCGAGCGGTATCGGGAATCATGTTAGGCAATGCATTGTTGCACGTTGCAGGTACGATTCGCGGGTGCACGTTTTCGACCGTTCAATTTCCTCGTCCTATGTCCGGCTTTTATTCCTCGCCTCTGTTAGCTGCGGCTTCCATTAACATGCTGGCGGCGCTGCGTGAAGAGCAGCGCCCGAAGGAGTATCGCGCCTGATGGTCTATCGGACCACGCCGAAGATGGCAAAACGTAAATTGGAGCGGCGTCACAAACTGCTGAAAGTGGCTGTAGGAATTTTTGGAAAGCGAGGCTATCACCAAACTACGGTTCCGATGATTGTTGCCAAATCGGGAAGCTCAATCGGGAGCTTCTATATGTACTTTCGCAATAAGGAGAACATCTTTGCCGCCGTCATTGAGGCAATCGGAGAGCAAATTTCTGCTTCGCTGAATGAAGTTATCGCGGAGGCTCCGCCGGGTTTGCCGCAAATGAAGGCAGCGGTGATTCAGCTCTTTCTGTTCCTGGCCGAACACCCCAATGAGGCGCGCATTCTCATTGTGGAATCGTCGGGACTCGGTCCGGTACTTGAAGAGGCGCGCCGCAGAGTTGTCGAGAGCCATGCCCGATCCGTGGAGAAGGCACTCGTCGCCAGCGGCCTGAGGTTGATGAATCCCGCAATTGCTGCGCGATGTTGGCTTGGCGCGGTATACGAGAGCGGTTATTACTACCTTGAACTTACCGCGGAAGAGCGTCCGCCCGCAGCGGATGTGGCTCAAACGGTGGCCAGCTTTGTTTTGCGTGGAGTTGGCGCGCCAGCAGACTTGCTGTAACCACTGGAGGTGGACGTGCGCACACTCTGTAGTGATGTACGTTTCGGCTGTCGGGCTCTGTTGCGAAGCCCGGGTTATACGGCGGTTGCCGTTTTAGTGTTGGGCCTCGGCATCGGGGCAAATACAGCGGTCTTCAGTGCCGCTTACGCTTTCCTGCGCAAGCCCATCTCCCTGCCTGATATTCCGCGTGCTGATGGTCCTGAATCACCATGAACAGCGGCCGGCCAGCAATTGGGAGCCGGTCGCCCCGGCAGACTACCTGCAGTGGCGAAGGTCCAATCATTCGCTGGAGGAGCTGGCCGCCTACCGATGGGGCGATCTCCATCTCACTGGCACTGGAACTCCAGAGAAAGTCAGTGCGGTCCTGGCCTCAGCAAACTTCTTCAACACGCTTCGTGTACAGCCTATGCTCGGTCGCACGCTTTTCTCGGGTGAGGACCTGCCGGGCCAGGACCAAGAAGTAATTCTGAGTTATGGCCTGTGGAAGCAAAACTTCTCCGCAAATCCGAATATCCTCGGCTCGGCCATCCGCCTGGATGGCAAGGTCTACAGTGTGATCGGTGTATTGGAAAAGAACTTCAATTTTCCGGCCGGGGCAGATCTTCCCGCGAAGAGAGAGACATGGTGGCTAGCTACAAGCTGGGTGTGAACGCCTACGTCGTGAAACCGGTTGATTTTCATGAATTTGTGAATGCCATCAAGGAATTAGGGGTGTTCTGGGCGGTCATCAATGAACCGCCCCCGGGAAGCGTAAGAAAGAGATAGCCAATTCCCGAATTCGAGCATCAGAAATTTGTGAAATCCACCCTGAGTATTCTGTACCTTGAAGACGACCCCAAGGACGCAGACCTCGTTCTGGCTATGCTCGAGGCAGAAGGGGTTACTTGCCGGGTAACCCTGGTGGAGACCAAGGCCGATTTTCTGGCTTCGCTGCAGCAGGAAGGGATCGATCTGATCCTGGCGGACTATAGCCTTCCCTCCTTTGACGGTATGTCCGCTTTAAAAATCGCCGTCGAAAAGCGCCCCGAGGTGCCGTTTATCTTCGTTTCCGGCGCCATGGGGGAAGAAGTGGCTATCGAAGCCCTCAAGATCGGAGCCACGGACTACGTTCTCAAGAACCGGCTGTCCCGGATATTCCCCAGGGTACAGAGGGCCCTGCGCGAAGGCCGGGAAAGAGTCGAGCGTACCGCCGCGGAGGAAGCGCTGCGCCGCAGCGAGGCTTACCTGGCCGAAGGGCAACGGCTGAGCCATACGGGCAGCTTTGGTTGGCACGTGCCAAGCGGAGAGAATTACTGGTCAGAGGGAACCTATGGCATCTTTGGGTTCGATCGAGCGACCAAGCCGCACGTAAACCTTGTTTTTGAGCGGGTGCATCCGGAAGATGCGGAGGCGGTGAGAAAGATCATCGAGCAAGCGTCTCGGGATGGGAAAGACTTTGAACACCAGTACCGCCTGCTGATGCCGGATGGTTCGGTCAAGTACGTCCATGTTGTGGCGCACGCCATGGTGGGTGGGACTCGAGGGCTCGAGTTTACCGGCGCGGTTATGGATGAGACTGCGGCTAAGCAATCCGAGGAGGCATTGCGCCTCAGCGAGGAGCAGTGGCGGGAGGTGTTTGAAAACAGCCCGGTTATGTACTTCATGGTGGATGCCGCCGGCAAGATTATGGCGGTCAATTCCTTTGGCGCCGAGCAGCTTGGCTACAGGGTCGACGAATTACCTGGTCAGCCGGCGCTCAAAGTTTTCTACGGAGCTGATCGGGAGGCGGTGAAAACGAACCTTGCCGTTTGCCTGGAACAACTCGGGCGGGGTACCAGCTGGGAGTTCCGCAGTGTGCGCAAGAACGGTACAGTGCTTCGCGTTCGCGGATCGGCCAAAGCGGTGGCGCGCGTAAACGGTCCCATCCTTTTGATCGCCTGTGAGGATATCACCGAGCAGAGGCGCGCCGAAGAAGCCCTCTTCCAGGTCGGTCTGGAAGCCCGCGTCAGCGAACGCGTACGCATCGTGCGCGAGGTGCACGACACCGTGTTGCAGAGCTTCCACGGATTGATTCTTCGCTTTCAAGTGGCGCGGGACATGCTTCCGCTGAACCCCGAAGAAGCGATGCAGGCTCTTGACGGAGCCCTCAGCATGGCGGATGAGGCGATCACGGAAAGCCGGGACGCGATTCAGGATTTGCGTTCCGAGCCAGTCGAACCGGTCGATCTTGCACGCTTGCTGACGGCCATCGGTGAGGAACTGGCGGAATCTCAGGATGTGGATTCGCCAACTTTTGGCGTAACGGTGGAGGGCGACCGCCGGACCTTGGTTCCTGTACTGCAGGACGAGATTTATCGCATTGGCCGCGAGATACTAAGGAACGCTTTCCGGCACTCCGGTGCGCGCCACGTCGACGCCGAGATTTTATACGATGAGAAACTGCTTCGGTTGCGTATCCGCGACGATGGGAAAGGCATTGACCCGCAGGTGCTGGAGGACGGGGGCCGTGCTGGACATTGGGGGTTGATCGGGATCCGGGAACGTGCCAAGCGCTTGGCGGCGCAATTGGATTTCTATAGCGAAGCCGGTGTTGGTACGGAAGTACAACTGACGCTTCCCGCCTCGGTCGCATACGAGATGTCTGCGCTCCGCAGGGAACCAGACGACGCATTGAGATAAATCTGCGTCTACGATTAGACCATCTCATGCAGGGCGCCGGTCTTATCTCTGTGGCCGCTCGCCGTCGACAGCAAGGAGCAGACCTCCGCGTCTGTAGTCTGGTCGAAATTGCGATAAAAGCTGCCTACGGAGTAAAAGGGCCACGTTGCTCTGGCACAGATAACGTGATCGACCTCATGCCGCAAGTTATTGCAGGTGCTCGGAGCTGCAACAGGAACTGCAACCACTACTTCACGTGCGCGGTGCCGCATGGCTCGCACCGCAGCCAGCATGCTGGCCCCCGTGGCGAGCCCGTCGTCTACCAGAATGGCGAGGCGGCCCTCGGTCGGTTCCGGTGAACGGCCATTCCGGTAAGCACGTTCCCTTCGCTCGATCTCCCGGCCTTCCTCTTTGGCTGCTGCATCCACTACCTCTTCAGGGATGCGGAATTCATGGATGATTTCCGCATTGAGGGCCACTATCCCATCCGCGGCGACTGCGCCCATCGCCAACTCTGCGAATCCAGGTACGCCAAGTTTGCGAACGACCACGATATCGAGTGGGAGATGCAAAGCGAGCGCAACTTCGTAAGCGACCGGGACGCCTCCACGCGGCAGGCCAAGAACGATTCCATCCTGACCACCACGCCAGATTCCCGAAGCCAGGATGGCATGCCCCAATACTCGCCCGGCATCTCTGCGATCCTCAAAGACTTCTACTCGCAAGAACATAGTCGACTAACTGGTGATTCTGCACCGCTCGGTGGCCATGACGGTACGTGACATGCCACGGTTCCGCTCGAGAATAGACTCGATCTCGTCGCAGCGAACACCAGCATCGACCAGAATCAACATGCCGTTTGCCCCGATTTCGCGGTCCAACAGGTTGATTGTGGCCGGCGCCACTCCAATCCCGCGCAGAGTATCGTCTAAATCGACTTCCGTATAGGGCGTCGTCTCTCCCCTGGTAGCTACCTCGTCGTGGGTGCTGGATAAGCCGGCGCCGGGTTGATGAAGATCATGCTCGACGCTGTGGCGAAACTTCCACCAGATGCTATGTTTTCCGTGGAGATCACATGGCACGCCCTTCGTCAGTTCGAGCTTTCCCCGTCTTGATAAAGCAACACCGATCTGCCCGGCGCGAACTCCGGCAATCTTGAGATCGGCGATCGCATCGCGGGCAGACATCTCATTAAAAAACAACGCTGCCACCAGGTCTGCCGGCTTGGTAGTCGCCATCTGTCCTTGTTCATTCCACATAAGTCACCCTCCTTGGAGAGAGGGCCTAAGGAGCTAGCCAGACGAGAAACGATGGAGCGCCCAACAGTCGCTTTCTTGAATCGCTGACAAACTCCTAAGGCACGAATCTCTGGTTGTTGGATGCCTGTTGGGTAGCTTGGATGTCCAAGCCGGTATTGTCTGGAATGATATTACTCTCCCTTGGATTGCGACCTCCGAAGGCTACAGAACTCTGCCAAGGGCCCCCCAGGGCGATTAGGCGCGCAGGTAAGGCTTGAGGTAGATGTCCAGGTGGCGACTGATTTCCTCGACGCTCATGGTCTTACGGCGTTGGGTATCAGCGCCCGGCGCGGGCGGGGCAACCCGCGTGGTGGTGCCAGGGCGAAACACACGGCGGGCAATCAAAACGTCCACGTCACTTTGCGGAAACATGGTGCTGGCCGCTTCTATGCGTCCGAATTGATCGAACGCATCGCGGAGCTTACCAGCGTGATACGAGTCATAAGCAGAAGCGTAGAGATCAGCCAGGCTCACGAACGGACAGTGGCCAACGAAGCCCCGTTCCATTTCCGTGATCATGGTGGTCACACCCTTCCCGGAAAAACACTGCAGTTGGTTGTTGGTACGCCTTCTGATTTCCGTCACCCGTTCGAGAGGGTCGCCCGCTTCATCCTTCACATAACGAAAGGTGGGAATGGTGTCGAACATTTCGACAATCAAATCGATGCTGAAGTCGCCTCCGGTCTGGGCAAACAGGGGCAAGGACGTCACCTTGCCGAGCCGCTGATAGAAAGGCAGCAATTGTGAAGCAGCGGTCACGCCCGGCGGGGGGATACAGATGATGGCATCCGCGCCCAGCTTCTCCGCTTGCCTGGCGTAGCGCTCGGTTTCGTTGAAGTCCGCAGTACGGCTTTGCACCCCGATCACAATCGCCGTGGCGCCGCCGCGTGCAGCCGAGACCAGGGTTTCCGCTCCGTGCATCCTTTCTTCTTCGGTCAACGTTGTCCATCCACTGGCGATTTGAGGCCACGCCAGGCCATGCACGCCGCCGCGCCTGCAGAATTGCACCTGGGCAGCGAGCCCGTCGTAGTCCAGCTGGTTCTGAGCGTTGACGGGAGTAAAGCCTATCGGGAAAACGCCTGCCAATCGCCTGGCCACTGTCTGCGCGCCGGCCAAGCGAGGAAGCGCCATCGCGGCTGCTCCTAACGACAGAGCCCCGATGAATTGCCTTCGATCCAATCCTGTCATCGTTCACCTTCGGGTTACGCCAACGAGCGAATTCATTTGAAGAAAATCAGCCTTGCCTTCGCCTCCAGGGTCGATGCGTCCACTCCCGGGACAGACTCAAGGTCGGCCAGGCTGATGAATTTCTGTGTGCTCCGCCGGGCAAGGATGGCCTGCGCTGCGGCTTCCGGCACATGGAGCACGATCTGCAAGTCGTCCGCGTCCGCCGTGTTTACATCGATCGTGGTCATGGTCCGGTGGAGATAGTCCATGACGTCGGCAAACTGCTGGTCGGTCCCGGTAGCGCCGCGATCCATCATGGTCTGCACGGTGTCGTGCCAGGCGTCGTAGCTCATGGGGGTGTCCATCACCATTTGCAGATTGTGACACCGGGCACAAACCGCCTTCAGTGAACGGCTCTCGCGCGCTTGGTCGCGAGTTGAAGGCGCGGTGTCGCTGTTCCAAGCCGCGGCCACGGGACCTGTCACAAGCATCAGCGCGCACGTCGCCAGGATCACTTCCCTGCTGGCCGCTTCCCTACTCATGTACAGCTTTGGCACGGACTGCGTTAACGCCGGTCAGCGTGATGGGTGCGCTGCCCGGCATGGGCGTCACATGCGGGCCGACCCCTAGTTGCTCCGCGGTTTGGTAGTCGCCGAAGCCATTGGCAAACTGGTTCGAGGCTCGCTGCGCGTGACCATTGTCGAACGTGATGTCCAGCAGTTTTTCGCTGTACATAGTTCTTCCATATTCGTCCTTCATCTGCCCGACAATTTTGTGCGTCTTCACATCGATGATGTCGCCGGAAGAGGCATAGGCATATTTCCCGTCCAGCCCGAAGGTCAGCCAGTAAGTGCCGGCGGGAGTGTCGATGGAGCCGGTCTCCTTGGGATCGTCGCTATTGGAAAAGACATGGATCTTTTTGAAGATGCCATCGGCAAGCCAGATTTCCTTTTCGTCCGGAGTCAACGCGATGCCGTGGCTGGGGCAGCCATGGGGTATGTGTGGACGCGGCGTCATGTTCCATTTTGACTTCCAGTCCACACTGGTCACTTCGACGGACTTGATGACTCGCCCGGTGGCCACGTCTGCAATCAAAAAGCCCAGGAAATTATTGTTGTTGGCGTAGACCCTGGTTGAATCTTTATTGAGCACGAAAACGCGCACGTTGTCAGGAAAGCGAATGGTCTTGATGACCTTGCGTGACTTTACATCGGAAATCGTCATGACCTTGTTGTTGGGCGACATGAAGGCCGTCTTGCCGTCCGCGCTCAGGTTCAGGTTGTGCGAGTTCGGGCTCTCGGGCGCTTCGAGCTTGCCGATGAGCTTGCCCGTCCTGGCGTCGACTTCGTACCAATAATCCTGCAGATCGCCGCCAACCACAACGACTTTGCCATCCGGCGTCACCTGCGGACGCTCGCAACATTTGCCGTCGAGGGTCACCGACCAGACCATCTTGTCAGTGCCCATGTCGATCGCGCCCAGCCGGCCGCGGGCGGCGACATAAATGAGGTTGGTGACCGGGCTTGCAGCCACTCCGGAAACCTGCTCGGGGCTCATGCTGGCAGCGTATTCCCAGGTCGGAATGCGCTTCACGAAGCGGTAGTTGTCGTTGGCGTCGAGCACCACGATACCCACTCCATTCAGCCAGCCGGCGCGCTCCAGTGAACCCGGCACCACCACATAGAGCAGGTGCCGGCCACGCGGACGGAAAGATTCATTGGGTTTGCTCGCGGTTTGAGCGGCGACGGCGATGGTGAGGCCGAACAGGCCGGCGAGGACGAACGATACACAGCGGATAGAAACCATGACTGTTTTTCACCGTGATATTAGTGCAGGAGGGAGAACCCGCCGAGGACTGCATAGATGACGGAAGCACTTCCCACGATAACGCTGACCATCATGAACGCGCGCAGATTGTTCCAGGTGTTCCTGCGCGTGCTCGAATTCTTCGCTCATTGTTTCGGTCTCCTGGGCTGCTGACTGCAACCGCTAATGATGGCACGAACGAGCAGGATTTCCATCTAGTTTGTTTGTGTGGACCCATAATCTCTAGGTTCGGGTGTTGTGCCACGAATCTGTTCGATGAAAATGGGCACTTCCCTCTCGATCAGATCCGGACGATCACCTTGTATAGAATGGCTGCTGCCTTTGGCAATGATTCTGCGGCTGCGGGTGGAAAGCAGCTTCAGATTTTCCTGCATCTGGTTCCATTCCTTTACCACTTCCACCGGCAGGCCCTGAGCAGCGGTATGTGCTGGATCCTGAGAGAAGATCAGAATGGGCAATGTACCGTAGGGGCCGGTATGTACTGTCTCCTCGCCGGACCGGTCGAGACTCTCAAATTCACTGGCGACGGCTGCCGACCGGTCGTGGCATTGGTCCTCGGCCTGGAGGCTGGCGGCTCGCGCACCAAAACCAGGGAAAGGGCGTGAACACTCCCCAAGCAGTCGAAGAATGCCGGCAGCGATTGCGGCTTTCTTAAACAGCGCGCCAAGCCATGACGGTTCCGGGAATGGGTGTGCCTTGAACGCCGGGTTGCGATTCTGTAACGGGGTCGATCCATCGACAAAGATCAATCCCATAACATTTTCGGGATACCGCGTCGCATAGTCGCGGATATAGATCGCGGCAATCGAGTGGCCCATGAGGACCACCGGGCCGGTGATGTGAGCCGCAGTCAGCAATCCATGCAGTTCCGCGGCGATATGGTCGGCATCACGCGGAGGAGGCAGCGCATCGCTCCACCCGAACCCAGCGCGATCATAAGAGCAGACGCGCGTGGTCTTCGCGAGGGCCGGTTGCACACCGCCCCAGATGAGCCCGTCGTTGCCCAGACCAGCATCGAGAATAATGGCCGGCGAGCCGCTCCCGCTGCAGTCGATGCGCATCGCGTGCCCGCCTACCAGAAACGCCTGCCCGGGCGGCGAATGGCGAAAGCGATAAAGCGCGGCCGCGTTGAACCCGCTACTGACTGCTGTCACGACGGCAGCCGCTGCCAGTAACAAGAGGACGATGCCTTCTGTCGCTTTGCGCCAACCAGGATACCTCTTGCTTCGCGGCGACAGGAGACGCCGAGTCGCAAGCCACGCAACCCCGATCCCAACAAGCACGAGCAGCGCCGGAAGCTGGTACGTAGGGTTCATGGACTCTATAGTACCGGTCAGAAGCACTGGGCAGGCCTACCAGGTTTTCTTGATGAGTGTGTCGAACCCGAAACCGCCATTTTGATCGCGGGTTGCGCTCACGGCCACCCTGGGTGAGATTTGATATTGGCCCTGGATGGTCTGGTTCTGCGTCGAGGCCACATTGCTCGAGAAGGTTACGAAGAGATTCCCCGTGACGCGTTGCTGAATGGTGATGTTGGCGCCTGGAGGCCCCTGGCTGGTTCCGCCTGCCAGGACGGGGTTGATAGAGAGCTGCGAAATGCCCGCTACCTTCGAGACCCTGCTGGTCACCTGGCTGCTCACCTGCGAGGCAACTAACGACTCCGCTGCCTGATTTGCCGGGGTGGAGGGGGCGTTCGCACTTGCTTCCGTGGTTGTGCCAAATGCGAGCAGGTTGATGATGTCGGCGGCAGGCAACGATGGGTCAGAGGAGTAGTTGGTCCGCAGCTGATCCACGGGCCCGTTGAAGCGCATGAAGATGTTGTACTGCTGAATGGTGGTATTAAGGGCAAGATTGACCACCGGTTGCGTTTCGGAAGGGTTTACAAATTCGATGGTTCCGCCATTGAGGACGAATCGAGATCCATTCAGGATAATGTCACCGCCGCTGAGGTTCACACGGCCCAGGATGACCGGTTCCGCCGCCGTGCCGCGCACGCGCAGATTAGCGGCGCCGTTGATGCTGAGCGTTCTACTTACCAGGTTGATGTTGTTCTCAGAGTTCACGCCCAGGTTCAGCTGGATGTTCTGCGCCAGCCCCGGGGTGGGCGGGGGCGAAACACCGCCTGAGAATTGGTTGATAAAGCTGTTCAGATCAAAGGCCGGGGTAAACGAAAGATCGGCGAGATTGACCTGGCCTCCTAAAAGCGCGTTGTCTGCCGTGCCGGCTAACCTGAGATTGGCATTGACGGTCTCGCGCACTCCCTGCGGATAAAGCACGCGGACTCCATTGGCGGCTAGCCCTAAGTCAAATTGGACCCCGGGACGATACGCGACTCCACCCTGAGCAGTCAAAGTGCCGCCGCCGACAGTGCCCTGGAATTTTGTAATGTTGAGCCGGTCCTTGGTAAGGGTCAGCACCCCATTCCCGTGTTGCAGGCCGACCGGCAAATCGCCATTGGCAAAGTTGGCGTCCAGGATCTCTATCTGGCCGCCTAAATCTGGGCTGTTGGCCGCTCCACTTGAATTGATATTGAACTTCAACTCGCCCGAGCTTCGGATATCCGGCTCGAACACCTGCGCCAGGTGCAGATTCACGGTGCCCAGAAGGACCAGTGACACGGGGGCGGCATTGGTGGTCGACATGGACCCCTGAAACTGCAGGTCGGTATCGGTTCCCTTAAGCCCTGAACGCTGCAGCGTGACTACGCTGTCTTTGTAATCAATCTTGATAGGCGCAGTCTCGGCTAACTGCACGGTGTTGCTGTAAGCCAGCTTCAGTGTCGGAATGGTCAGGTGGGCTTCCAATTGCTTGGCGTTCTTGAGCGGGCCGTGCAGAGTGGCGTGGACCTCGGTTTGTCCGCTCAAATCTGCGGCCTGGTCGGGTGCATAGATGGCGAAGATGGGCTGCAGCGGGATGGTTTGCGTGTCGAGCGTTGCCTCGGCGGGGTAATCTCCCGTAAGGTGGACCTTCGCGTTTGCCCGGATGGCCGTGCCCACCGCGGAGGACGTCAAATCCGCCGTAGCCAGATGATCGGCTACCTTCATTTGCAGGTTTACCTGGGCGATCTTCTGGTTCTGAATATCGACCTGCGGAATCTGCAGCGTCGCGTCGAGTTGCGGATTGTCGAAGGTTCCTGCTCCTTGCGCCTGAATGCTCACCACACCCCTGGCATCGACGTTCTTCGCCTTGATTGCCTGCAGTTGATCCAAGCGAATGCCGGAGGCAGTCAGCTGCGCGTTGTAGGTCTTCTGCCGCGGCCGAATGCTCACCTTACTCTGCACGTCACCCGCGGGTAGCTGGACGCCAAGATCACCGTGAACTTCATCGCCGGTGCCGGCGAAGTTCAAGGTCGCCGACGTGACCGGCTGTTCGTATGCGGTGATATGGGTGATCGAGACCTTACCCTGTCCAATGGGACTTAGCTCCGTGCCGTGCACCTTTACCTTCGCCGTCAGCGTTCCTGTGACCGGCACTTGCTGCCCGGAAAGCTTCACCAGGTCCTGCACATCCAATTGTGAGGCGACAAGATCTACTTGTAACGGGCTGGCATCCGTAAAAGACCATTGGTGAAGACCGGCGCTCGCATCGAGCGCTATTTTCCCGTGAGAGGCCGGCTCCAGGTCCGCATGCTGCAGGCTAGCCATCGAGGGGCTGGCATCTACATTGGTCTTCAGCACTCGCCATTCTGTTCCGTTGAACTTGAAATTCGACGCGGTGAGCTGTCCCGTCAAGTGAGGTACGCTGGTCGAGCCGTGCACCGTGCCTTGAAACAAGGCGGTTCCGGCAAGGCCAAGCTGCTGGACAGGCTGGCCCGGAGTCGGGGTGCGAAAGACGTCCGCTACTGTTTCCAGTTCGCTTAAGTTGTTGGAGTCGAATTTCAAGTCGAGGCTCGAGCGCTGGCTGACCACGCCATTCATGGTGAGCGTACTTTGTCGTGTCCGGAGAAAGCTCTGTTTGAGCGCGAGCTCCTGGTTGCCGCCTGTATAAGTGCCGTGGATTGCGCTCTCCAGAGGGATTACCTGGGCGTTGCCGGATACTTTCCCGATGACGGCCGCATCCGCGTGCGCCACTACGTCGTTAAAGGTCTTTCCCCAAGCGGCATTTACTTCCGCGTTCAGCACGCCCCGCACGGAAACCCCCTTTGGCATCGTTGATGACTTGAGGGCGCCATTCGCGGCTGCGAGCTGGATACCCCGCAGTTGGGCGTTGAATTTTGAGTGCGCATTGCCGTCGATGTTGCTCATCTTGCCTGAGCTGGTGAGTTCCCCACCCAAAAGGCCGGCACGAAAATCCTTGAGTGTGGCGTCTCCGTTCTCGAGCGTGTAGTGTGCGGCGATGTTCCTGATTTGCGCGTGTAGGGTGAGTGTTCGCACCTCGAGCTGGTTGCTGGTTAAATCGCCGCGGACTAAAACCGTATCCAGGAAAGAGCGATTGGCAGCCTGCTGATAATGGATCAAACCGCTGGCGCGAACCAACCCGGCGGGCAGGGACGGGTTCTGCAGAATCCTCTTGAATTGACTGCCGTCTAACGTGGCCGCGTACTGGGCCTGCACCCGCGGGTTGCTGTAATCCTGCACCGTCGCAGTCAGGACTAGCTGTGAGGTTTCGCTGGTCAACTTTGCGTTGGTTAAGTGGAAGGTGGTGGGCGTGGCGTCAAACTCCGCGTCGAGACTGTGTGGGATGGTCTTGAATCCGCTCGCTTCGAGATGGCCGTCGGCGTAGCTCACTTTTCCCGAGTACTTTTGCAGCAGGCTGTTGAATCCGGCGCGGAAATCCAGGTCATGCATGTCTGCGGATAGCACGCTTTGACGATTGTTATAGTAGACCGCACCGTGATCGATTACGGCGTGGCGAATGCCCAAATCGAACAGGCTGGTATTGCTGCTGCTGGATCCGCTGCTCTTGATCGTCGGAATGTTGGTCACGCCATGCGCGTCGGTAAACACCTTCACCACCGGGTTGTCGATGATGAAACGATCCAAATACCATTTCTTTTGTAGCACTGAAACAATGCGCACCCCGGCTTCAGCGTGCGCTACCTGGAGCAGTGGTGGATCCGGATAGGGGGCGGCTCCGTGCACCGTCAAGCCATATAGGTCCAGGCTGAGGTTGGAGGGATGGAGGGCGAAATTTTGTAGTTGCACCTGGGTCCCGATGCTTTCGCTGGC
>JBAVQC010000222.1:0-2727 GCA_049693715.1 Acidobacteriaceae bacterium | reverse complement strand
TGTGGACCGACACGGTGAAGCGCGGACCGATGATCCGCCAGGTGCGCGGATTGGGAACTCTGGTTCCGCGCGAAGATGCGATTCGCCAGATCCCGGCGCAAACGGAAGCCACGGTCGTGCGCATCCTTACCCTGCCGGGCTCGATTGTCAAGCCCGACACCATCCTTCTGGAACTGGCCGATCCGCAAGCCACCCAGCAGGCACTTGACGCGGAGCTTTCGCTCAAATCCGCGCGCGCGGATTTGAGCAACGTGCAAGTGAAGGTGCAGAGCGACCTGATGGCGCAAAAATCCGCTGCGGCCACGGTAAACGCAGATTACAACCAGGCGCAGCGGCAAGCGAAGACGGATAAAGCACTCTATGGCCTGGGGGTCATCTCCGGTCTTGCGTACAACGGTTCGCAAGGCAAGGCGGATGAATTAAGTACCCGGAACAAACTGGAAGAGCAAACCGTAGATATCAACGAGCAGGCCATACAGTCACAGCTTGCGGTACAGCAGGCCAAGGTGGCCCAGGCTCAGGCGATCTACGAATTGAAGCGGCAACAACTGGATGCGCTCAGAGTGCGTGCCGGGATATCCGGGGTGCTCACCAGTATGCCCTTGGCGGTCGGACAGCATGTCACCCTGGGCACGATGCTGGCGGAAGTAGTGCAACCCAATCAGCTGAAAGCACAGCTGAAGATTGCTGAGACACAGGCACGCGATATTCAGTTGGGGCAACCGGCCTCCGTCGATACCCATAACGGCCTGGCCGACGGCGTAGTATCGAGGATTGATCCTGCAGTGGTAAATGGAACTGTCACTGTCGACGTAAAGCTGGTTGGCAATATACCCGATGGGGCGCGGAAGGACTTGAGCGTGGATGGCACGATCGACCTGGAAAGACTGAAAGATGTTCTCTACGTGGGCCGGCCGGCGTTCGGCAACGAGGAGAGCACCATTACTCTCTTCCGGTTGGATCAGGATGGTAAAGGAGCGGTGCGCGTTCCGGTGAAGGTAGGCCGCGCATCGGTGAATGCAATCCAGGTTCAGCAAGGGCTCCATGAAGGCGACACGGTGATTTTGAGCGACATGTCACGCTATGACACGACGGACCGAATTCGGCTGGACTAACGGAAGCAAGAGCACAAATCCAACTACGAGCAACAGAGGAGCGAAAGCATGCAGCCACTGATACAGATTGAAGCGATGACCAAGGTTTTCTATACCGAGGAGATCGAGACCCACGCGCTTGCCGGCGTTCACCTCGAGATTGCCCGCGGGGAATACGTGGCCATGTCCGGCCCTTCCGGTTGCGGAAAGTCGACACTGTTGTCGATTATCGGCCTGCTGGACACGCCGACGGCGGGCAAGTATGAGCTGAACGGCCGTCCGGTAGAGAACCTTAAATTTGCCGAGCGCTCGCGTATTCGCAACCAGGAAATAGGATTTATTTTCCAGAGCTTCAACCTGATTGGCGATCTTACGGTTGCTGAGAATGTGGAACTGCCGCTGACTTATCGTTCAGGAATGGCCTCGAGCGACCGCAAGAGCCGGGTGCAGGAATCGCTCGAACGCGTCGGCATGGCTCACCGGATGCGTCACTATCCCTCGCAGCTTTCCGGCGGCCAACAGCAACGCGTCGCGGTTGCACGTGCGTTGGCTGGTTCGCCCTCCATCCTGCTGGCTGACGAACCTACGGGAAACCTGGACTCGAAGAACGGGGAAGCGGTCATGGAGCTGCTCAAGAACCTGCATCGTGAAGGAGCGACCATTTGCATGGTGACCCACGATCCGCGCTTCGCTCGCCATGCGGACCGGAATATTCACCTGTTTGATGGGAAGATTGTCGCCGAAGGCGAGGCGCTGGATCAGATTCTAGAGTTTCAATAAAGAAGAGGGCGCACATCCCCCACTCGGGATGACAAAGGGTAGTGCGGTCTATCCTTCAGTATTCGATGCTGATGGTGAGCTATCTTTTTGTCTGCAATTCACGCCTATCACTGACACGCCAACGAGGGCTGCCATGATCTCGCTCGAAAATGTCGAAAGAAGTTACAAGACCGGCGCCGGCCAAACGTGGGTCCTGCGGCGTATTCATCTGAAGATCGATGCGGGCGAATTTATCACCATCATGGGACCTTCCGGGGCAGGGAAATCCTCGCTATTGAATGTACTGGCGCTGCTCGACGATCAATGGGCGGGAGCGTACTGGTTTAACGGCGAGGCGGTTCACTCCATGAACCGGAAGCAGAGATCAGATCTGGCAAGGCGCAACATCGGCATGGTTTTCCAGAGTTACCACCTGCTCGACGACCTCACGGTTGCGGAGAACATCGATCTGCCGCTCTCCTATAAAAATATTTCGCGCTCTGAACGCCAGGCGATGGTGGCGGACACTCTTGATCGCTTCAACATCGTGGGCAAGAAAGACCTGTATCCCAACCAGCTGTCTGGCGGTCAGCAGCAGCTCGTAGGTATCGCCCGTGCCGTCATTCATCGCCCCGCTCTGCTGTTGGCTGATGAGCCCACTGGCAATCTTCACTCTACCCAGGCAAAGGAGATCATGGAACTCTTCCAAAACCTCAACCGCGAGGGAACCACCATCATTCAGGTCACGCACTCTGAGGTGAATGCTTCGTTTGGCAGTCGCATCCTCGAGGTTCGCGACGGCTGGATGGTGAAGGATACGGCGAACCCCGGTTTGGGTGCCGAGGTGAAGGCATGAGGGCTGTCTTCCGGGTGG
>JBAVQC010000221.1:0-18580 GCA_049693715.1 Acidobacteriaceae bacterium | reverse complement strand
AGGCGCCGGGTGCCGGCCTGCATCACCTGGCTGATCTGCGGGTGCGACGATTGCAGCGCGGGAAACAGCCCGAAGACGATTCCGCACAACACCGCCAGAACCACGCTGAAAGAGAGAACAGGAAGGTTGATGTGGAAGTCTGCTTCGTAGGGATAAGAGTGATCGGGCAACCGCGGGACGAGGAACGCGATCGCCCGATAGGCGGCAAAGATGCCCAGGCCGGCTCCCACCAGGGAGAGGAGAAGCGATTCGGTGAGAAGTTGGCGGACGATGCGAATGCTGCTGGCGCCCACCGCCGAGCGCACTGCGAACTCATGCTGGCGCGCTGTGCCCCGCGCAAGCAGCAAGATCGAGAGATTTCCGCAACCGATGGCGAGCAGGAGCGCGACCGCCCCAAACAGCAGGTACATGGTTTTTTTCAGGTCGCGGGTATAGGTGTCCGCCAGGCTACGCACGCTGATCTTGTATTGCTTGGGAAAGACATTTGGAATTTGTTTGTCGAATTGCTGGTAGAGGGGCCTGAATTCGGCCGCCGCGGCGGCCATAGTGACACCGGGTTTCAACTTGATCTGGGGACTGTACCGATGGAGCTGATCCGAGGCCATCTTCAACGGGGTGTAGACCTCGCCATCCCTCCATGTAAACCGCACCGGCATCACCCCAAGGATCGTATAGCTCTTATGGTTGAGCTGGATGGTTTTACCCACAACGGAAGGATCCCCACGATAATGACGTTGCCAGAATTTGTAGCCCAGCACAGCGACGGGCTGCGGATCTTTTCCATCGGGCGCATCGGCGGGAATAAAGTATCGGCCCAGCAGAGGACTCAGACCCAGAAACTGGAAGTGGGATCCCGTCATCTCGACGGCAATCACGCCGTCAGGAACGTCACTTCCTGTGACCGTCTGGTTCGTATAGCTGGAGGCAACCACATCCTCGACAGCGTGTGTCTGGCGCAATTGCCGAATCTGCGGCCCTGTCAGGCCCCAGGTGTCCTCGCGGCCGGCGTTGTCGGTAAGCCACACATCAGAGATCCGCTCAATGCCCGCATAGGGCCAGGGATGGAGCACGGCGTCATACAGGATGCTGTAAACGGCCACGGTAGCGCCGATGCCCAGGGTGAGTGACAGAATCGACGTGATAGAAAAGCCAGGGTTGCGGACAATTTGCCGCAAAGCAAACCGGAGATCCTGAAGCAGTATCTGCATCGGCGCCTCCTGTGCGACGAGGAAGGACGAGCGAATTTGGCTCTACGCAAAACTATAGCAACTTTACAGCCACATCCCCCGCTTTCGAGAAGTACGGTTTTCCTGTACTTTTTGTTCCTACCCCTTAGCCACTCTTTCTTTTTTGGGAAATCGGTAGCGCGCCACCGGATTTCCACTTGCTTCCCTTTGGGGGCCAACAATCGTCGATGACGTCGCTTAACCAAGAACCACATCGACCCTGGTAACCGAAGCGGCCGGAATGCTCACGTTGAGCAGATTACGGCTTACCTCAACCGTGAGGGTTACGGGCATCACGGCGTTCGGTTGATCGAACGTGTTGTGCGCGTGCATGTCGCTTGCCGCCAGCACCGTGCCGGTCGCATTGGCGGCCGTGGCGCCTCGTAGTGCAATCTGGGTGTCGAGCGTTTTCGACAAGTCGGGATTGACGATCGTGAGTGTGACCACACCATCTTTTCGCGAGGCAGATCCGTTGAGACCCCAGAAGCGAGCCTCGTGGTTATCGCGCATATAGTGCACGTCCGGCGCCGAGAACTCGGCGCGTAGCGCCTGTCCACCTTGATGAGCGGCATACATGGCGAAGACATGAAAGTTCGGCGTCGCGAAGAAGCGGTCTTCATGCGCCATAAACAGCGCGTTGATGTTGTTGATAAGCTGCGCGCAGGCGGCCATGCTTACTTTCTCCGGGTTCCGGTTAAAAGTATCCAGCGTGAGCGCCGTGCCCAGCGCGTCGCGTAGCGTTATCTGCTGGCCGAACAAGTGGGTCGGGTCGAGCTCGGTTCCCTCGCGATACCACGGACCATACTCATCCACCACCAGCTTGACGTGATGTTGCGTGTCGTACTGCCCCATCACCGCCCACTGATCGCGAATGATCTGCTCCATGCGATCGCATTCCCGCAACAGCTCATACCAGTCCACGGAATCAAACTGAAGCGCGTCGCCTTTGCCGGCCTGCCAGTCTTCCGTCTTACCGCGGCTCAGGTTCCACGCGTAGTGGTGCACCGACCAGCCAGTGAAGTTCGGGTTGCTGTAGGGCCGGCCAGAGTAGATCTGCTCGAAAAAGCGATGGGTCCAGTCGATATCATTGTCGCTCGGTCCGGAACCGATCAGTTGGAGGTCCAGGCCGTACTGCGGAATCCAGTCTGAGTAGCGGCGGAACTCAGTGGCATACGTCTCCGGGGTAAAGTTTCCTCCGCACCCCCAGCTCTCATTACCCACACCCCAGTAGCGGACATTAAACGGCTCCGGAAAACCGGCGGCCGCGCGCACGTCCGCCAGGGTCGTGCTTCCTGCAGGAGAGTTGCAATATTCCACCCAGTGATCAAAGTCCAGAGCGGTCAAACTCCGCAGGTTCGCTGCGAGATAGGGTTGTGCGCCAGTCAGCTTGCAGAAACGCATGAACTCATTGGTGCCGAATTGGTTGCTTTCAAAGATCTGCGAGCCTTTGTCGTGCAGCCGGAGCGCATCGTGGTCGACTTCCCAGAAATTGGTGCGCCGGGGCCGCTTCGAAGGTTCGCCGATACCATCTTTCCAGTCGTAGCTATCGGCAAAGCACCCCCCCGGCCAACGAATGACGGGAACGTGGATCTGCTTCATCATGTCCACCAGTTGGGAGCGGATACCATAGGTGTTACGGATTTTCGACTTCTCTCCCACCCAAACGCCGTCGTAAATCACGCCGCCGATGTGTTCAGTGAACTGCCCATAGATATTGGGCGAGATCTCGCCCAGCGGCTCGTCCATGAGTACTTCAATATGAGCATCGGCATCCTTGGCCCAAAGGCTCTTGTTGGAAAAAGCAAGCGCAGCGCCGGCGGCCGCCGAGCGCTTGAGAAATTGTCTCCGTTCCATCGCAACTCCTGTCTCATTGCCGGTTGACAGTATCTGGTTGCCGATCTCTGAGGGGTTCGGTAGTCGAAACATCGTTGGCATACACGGTCAGGGGAGGGGCCGATGCGTCTTTACATCTCTGAAATCACGAAGCACACCGAAGGAGGCATGCGCGCTCCCCTCAAATTAGATCTTTTTCGCTCATAGCCTTCCGGACATAGGTCAAGTCCCTGCCCATGGCGTGGATCACTTCCTCCTTTGGAACGGTAAGTGTCTTATTGCCGTTCTCGGCACCTCCAAGAGGATACTCAAAGTGGAGTTGCACCGGGCCTGAGAAACTACCGGCCTCCTTCACAATGGCAAAGAACCCGGAGAGATTCACCATCCCCTCGCCCGTAGGACACCAGTGTGGAACCCAGGCGTCCTGGATACCGAGCGCCTTATCAAACGGATCGGGATGAGTATTCTTTCCCTTGTTCTGCTGCCAGGTGAAGTCTTTCAGAGCGATCCCTCGCATTTGATTCATAACCAGGCGAGAACTGTCGATCCAGCCGCCATAGCCACCTTCGACCGTCGCGTGGCCGATGTCATAGTTGATACCAATCCATCGCGGGTCCAGCCCCTGGAAAAGATTCCACAGATCCCAGATGGGCGCCCCAACGAGTCCGGGACCGGAATGGGTGTGATACATTCCGCATATTTGGTGTTCCTGGTTGAGCGCAGCCAACGCTTTCATCTGCGGCCTCAATTCCACCAGTCCTTGGGCAATGCCCTTGTCAGCCGGGTACTTTACAAATCCCCATCGATAATTGCGAATACCCAGCTGATTGGCGGTTTTCAAGACTGCATCGGCATGAGGAGTCTCAACACTCATGATGTCGGTTGTGATCATCGGAACTGTGAGGCCGGCCCGGTGAACTGCCTCGACGGCCGCCGGCAGATCGGTCTCTACGCGTTCCGGTGAAACATGGCCGCCGGCACGCACAGTAATGTCAACGCCATCAAAACCGATATCACGCGCAATCGAGGCGGCGTCGCTAATACCGGCCCATTGCAAGTGCTTGGAGAAGATACAAATTTTCAGCTTGTCCGGGTTGCCGGACTTAGTATCGGCTACAGCCGCATCTTCAGAAGTGTCTTTGGCAAATGCATGCAAAGCGCCGGACATAGCCGCACCCAACAGCAACGTACGACGAGAAATTACGCCTTGTGAGAAATCGTCGATCATTTTAAGTCATCCATTCTGCAGCGCGATTTATTGAGACGGCAGGGCGAAGGACAAAAATGCCGAGCCCGCCGCTACCGCAACGAATTGCTTGCCATCGACCAGGTAGGTCATGGGAGAAGCTTTCATTCCTACATTGGTGTCAAAGTGCCACAACGTTTTGCCCTCGCGCTCATCGACGGCTACGAAGGCTCCGTTGGGGTCGCCATAGAAGACGAGCCCCCCTGCCGTCGCCAGTACCCCTGACCATGTTTTCAAAATCACCGGGCCGGTTTGCGGAATTTCCCAGGCCACGTTGCCGGTATCAATATTGATAGCGCGCATGTACCTCTCACCAGGCTTGGCAGCCTGTTCAGACGCTTTCGCGCCGGTCGCAATTTCATGGCAGTCTTCCAGCGTCATCAGGTAGTAAAGGCGCGTCGTTTCGCTAAAAGCTGTGGAGCTCCAATTGGCGGCGTTATCGGGACAGGTTTTTTCGCGATTGGACGCCGTCGCAGGCGGCACCGCGAGTTGCGGGCGCCCATCCGGACCGATGCCCGTGGCCCAATTAACCCGATGCAGGAAGGTTTTCGTGAGCAGCAGTTCGCCGTTGGTACGATCGAGCACATAGAAGAACCCGTTCCGATCCGCGTGCAACAAAAGCTTTCTTGGCTTCCCCCGATACTCGGTATCGACAAGAACGGGGGGTTCCTCCGCGTCTCGGTCCGCCGTGTCGTGCGGCGTAAACTGAAAGTACCATTTCATTTCGCCGGTCTTAGGGTTAAGGGCGAGTATGCAGTCGGTGAAGAGGTTGTCGCCCGGGCGATCGCGATCGTCGCGATCCGGCCAGGGATTGCCGGTTGCCCAGTAAAGCGTATCCGTTTCTTTGTCGTATGTCCCGGTCAGCCAGGTGGAGCCCCCGGCAAGGAGTGGCGGGTTTTTGCCCCAGGTATTGATGCCAGGGTCACCCGCTTTTGCGGGAAGCGTCCAGTGGCGCCAAACCAGTTCACCCGTAGCCGCCTTATAACAGGCAAGGAAACCACGCATGCCCCAGTCGCCGCCGGAGACACCCGCGATGACGGTATCGTTGACAATCAACGGTGACACCGTAGAACCGTAATGCTCCCGCTCTTCAGGCATCACGACATCCCAGACCAAGCTGCCTGTCACGCGATTCAACGCGAGCAGATGTGCATTATCTGTCACCATGAATATTTTGTCGCCGAGTACCGCGACCCCGCGATTGGTGCCGACAGATGCATCGCCCACCAGGCCCGTGGTCGGCGGACGTGAATACTTCCATATCTGTTCCCCTGTAACCGCGCTGATCGCGTAAGCCTGGTTGTTGCCCGACACGTACATGACGCCATTAACAACGATAGGTGTTGCCTCCAGGCCAAAGTGGGGCATGGGGAAGATCCACTTGAGAACCAGATTTTTGACGTTCGACGCGTTGATCTGTTTCAGGTCACTGTAGCGATTGCCATTGAGCTTGCCATTGTAGGTCGGCCAATCACCAGGCCGGGGATCCAGGATCCTGGAAAAGTCGACGTCTTGCAGCTGCGAGGTATGTTGCACGTCAGGCGCCGGCAAATATCCCGGCTCAATGCCTGCCAGGTGGCTCAGGTAAGCACTAAGATTTTGAACCTGCTCAGGAGTGCCGTTTACAGGCGGCATCAGCGAATGGCTGTCTTCGGCTACCGATGCTATCTCGGTGGACTGGAGCAAGTGAAAATTTCCATCCAGATCCTGCAGTTGCAGGTCAAAATTGGTTCGTCCCCGAGCAAAGCCTCGGAGAGTTTTGCCATTCCGCAGGACTACCGTCACCAGTTGGTAGCCGGTGGTGATGTGCTGGCCGGGATGCACCAACACCGTGTGCATCTCATCCGCTGTCATCCTGCTGCCTGCATCCGATAGATCCGGCCCCTTGGACGATCCCCTGCCGTGAACCATGTGGCAAGACCCGCATTTACCCTCACCCCAGAAAAATTCGCCCCCCAACCCCGCGTCGCCGGGGACAATCGTCTGCGATGCCGGAGAATCGAGCGAATGGATATAAGCTGCGATAGCATCGAGCTGGTGCGGAGCCAGCGATACAAACGAAGGCATCCCTCCGGCGGGGATTCCCGAGGAGATAAGAGCTCGCAACTGCTCGACCGAACGCCGCCGCACATCGGAATTGCCCGTGAGTTTAGGGGCGTGATCGGTCCCGAAAGTGTCGGCCCCATGACAGCCGGAGCACATGCCCGCGTACACTGTTTTTCCGTCCTGAATCAGTGCTGCTTGCCCCGACGTAGGCGTTTGGCACAGCAACGAGCCAGGAAGCAAGAGGGTAACCAGCAAAAGATAGCGGCAGAATTGCACTCCACTCCGGATTCCGCCGTTGTCAGAGTTAATCCTCACTCTTCTCCCTTGACCAGAACGGAAGCGATGATATATCAGTTTATATATGCCGCGCAACAAAGAATGGAATCGATGAACAAGACCTCCCAGGTCGAAACCGTTCCGTATGACGATGGCGCTAGTCCCGGGAGAGGTTCCCTGGTGGATGCGATGAACAGCAAAGCAGTCTCCAACAGCCGTTGGGTGATGCTCGCTTTCGCATTCCTGGCGACGGTCATCAATTATCTTGACCGGCAAACGCTCTCTGTTCTTGCTCCCGTGTTGCTTGAGCGGTTCAAGATTTCAGCCACGGCCTACAGCCACATCATTTTTGCCTTCATGCTGGCCTATACGGTGATGAATGGCGTTTCAGGACCGCTGCTCGATCGACTGGGAACCAAAGTAGGATATGCCCTGACCATAGCGTGGTGGTCGGCCGCCGAGATTCTCAGTGCGTTTTCAGCCGGTGCGCTTAGCCTGGGGGTATTCCGATTTCTGCTCGGCGCTGGAGAGGCTGGTAACTACCCCGCGGGAGTGAAGGTTATCGGGGAGTGGTTTCCGCCACAGGAGCGATCCTTAGCGTCAGGAATTTTCAATAGCGGCGCGGCCATAGGGGCGATGCTGGCGCCTCCGTTGTTGGCGTGGACGATGCTGGAAATGGGCTGGCAGGCGTCGTTCGTCGTGGTAGGCGCCCTGGGGTTCGTCTGGCTGGCAGCCTGGATGGTTTTCTACCGCACGCCTCCCGGTAACCCGGGAGAAGTCGAATCTCCTCCCCCTGCCGTTTGGGCCCTCGCCAAGACACGTTTCGTCTGGCAATTTACGCTATCCAAAGTCTTCGCTGACCCCGTCTGGTACTTCTATACATTCTGGTTCCCGCAATACCTGAAGGTCGCCCATGGATTCACCATGAAAGAAATTGGCGAGACGGCCTGGATTCCCTTTTTCACCGCAGGCATCGGGAACTTAGCGGGAGGTTTTTTGTGCAGCTGGCTCCTTCGGACTGGATTGCCCGCGCAAATTGCTCGCCGGATTGGCGTCCTGGTCTTCTCCGGGATGATGGTAGCGGCGGTGCCATCGGCAATGGTGCATAGCTCAGCGCTTGCCATTGCGCTTATCTCTACAGCCACCTTTGGCTACACTGGCGCCCTGGCCAACGTTCTTGCCATCCCGCGAGACTTGTTTCCCAAAAATGCCGTGGCCTCGATCTGGGGTCTTGCGAGTATGGGCTCCGGGTTTGGTGGCATGTGCTTCAGCCTGATTACCGGTTGGCTGGTCGACCACTATTCGTTCAAACCAGCCTTCGTGCTCTTTGGTCTGACTCCCATTATATCGGCAGGTCTTATCTGGTTTCTGCCTCGAACCATAGCGCCCATTTTGCGCACCCCGGCCTAGGGTACGATGCAGAATTTGATATATCAACGCTTCCGTAATCTTGCAGAAGGTGAAATCGATGTTACTATCTGGACGCTCATCTCTACGCTACAGGTTGACGTCCCCCAGAACGTTCAGAGGTCGAGCATTAAACTCTGAATAGCGAGGCTGGCTTGAAAAAACCTGCGTTGGTATCTAACCGGCTTGGACGCCCTGGCGAGTCACTCGCTGGAAGGGCCTACCAGCAAATCCGGGATGAGATTTTAAAAGGTGACCTGGCGATCGGGGATGTACTGTCGCGGAGAAAGCTGGCCGACCGGCTCAACATGAGCTTTCTGCCCATCACCGAAGCCATGCAGCGTTTGGAAGTAGAGGGCCTGGTTGAGAGCAGGCCGCGCATCGGAACGCGGGTACGTATACCTACAGAGCAAGACATTCGGAATAGCTACGTAATCCGCGAGGCGCTTGAATCGCAGGCGGCGCGGCTTTGCGCGGAGAACATCACGGCCGCAGAGAAGAAACAGCTGCTCACCAGTGCCCGGCATCTGGACAATCTTCATAAAGTGTCGGGACCCGAGGCGGAAGACCCGAGATTCATGTTTTCTGTACACACCTATCACATGCAATTTCACATGCGGATCGCGGAATTGGGCCAATGTCCGGGCCTGACCAGCGCCATTGAGAAGGCCCAGGTCTTAGTCTTCAACTGGCTTTACGATACCGCTGCGCACAATAACAAAAGGCCGCCGCGATTCCACTCGAATTTAGCCGATGCTTTGTGCTCTGCAGATCCGCTGGTAGCCGACAGTGCAATGCGAGCCCACATTCGCAATGGACTTGACCAGGTGCTTGCGCGGCTGGCCAACGCTGAACATGGTAACAACTGGCGTCTCAAGAATGGCCGCGGCTAGGCCTTGCTTTGCACTCCTAATATCGTTCGCGGCGTTATGACGCCCCATTAGCTCCGCTCGAGGACTTACATCATGATGAATAGAAGAAACTTCGTTTTATCGGCTGGTGCTCTTGCTTTGGCGTCATCGTCGCGTCTTCGCGGGCAGGGTACCGCTCCCCAACACCATTTTCCCCCACGCGAGCTTGTCCCCGTTCCTTACATTGAGGAAGTACCAGTGCCCGAGTACCACTGGGCTCCCACAAGCTCCTATGAGGCGTTTCGGGACATGAAATTTGGTGTCCGTCTTCATTGGGGACTCTATTCTCTTTGGCACCGCGGGGCGGAGTCCTGGCCATTCCTGCAAATGTCTTTCGAAGACAGGCAGAAGTACAACGACCTGTACAAGACGTGGAACCCTGTGGGCTTCGATGCCGATCAATGGGTCAGCTTATTCAACGAAAGCGGCATGAAGATGCTGGCGTTCACCAGCAAACATCATGAAGGCCTCTCGATGTTTGATACCAAGACCCGGGTCAGGCAGCGCGCCAATTGGACCGCGGCCGGCGGACCTAAAATCGAGGACTGCGACCTCGCTTACAGCATTATGGAGACGCCGTTCCGGCGGGATGTAGTCAAGGAGCTATGCGATGCCGCCCACACGCGCAACATCAAGATCGACCTCTACTTTTCACATCCCGATTGGTATGACGCGGATTTTCGGCCATACGTGCAACATCCGCTGCAGGTCCCGTCATCCTCGAACCTGCTCTCAGAGATAGACATCCAGCGAACGCTGAAGAGCTATGGAGGCAAACCTGTGATTGTGCCGGATCCATCACCAGCCGAAGTAAAGCGGATGATGGAGCGCCATCGCGCGCAGCTGGTTGAGTTATTGACCAACTATGGGAGAATCGACATGCTGTGCCTTGATATGTATCTAGGGCACGCGGTTTGGCCGGAGCTCCGCAAGACGATCCTCAAGTTGAGAGAGATACAACCGGATGTCATGCTCCGCGACCGCGGCATTGGAAACTACGGTGACTACTACACACCGGAGCGCTGGATACCGAGCGGCAAACAAGACGCCACCATACCCTGGTTCGTCATCTACCCGCTGGGAAGCGACTTTTCCTACGAGCCCGATCCGGCGAAGCACAAGGGCACCGCTTGGATCATCGCAAACTTAGCTGACTCGGTGGCCAAAGGGGGCGGTTTCATGGTGGGTGTCGGCCCCAGTTCGAATGGTCAGATACACCCGGAGGCTGCCCGCCAGATGCGCGCAGCCGGCGCCTGGCTTAAGATCAACGGTGAGGCAATCTACGCGACGCGGCCGCGGGATGACTCCTGGTCTGAAGGCGAGTCGATACGCTACACGCGCACCAAGGACAGGCAGAATGTGTATGCAATCGCCTTAAAATGGCCTGAGAGCGAGCTATTGCTTACCACAGTTAAGCCCCGGCCTGGATCAGCGATTCGGATGCTGGGCTATCCCAAACCATTACCGTGGAAGCTTGATTCAGCCCGAGGTCTTTCGATTGCTATTCCGGCCGAGTTACAAGATCCGGCTCACCGTCCCTGCGATTTTGCCTGGAGTTTCAAGATCGAAACTGGTAACGCCTGATTGTTATGCGTTTACGCTTTCGATCTTGAACGCCCAGACGTTCTCACAAGGACGAGCCCCTTCGGGTTGCAGCTGCTCGGGAATGGTGATGGTAAGTCCCCGGGCTGAATCGTAGTTCCATTTCATGGGTTTGGTTACACCCAGCATGTAGATGTTCGATCCTGTCCGCGGTTGCACCGATGCCAACAAAAGCTCCTTGCCCGGCCACGCGAGGGTGAACGCATAGGTCGTACGGTTGTCTTTGGATCGGGTGTAACGAATGTTGTCGCCCTCCGACCAAAGCAATCCATCACGCGCCCGGGTGGCATAGATCCCTTCCCCATTCACTTTAAGCCAGGCTCCGGTCGCCCGAAGCTGCCGCGCCGCTTCCGGATGGAACTGGCCATTCGAACTGGGGCCTACGCCCACCATGAAACCCCCGCCTTTTGCGACCGAGTCCACAAGATTATGAACGATCCAGGCTGTGCCTTTGTGCTTGTCCGGGTCGGGCTCGTAGGAGAAGTCGGAGCCTAGCGGATAGATAACCATCCAGGGAACGTCGGAGCCTACATGGCCGGACGGTACAACGCGTTCAGGAGTGTAGTAATCACCGTAATTGCCAATTCCCCGATTGCGCAGCATCACGTTTGGCTGGAGTTGCCGCAATTTGAGAATGGTTTCACGCATCTCCGGCCAGACTTTCGGCCCCCAGTGAATGTCCAGACATAGCATGTCGATGGTTCCGTACCGGGTTAGCAGTTCCGTAAGCTGAGCCCGATGGCGTCTTACCATGCGATCAACCTCGGCCGCGGTGGGGTCCGGCCCCATGACCATATTGCTGATCCGGGCTTTGCGCTTTTCCCAGAAAGTATCAACCGAGCCGTCAGACGGGCGCCAGCCATAGAGTGCGGGAGAATCCGGGACCTGCAACGGGTCTTCTCCGTAAGGCCGGAAGTCGGCGTCGTACCAGTCGGGATGGGAAAAATAGAGATCGACCTTGATGTTGCGTTTATGCGCGGCATCGCACAGCTCTTTGATGATGTCCCGCCCAAACGGCGTCTCCGTAATGCTGTAACGGAGGTCGCAGGCCTCAATTTTGGGACCCCCTGGCACAGTCCAATTGACACGCTGCTTCACCCGAGTTTGGGTGTCCCACATGGAGAAGCCTTCATGATGTTTACTGGTAAAAGCAAACATCTTCAGGCCGCTTTCGTCGAACAGGCTCATCCACTCCTCGGCATTGAATCCAGCAGGATTCCAGGTCTGGTACAGATCGTTGTACTTCTGTCGATCTTCCCATGACATTTTTAGGAAGGGCCAGGACTCTGGTCCCCGATGCCAAATGGAATAGATGCCCCAATGAAGGCGCACCCCGAACTTCATGTCGCGGAAGGCCTCGTAGGCGCTGGTGGGCGCCCGATGGTATTCGGGGATGGGTTCCGTTTCCACATACCAATCCGACTTGAGGATGTCTGGGGGGAACTGATGCTGGGCCGATCCGGAAGCGGCATGAACTTGAGTCTTACTGGCCAGCGCAAGCGCAGCCGCAGAAAGCAGGAAGTGTCTTCTATTCATCGTCATGGCGGCAGGGGGTCCTCGATGATCTACCGGAGCGTTGATATATCAGTGATTACGCGGTTGTCAAGCGGAATTCATTCTGCTCTAAAAAAAGATCGCCTGCATCAAGCCGGGCTTGATTCGCAGCCGGAGACGGAGCAGCTGCACTCGCCCTGGAGCTTGATCTGCCCCCTTCCTGCCTTTTCGGATTCCGCCGCCGCGGCTAGCTGTCATTGCAGTAGCTGACTGCCCGTCAGGTGTGCATAAAGCCGCGAAAATACTCTTGACAGTTCTGTGCGGCCTCATCTACTGTCCTACTGCCATATCAAAAGGCACTAGAACTGCATCCATCGCATTGCTTCCAGGGGGTTCCAAATGTCAGGCACGATCGTGGCACCTTCCCGTGTCCGTTCATTCCATACGCTGCTGAGAGTCGCGATGGCGACGCTCCTGTTGGTCTCTTCTGCAGTTACAACAAGCGCGCAGTCTACCAGTGCGACGATCGTGGGCACTCTCGCCGATTCTTCTGGAGCGCGAATCGCCGGCGGCTCGGTGGCGGTAAAAGACCTGGGTACTGGAATCGAGAAGAGAGCGGTTTCGGACGCGCAGGGGGAGTACGTCATCCCCGACCTCAAAGCTTCGCACTATTCGATTACGTTTTCCATGACCGGCTTTCGGCCCTTCGTCATGGCAGATGTGGAGCTGCTTGTTGCCCAGCGGGCGACACTGGATGCCACCCTTCAGATAGGCGACTCCACCCAGGTAGTGACAGTAAACACCACTGCGCCGATCGTGGATACCACCGCGTCTCAGATCGGCCAGGTGGTCAACACGACCGCCATCGAACATGTTCCGTTGAATGGGCGAAGTTTTTGGCAGCTAACCAACCTGGTTCCCGGTGTCACCTACACGCCGGCGGGTCAGAATCTGAACCTGAACGGAGCCAGCCTGCGCGCAAGCGTAGTCGACGTAAATATCAATGGCGGTCCTCCCGATCAAACCGGCTGGATGCTGGATGGTGCTTTCATCACCGAGTTTCAGGGCGGCGGTACGATCATCCAGCCTCAAGTGGATGCCTTGCAGGAATTCAACGTTTTGGGCGCCTTGACTCAGGCCGAGTTCGGGCTGACAGCGAACATGGTCACCACCACAACAAAGAGCGGCTCGAACCACTTTCATGGCGAGGTGTTCGAATTTATTCGCAACTCGGCGGTGGAGGCGGCAAACTTCTTCTACGTGAGGCCGGTGGGATCGAACCAGAAGAACGAACCTCTGCGCCGCAATCAATACGGATTTACGCTCGGGGGTCCGATCGTACGGAATAAGGCCTTCTTCTTCGTGGACTACGAGCGAACAGGTCTTCTGGAGGGGTTGGATTATAGCAATGTGGTTCCAACTCTAGCGGAGCGTGAGGGTAACTTCTCCGATCTGCTGCCAAAGGTAATCACAGACCCACTTACTGGAAAGCCATTCCCCGGAAACATAATTCCAGCCGCCCGCCTCGCCGCTAACCCTCCAGGCGTATTTTTCTCGAAATATTTGCCGCTCCCCAATCAAGTGCGGGGAACCACATCCTACAACACCATCTCCCCCTCCACGACACAAACTCTGCAACGTGGCGATATCAGGGTCGATTACCACATCAGCGACAAGAACCAGCTTTTTGGCCGGTATTCCATCAACGACAACACCGAGATAGATCCGAACCAGTTCTCGACATTGGGCGTTCAGCCATTGGAAAGCCGCGGCCAAAATGCCACGGCGACGCTTACGCATGTATGGAATCCGCGCTGGATTTCAGACGCAAGAGCCTCCTATTACCGGAGTATCTTCCACTTTTCGGGAATCTTACAGGGCACAAACTTCAACCAGGAAGCAGGCGTCCAAGGGTTCGACGACACAACGCCGATCTTTGGTTTCCCGGAAATAACACTGACGAATTACGCCTCGTTCCTGGGGTCGCCCTCGAACCAGCTACCCAAGTCCAACCAGCACAGGAATCTTCAGTTCGGCTTGAGTACGACGTACTCAGAGGGTCGCCACAACGTCAAATTCGGCGGCAACCTGACGCATGAGCGTGGAGGATTTATCAATGGCTCCTCATCGACAGGGGTCTTTAATTTTACAGGGATTTATTCGGGCAACGCCTTTGCTGAGTTCCTGCTTGGTATTCCACAGAGTGTCACCCGTGACTATTACAAAACGCTGAACGGGGACTTTGGGTACTATATCAATCTTTTCATTCAGGATAACTATCGAGTGAGCGACAGACTGACACTCAATTTGGGTTTCCGGCTGGAGCGCAATACATTTTACCAGGGTATTGATGGCGGCAAGACAGCATTTGACCCGGTCAACCAGAAAATTATCGTTCCATCGAACTTTAACCACAACGCGCAACTACTGACTCCGGAACTGATCAACCTCTTTTCCGATCGGCTGGAGTACACCAAGGACCTGGGATTACCGAACTCGATTCAGCCCGCGGAGTGGGACTACGTACCACGCGTGGGGCTGGCGTTTCGGCCGCCGGATGTACACAAGAATATTACGAGTGTCGTGCGCGCCGGCTATGGGATTTATCAACTCTTCACGGACTTCAACAACATCAACAATGAACTCGCGTCTGTGCCGTTTATCGCGTCGGCCACTGTAATCAACAATGCGGCGCCGGCCGTGCCGCAGCTCACATGGGCGAATTACTTTAATGGTCAGCCCAATGTTCTCCCTAACCCGAATCCCGGGACCCCTTGTCCTTTTGGGTTAGTCTTGGAGAGCTGCTCTACGCCAAACTCTCAGAATGGCGCTACGAATTGGCGAAACCAGTATGTTCAGCAATGGACGCTCGGATATCAGGCCCAGGTCGGATCCCGGACCTCGTTTGACATGACGTATTTAGGAACGAAGACCACCCACCTTAATGCGGCTATAAGCAACAACGATCCCGCCCCTGGTCCAGGAAGCGTCCAGGCGCGCCGGCCTTATCCGCAGTTTGGCGTCATGCTCTACGATCAAAACAACAGCCATGCAAACTATAATGCCTTGCAAGTGAAGGTCGAACAACGAGCATTTCACGGGCTAACGTTTCTGGCGTCTTACTCTTTTTCCAAATGTCTGGATCAAGGGAACACCGGCACCACATATTATTTTTTGAGACAGTATGCTGTTTGTAACTACAATTTTCCGCAAGTATTCTCCCCCAGCTTCAACTACGCGTTGCCGTTCGGCTCTGGGCAGGCGTTTCTCAACCGCAGAGGATGGGTTAACCAGGCTGCCGGTGGTTGGGAGCTGGCGGGCCTTTGGACTCTCCGCAGTGGGGCTCCCTTTACTCCAACGATCGGCACTGATGTCGCCAACACCGGCGTCGCCAGCCAATGGCCGCTTGTGGTTGGAAAGGCCGCTCTTGTTCATAACCCGGACTGCTGGTTCTATGTAGCAGGAAATTCAAAGTGCCAGACGCTTAGCCCGGGAACGACTGCAGCCTATAAAGATCCCCCGCGATACAGTTATGGAGATCCAGTGAGAAATACGCTTTATTCCGGTACTCTCAATGAACTGGATTTCAACATCATTAAGACTTTTTACGTCCGCGAGGGCATATCGCTCGAATTCCAAGCGCAAGCCTTCAACTTGCTGAATCATCCAAGCTTTAGCGCGCCTTCCACCAATATCGACTCAAGCTCGGGAGGCGAGGTTAGCTCCACGATAAACAGTTCAAGAGAGCTCCAGTTTGCCCTAAAGATTCATTTCTAGCGGGCTTCTCAGCTTGTGATGATGCCTCATTCGTCGATGGGGCATCGAGACTAACAGCGTGAACGTTTGCTTCTGAGGTATATGCCCATATCTATGAGCGGTCGAGTTGTTTTGATTCTTGGTGCCTCCAGCGGGATAGGCCGGGCAGCCGCGGTGCTCTTTGCTCGTGCGGGGGCGCGGGTGGTGGCAGCGGCGCGCCGTGAAACTCGATTGCAATCGCTTAAAGAGGAGTTGGCTAAGGAGCAATGCGATATCATGGTACAGTGCGCGGATGTCACGAGTCCCGAGCATATGCGGTTGCTGGCGCAAGAGACGCTTAGAAAGTTTGGGAGCATCGATATTCTCCTGTACGCAAGTGGGACAAATACCCCCGATCGATCGATGGAGCGCCTCAGCCCGGGGATATGGGACTCGTTAATGGATGCCAATCTTAATGGAGCTTTTTACGCCACCCATGCGGTGCTTCCCGCGATGCGCGCCGCCCGTTCGGGACTCCTGATCTACATCTCATCTATGGGCGGAGTTATGCCTGACTTATCTGGTGCTGCGTACCAGGCATCCAAACGCGGCGTTCTCGGCCTGGCACATGCTGTTCGTGTGGAGGAGAAACTGAACGGCATCCGCACATCGGTAGTTTGCCCTGGCCTTGTGAATACAGAGCTGGTGGAACAAAGACCGGTGAAAGTATCGCCGGAGGTTCTGGCCCAGGCGTTGCAGCCTGAAGATGTTGCGGAGACGATTTTGTACATCGCGAAGTTACCCGCGCGCGCTGCTATCCCTGAGCTACATATGGTGCCGGCATCTCAGTAGTCCCACGTCGTCCTCCTCACGGCGGCGGACAGTTGATATATCAATCTAAGAATCGGCGGCAGGTATCGGCCGCAGGTTGGAGGCTCGAGTGGATTTGAAAGGAAAGGTCTGCCTGGTAACCGGAGGCACCAGCGGTATCGGGGCCGCGACCGCGCTCACGTTAGCGAACAGAGGAGCCCACATCGCGGTCGTTGCAAGAAGAACCACTCAAATACCGGATGAGCTTCTTGCTGCTTCCAGCAGTCACGGCTCGGTGGTCCGTTCGCTGGAAACCGACGTAGCCGACCCCGCAGCATGCCGAAACTGCGTCGAACAGGTAGTCGAAGATTTTGGCCGCCTCGATGTTCTTGTGCACTCGGCCGGAGGGCCCGCTCCAGGCGGCTTTTATGCAGTTACAGATGACGACTGGATGAACGCGTTTGCTGTTCACGTGCACTCAATTTTTTTCCTGGCCCGCGCGGCCGCGCCGCACATAGCGAAGCAGGGCGAGGGAGCGATCATCCTGTTGGGATCGGCGGCTGGATTACGCGGCTGCCTGGGCGCATTCGCCTATGGTGTCGTTAAAGGCGCTTTGCCGCAGTTCGCCCGCGTCCTGGGCCGCGAACTCGCCGATCAGGGCATCCGTGTCAACTGCGTCTCTCCCGGTGTAATTCGCACTCCCTTTCATGATTCTCTTTCCCCTGCACAGGCAAAGAACAATATCGAGAACCGCATTCCGCTGCACAAAGAAGGTACGCCGGAGGATGTGGCCGCGTTGATAGGGACGCTGGTTGAAAATGACTTCATCACCGGAGAAAACTTCGTCATCGACGGCGGAATGACCATGCGGATTGTCTAGAGATATGGATGCAGCCATGTTCGCTCGCCTGGCGACAGGTCTCTGGGGTGATTTGGAATAATGAGACCGGCTATTGAGGAGGAGGCGCCGTGGACGAGGGCGTTGGCTTTCCGTCGATTGTATTAGGCTCCATCACCTCGGTTCGAGTGCCATCGGGATCAAAGAGATTTGCCTGACGCTTACGATTGACTCCGAGGTGAATCTCGATCGGACGTCCGTATTCCTTGTAATACGGGTTGGCTTTGAGTTTTGCTACCGCCGCGTCAACGTCCGGAACCTGTAAACAGAGATGATGAGCACCGCCACGCTCGGTGGGCGCCGGTGGATCCTTATAGAGCATGAACTCTATGTAGTCATCTCCATCGGGAACCTTCAAATTGACCCAGGAAAGCACCTGACCGGATTTACCGCCTCGCCAAGTCTCCTTGAATCCCAGTATGTCTGTGTAAAACCTGTACTCGGGATCCAGATGGGTGACAATGACTCCGACGTGAGCCATTCGATTGGAGATCGCCTTGTCACTCATGAATTTTCCCTTAGCAAGCATTGTCTTACCTTCGGGCATGTATTGCACCATCTCCACGGTGTGGCCTTCCGGGTCGGTAATGTCAAAACTCAGATTTCCAATTCTGGCCCGATGTGGCTCAGCCGGGACCTTGACCCCTTTCGACGCGAGATACACCCTGAGCGCCTCAATATCGTCGGTCTCCAAGGAGATGTGATTGAGTCGATCGGTGCCAGCCTGGCGTTCAGGAAACAGCTCGATGACCTGGCGGTCATTGATCTTGAAGAAAGTCAAGGACGGGGTTCCGTCAGGGTTCTGCAAGGAATACGGCTCTTCAAAGCCCAGAAACTGTCCATAAAAGGCGCGCGACTTCTGGTAGTCATGAGCAAAGATCGCGATGTGGGAAATCCCAGTGATTCGCGGCCGCGGTGGCGTCTGCGCAGAAAGCGTTTGGGCAACGAGGAGGCTCCCGGAAAGGAGCATAAACTGAAAGCTTTTCGCGGCATGGCGTTTGCATACAGTGGTTAACGAACGAGCAGCCCTTAAAGCATTTTCGCAATTACCGTGGTCTGGTAAGAGCAGCGAGGTGTGGTTTTCTTTGAGAGAAAA
>JBAVQC010000220.1:0-1927 GCA_049693715.1 Acidobacteriaceae bacterium | reverse complement strand
AGGAGGAAGCGGGCTGGCCGCTCAGCGTCTTTGCTGATGCCGATTCTTGGCGTGACCAGGACGTCGTTGGCCAGGAAGCCATCGTCCCGGATTTGCAGACCGGACTTCCGTGAGGTCAGATCGGCGCCGTTGTCACGCTCCCGGGTCACGCCGAAGGCTTGGCATAGCCGCCCTGGTCCGGAAGTCAGCGAGGCAACGCGGGTGGCATCCAGTCCGCGGTTCCTCGCCATGGCCTCGAGACCGCGGATGGGCTCGAGCGCCCGGAACAAGATACCCCCGGCACGACCCTCCGGTTCGCAGGAAACATTCAGGCAGAAATACATGCCATAGATGAAATAGACGTAGGCGTGGCCCGGGGGTCCAAAGAGCACAGCGTTTCTTGCCGTCTTGCCGGGAAAGGCGTGCGAGGCGGCGTCGGCCTCACCGAAATAAGCTTCCAGTTCGACAATGCGCCCAACCATGTCACCCCTGACCAATAGTTTTCCCAGCAGTTTCCGGGCGACCAGATCAGGGGGACCCAGATAAAAGCTCCGGGGGATTGTTTTAGCCACGAGCGGCTTTGACAGCGGCAAGAACCTCCTCAGCGTGCCCCTCCGGCTTTACTTTGGGAAAGACTTTCAGCAGCTTCTGGTCGGGTCCAATGAGGAAGGTGGTCCGCTCAATGCCAATCACTTTCTTGCCGTACATATTCTTTTGCTTGAGAACATCAAACTGTTTGCAGACTACTTCGTCTACATCTGCAAGGAGGGTGTAGGGCAGGTTGTACTTCTCTTTGAACTTCTTCTGCGCCTTCGGCGTGTCGCGCGAGATACCAAGAACAACAGCGCCGGCCTGCTGTATCTTCTTGAAGACATCTCGAAAACCGCAGGCTTCGATGGTACAGCCGGGAGTGTCGGCCCTGGGATAGAAGAAAAGCACCACGGGTTTACCGCTGAAGTCCTTCAGATGCACGGTTTTGTCTTCGTCTGTCTGAAGCGTGAAGTCGGCGACTTTGTCGTTCACTTCCATGAAAAAGTCCTTCCCCTAAACGAGATGCAATGCAACGAGATTATTCCATGATGACGAAAGCCGCGAGCAGTCTCGCTATGCTACTTGCACTGGCCGCGCCGGCGTACGCGCAGTATCCCGGCCATATCGAAAATGGCAAGAAAAAGGCCCCTAGCGTTCGCGCGATCGCCGTGCTCGAGTGGACGGGCGAAATAGGG
Source organism: Acidobacteriaceae bacterium (assembly GCA_049693715.1). Lineage (GTDB taxonomy): Bacteria > Acidobacteriota > Terriglobia > Terriglobales > Acidobacteriaceae > PALSA-350. The sequence continues at coordinate 722 of JBAVQC010000220.1, read as the reverse complement.
AAGCCGAGTGCCAGCCGCATCATCCCGATCTCTGTCTTCGATGGGGAACAGTATCAGCCTGGTGGACTCTACCTGGCCAAGCCGGAGCCGCTGGCGCTCGAACCGGGAACAGAGTACGTGCTGCAGGATGCCGGGATCGCCCGTGGTCTGTTCGACATCAACACGGCGCAGGATGTGGACGGCTACTGGTTCGGCTACGGCTCGTGGAAACCGATGGCGCCGCCGCCCAGGAAGGCAAAGCCGAAGCAGGGCAGGAATTTGCCCCAGGTAGTGACCGATGCGGGGGACAGCCGGCCTCACTTCAAGGGCCGCGACTCGAGCGGCAACTCTACATCTACATCTACAGATTCATCCTCCGGTTCTACGAGTCCACCTGCTTCCAACAATCCGCCTGCCGGCGACCCGGATCGTCCTACCCTGCGCAGGCGGTCGGATTCGCCCGCATCCGCCCCTGCCGGTAGCGCCAGCAGCGTAGATGCCGCGGCACCCGAGGTCGCGATCGGCGGCGCCGATCCGGACCGGCCACACCTGTTTCACGGGCAGCAAACACCAAAGGACGATATTCAACCGGCCCAGCTCACGGGAGTACCCTCGGGGCTGCAGCAAATGATCGCGGTCTCCGATGCCGGCGAGGGGGAGGCGCATCCATTCGTGTATTTGTGGAACGACCCTGCCGATGCCGACAAAATGAAGGAGCAAATGGAGATTGCGGCTGCCAGCGC
>JBAVQC010000219.1:0-10921 GCA_049693715.1 Acidobacteriaceae bacterium | reverse complement strand
AGCGAAAGCATGCCCGCATACGCGGCCTGCCTGGTTGCGCGGCCGCCAGTGAAGTGGATAGCGCTCGATAAAGTGTGCTTGTTCATGATTCTCTCCCTTGATGCAAAAATTTTCTGCGCCGTCATGCCAAGCCCGACTGTTCCAGCTTTTCCTGAATCAGCGCGTGAGCCGAAGCTACTGTGCGGTGGTGCTGTGCAGCTGTCGATTGCACTCAATTTTGCCGCGACCCCGGGGTCGATCTCAAATCGATTCGGACCGATGGCCCGGTAACTCGATCCGGCAAGCCTTGCAAACCCCAGACGTTCATGAATGGATGATCACGAATTGACGGAGGCGGCCGCGTTGAGAACGCCTTAAGCTTACACCAACTCCAAACTCTTCTTAGATGCTGCCAGGAGCGGGGAGGCATCGCAACGGCCGCCGTTTCCGCGCGACAGAACCTGAGGAATGATAGAAAAGCTTACCTCAGGGGCTTTTGAAGGGTACGACCTTTTAGTCAGAGTCTGCGTGATAACTCCAAACTCAGTTCCGAAGGGACGGTTCAGACGTCCCTTCGGAACTAACGCAGAGTTCTAACACACGCTCTTCAGCCCCTGCCGGCGCATATCGTGCCCCGAAATACTTTGTCCGGAGAGGATTATGCGTTGAAAAAGCCAGGGCTACTAAAGCCCGGAGTTTTTGTTGGGGCCTCTACGGCCCAACTGAAGTCGCGCCGATGGCAAGCCTAGCCTGCTCAGGGGAGCAGGCTAGGCTTGGGCGTGCTCGAGCCTGCGGCGGAGGGTCGAGGCAAGCTCTACCACCAGTTCCAGTTTGCCGGCCAGTTTTGCGGGTACCCCGGGTTCAGCCAGTGCCAGCTGCGACTGCAGCAGGAGCCCGGTCACGGTGGATTTAAATTCGCTTTCGAGCAGCGATGCAGCGGTCCGCAATGCCTGGACCTGCTGTTGCTCCCGGCGCCCAATGGCCGCCTGGACCTCGCGGGCCAGTCGAGGACCGCCGTGAAAAGCGAAGTTGATCTGCACCGGAACCGCCATACCCAGGCTTTGCCATAACATCTCCGTTGCCGCGGGATTGGCTTCGGCAGTGCAGTCGTCCACCACGACCACGGAATAGTCATGATGCCGGAGTTCAGTCACCCCGGCTCTTTGGTTGGCGGCCACTTTTACCGGACAACCCAGGGCGTTGCTCAGGGCTTCGGCGATCCGGGGCGCATCGGACATGGGACTGATCATGAGGACACTATGCTGCAGCGGTGATTTCACGACTACCTCCTTAAGGTGGCCAAGGGAAAGTTTTGCTGTTGGAAGCGGAGGGAATGTCCCTCGGACGAGGGAGTCCGAGGGACGCAGGGGCGCAATCCACTCCGCTCTGGTTTATTTGGGTTTACGTTTCTAGAGTCCTGGGGACACGGAGCCGTCGGTTCGGACCTCTTCTGCTTCCGGAGCGCCGATGCCGTACTCCTTTAGCTTGCGGTACAGGGTGGTCTTTCCGATGCCCAACAGGCGTGCGGCCAGGAGTTTGTCGCCGTTTAGTTTGCGTAGAGTTTCGAGGATCGCCTGTTTTTCCAACTGGGCCAGCGGTAGAACCGGCCCGCGTGCAGAACCGGCAGGGTTCAACACGGACGGGGGGACAGCGACGGGGCGGCGATGCTGCAGGTGAAAGTTCTGCAGTTGGGTGGGCAGATCGCCCAGATGTATGACCGGGCCGGAGGAAAGGGTGCAGGCTCGGTCGAGCGAATTCTCCAGCTCGCGTACATTCCCCGGCCACTCGTACTCGACCAGGGTGCGCAAGGCATCGTCGCTCAGGGTGTGGGCGGTGCCGGTTTCACGGGATAGCCGCTCCAGGAAGTGGGCGGCGAGCAGAGGAATGTCCTGTTTGCGCTCGCGCAGTGGAGGAATACGGAGGTTGACGACACTGAGCCGGTAGTAGAGGTCCTTGCGGAAGCGGCCTTGCTCGACCATGGTCGCAAGATTGCGGTTGGTAGCGGCAAGGATGCGTACGTTGATGGCGACGCGATGGGTGGCGCCCACCGGCCGAACCTCTTTTTCCTGCAAGGCGCGGAGCAGTTTGGCCTGTAGATCAAGCGGCAGCTCTCCAATCTCGTCGAGAAAGACGGTCCCTCCCTCGGCCGAGGCCAGCAAGCCTTCCTTGGAGCGATTGGCGCCGGTGAACGCCCCTTTCACGTAGCCGAAGAGCTCACTCTCCATGAGTGTTGGCACCAACGATCCACAATCGATGGGCACAAACGGCCGGTCTGCATGGGGGCCGTTGGAATGAATGGAGCGCGCGACCAATTCCTTACCCACCCCGCTCTCTCCCAGGATCAGTACCGGATGGGAGCTCTGCGCCACTTTGGCCAAAATGCGGTAAAGCTTGTCCATCTCAGGGCTGCGGCCAATCAGGTTGCCCAGGCCTTGAGAAGAACGCAGGGATTCGCGCAAGCGGCGGCTCTCGCCATCCAGGGTTCGCCGCTCCATCATTCGTTCCACGGCGCGTTCCAGCACCGCAGTCAGTTCATCCATGGCAAAAGGCTTGGTGAGATAGTCAGCCGCCCCGGTACGCATGGCCTCGACCGCGGCCGGCACGGTCGCGAATGCGGTCATGGCCACGACCACCAAGCCAGGATTGAGCGCTTTGATCTCGTTCAGCAAACCCAGGCCCTCCTCGAGAGGGGTTCGCAGATCGAGCAGCAGAATGTCGATGCCCTGGTCACGCAGCAGAGTACGGGCGGCTTCAATGCTCGACACGGTCTGAGGAACAAAGCCGAGGTCGGTTGCTATCTCGCAGCATGCCGAACGAATTGCAGCATCCTCGTCGACCACGAGCAGATGAAGCTTGCCGATGCGCTCCGCAGGTCGCGACATAGTTGCCACAGGAAACGTAACAGGAGCAGTTATCGCCATTGTACCCAGATTCCTTTCTGACCGGAAACTTCCATGTCTGTTGTATCGACCGTTATTGTGCCAACTTGCATTCGCTGACGTGGAAAACCCGCGCCGGGCGATGAATCGGCCAAAGCATCAACAGATGCTGCACTTAACCGCTTGGCTGGCACGTAGAGCTTTCGCCCCGCCAGCTGCAGACCTGAGTTCATTTCTTCACTCCTTTTCATGATTGGTCTCGGAGTTCATAAGGTTCGTCACTGTTCACGACTGCTTTCATGGCCGCAAGACGGCCGGTTTCCGTTAGCCTTTCTGGACTCGGCGGGTGAGAGCTTGTTTTCGATTGGCCGGTGCTGGTGATAGAGCACGTGCCGGGCCAAAGTGAGAGGGGGAGGTGAGGGGGAGGTAAGTGATTAAGTGGCAATCAGATGCGGAAGGGGGGACGGACGGGCGCTCGAGGTCTCTGACTTGGGCCTGGTTCCAGTTTGGAACGACAACATCGTTGCAGGATCGGTAACTTCAGCCAGGTCCATAGTTTAGGAACGTAATTCCGTTTTGGAACGTGTCCCGAAACGGGAAGAGCAGCGAAGGCTCTCTTACAATCAGGAAATGAACCCCCAGCAAAAATCCGCGGCAGCATTCTTCCGCCCCAACGACCGCGCTCCACAGGCGATGCGCCCGGTGCGCCTTACCCCGCATTACACTTCGATGGCCGAGGGCTCGGTGCTGATTGAAGTGGGCCACACCCGGGTGTTGTGTAACGCCACGGTCGAAACCGGAGTTCCCGGTTGGTTGAAGAACAGTGGAAGGGGATGGGTGACCGCGGAATACGGCATGCTGCCGCGGGCCACGCTTACCCGCAGCCCGCGGGAAGCGGAGCGCGGCAAGGTGGGCGGACGGACGCATGAAATCCAGCGGCTCATCGGACGCTCGCTGCGCTCGGTGGTCGACATGCAGGCCCTGGGCGAACGCACGGTGATCCTTGATTGCGACGTGCTGCAGGCAGACGGCGGTACGCGCACGGCGGCGATCACCGGCGCGTGTGTGGCCATGGCCATTGCCTTCCAGCGGCTGGTGGAGGCGGGAACGTTAAAGAAGCTGCCGCTCACCCAATTGGTGGCGGCCACCAGTGTGGGCATCGTGGAAGGAGTGACGCTGCTCGACCTGGCCTATGAAGAAGACTCCCAGGCCGAAGTTGACATGAACGTGGTCATGACCGAGGCCGGTGGATTGGTGGAAGTGCAGGCGACCGCGGAACGCAACGCCTTCCCGCGGGAAAAATTAATCGAGATGATGGATCATGCGCAGCGTGGGATCATCGAACTGGTTGAGGCCCAGCGCGCAGCGCTTGTGCTCTAGGGACCACTTCACCCATCGCAGTACCCGCGAATGTTTTAGAATGAGGCCCGGGAAACAATGGCAACAATTGAGAGGAAATGAGCAATGACAACCACCAAGATGTCAGCTGGAAAACTGGCGGGACTGAAGGCCGTCTCGGATGCACGCGGGGTCATCGCAGCCGCGGCGATGGACCAGCGCGGATCGCTGAAGAAATCGTTGGCCAAAGAGAAGGGCGTTTCCGACCTGCCGGATTCTGCCCTGGTCGAGTTCAAAGAACTGGTCACCGAGGTGCTTACGAAGTATGCGTCGGCGATCCTGCTTGATCCTGAGTTTGGGCTGCCGGCGGCCAAGCGGCGCCATGGCAAAGGTTTGCTGCTGGCCTATGAGAAGACCGGCTATGATGCCGACCAGGTGGGACGGCTTCCCGATCTATTGGATCACTGGTCGGTGCGCAGATTGAAGGAAGCGGGCGCGGACTGCGTGAAGGTGCTGCTGTATTACACCCCGTTTGAGAAGAGCGAAATCAACGACCGGAAGCATGCCTTCATTGAGCGCATCGGCGACGAATGCCGAGCCTGCGACATCGCCTTCTTTCTTGAGTTTGTGGGGTATGACGTGCACGGCAACAGCGAGAAGTCGCTGGAATATGCCAAGAAAAAGCCGGACATTGTTTCCGGCTCGATGTCGGAATTCGGCAAGGAGAAGTATCTGATTGATGTGCTCAAAGTAGAAGTTCCGGTGCAAATGGAGTTTGTCCAGGGGACCAAGGCGTTCAAGGGCGAGGCCGCGTATACGCGCAGCGAGGCTTTGCAGCATTTTAAGGACGCTGCAACGACCACTCACAAGCCTTTCATTTATTTGTCCGCGGGCGTCAGCAATCCCGTCTTCACCGAAACCCTGGAGTTGGCGGTGGAGAGCGGTACGACTTTCAACGGTGTGCTCTGCGGGCGCGCTACCTGGAAGGATGGGATTGCGATCTACGCCAAGAGCGGGGCCAAGGCTTTTGAAGACTGGCTCAACGATCAGGGCGTGAAGAATATCCAGAACGTCAATCACAGCCTGGAGGGAGCGCACTCGTGGTTCCCCAAGGTTGGGGTGACGGCGGCGGATATGTTGGCGTTAGCTTAGGGAATGTGGGATGGGGAAATAGAGCGGCCAGGACATTGTCCTGGCCGTTTTTCTTGCTCCCTGAGGGCCTGGTTGCTTTTCTCAAGTTATTCCCACTCGATGGTTCCTGGTGGTTTGGACGTGATGTCGTAGACCACGCGGTTGATGCCGTGGATTTCGTTGACGATGCGGCTGGAGATTTTCTTTAGCAGATCGTAGGGGAGTGGAACCCAGTCGGCGGTCATGCCGTCTTCGGAGTGTACCGCGCGTATGGCGCAAGTGTAGGCGTACGTGCGCTGATCACCCATGACCCCGACACTCTTGACGGGGAGAAGCACGGCGAAGGATTGCCAGATCTGCTGGTAGAGCCCGGCGGCCTTGATTTCCTTCACGACGATGTCGTCGGCTTCCTGCAGCAGGGCCACTCGCTCAGGTGTGACCTCTCCCAGGATGCGGACCGCCAATCCCGGCCCGGGAAAGGGCTGGCGCTCGAGAATCTCCGCGGGCATGTCCAGGTCGCGGCCGATGCGCCGGACCTCATCCTTGAACAAATCACGGAGCGGCTCAATTAATTTCAGCTTCATGTTGGCCGGCAGGCCGCCTACATTGTGATGGCTCTTGATGGTCTGCGACGGGCCTTTGACGGAAGAAGATTCAATCACGTCGGGATAGAGAGTGCCCTGCACCAGCCAGGCGACGTCGGCTCCCGGTTGCTGCTGGTCGAGAATGCGCACTGCTTCATCGTCGAAGACGGAGATGAATTCGTTGCCGATAATCTTGCGCTTCTGCTCGGGATCGAGCACACCGGCAAGACGGGAGAGGAATCGGTCGCTTGCGTCCACCGCTACCAGGCTCAAGCCGAGGCGGTCGCGCATGTTCTGCTGCACTTGCAGGAACTCGTTCTTGCGCAGCACTCCGTTGTTGACGAAGACACAGGTGAGGCGTTCGCCGATCGCGCGCTCCACCAGCACGGCGGCGACCGAGGAATCGACTCCTCCGGAAAGGGCACAGATGGCGCGGCCTTCGCCGACTTGTTCGCAGATGGCGGATACGGTCGACTGAATGAAGTGCGCCGGAGTCCAGTTGGGTTCGGCACGGCAGATGTTGAAGAGAAAATTGCGCAGCAGGTCGCTTCCCCGGGGAGTGTGACGGACCTCAGGATGAAACTGTACCGCCCAGATGTTGCGCGACGGGTCAGCCATGCCGGCAACGGCGTTGGCGGTGCGCGCGATCAACGAGAAGCCCGGCGGCAAATCCAGGGCTTCATCTCCGTGAGACATCCAGACGTCGAGGGACGGGGGCAGCCCGATGAACAAGGGGTTTTCGGTTTGTCCGGGAACGATAGAAACGTGGGCCGGTCCGTATTCTCGCTTGTCGGCGGAGCGTACCTTTCCGCCCAAGTGATAGGTGAGGAATTGCAGGCCATAACAGATGCCGAGGATGGGTAGCCCAATGGCCAGCATGTTCGGGTCGGCCACGGGCGCGTCCAGATCGTAGACCGAGCACGGGCCTCCGGAAAGAATGAGGCCGATGGGGTGATGCGATTGGATCTCAGCGACGGAAGCGGTGCAGGGCAGGACGACGGAGAAGACTTTCTGCTCTCGTATGCGGCGGGCGATGAGTTGTGTGTATTGGCTGCCGAAGTCCAGGATGACGATCGAGGAAGTATCCACGTTCTAGTTTTTCAGGATTTGGTTCGGTGAGCAAGGAGGGAATACGTTCGCGAGAATTGGACGAAGGCGGCGAGTCTGGCGACCTGGAAAAAATTGTTGGCGACCAGATAGAGGATGGTGACCAGGGTCCACCAGAGGTAGAGTGCGGTTCCGCTCATGTCCGCTTCGAAGGGGAGAGGTATGGCGGAGAACACCATGGCAAGCACGATCAAGGCCAGGCGGACAATGCCCAACACCAGGTTGACTTCCACCAGCTTGCCGGTCAGCGCACCCTGGTGAAGACTGCTCGCCAAGCTAGCTACGACTCCTTTGCCTTCCAGCATTGCCAGTAACGGGGCGATGGAAAAAATCCAGCTGAGGAGAGCCCAGAGGACAAAGATGCCGAGCGATAGGCAGATGACCCAGGCACTCCAGCCAACCAGGTTGGGGGTGGCGCTGCTCAGGGTTACATTGGCGGCCCACTGGATAGCGCGATACCAGCCCAGCCAGACACCGATCAGGGCCGCCATGCGCAGCAGCTGCAGCAGGATCAGGGTAACGGGTGCGGCGTGCAGGGTGGGATCCAGACACTTGAGCACAGCCGTGCGGCCGAGGCCGGAGGCAAGGGCCCAGGCAACCGCCAGCAATGGTCCCAACCACAGGGCGACTCGCTCCGCTTCCGGTTTGATGGCTGCAGCCGCTTGCGCTATCTGCTGACCGGCCTGCATGGGGTCGCCGAGAGAAAGACCAGAGAGGTCAGGAGCGGCTGCGGCCGCAATGTGGACGGCCAGGTAGCAGAGGAGGGCGGCCGCAGGAATGCCGAAACCCCAACGCCAGAGCAGTTCCCTGCCCAACAAGCCTGGGCGCTTCCAGCACTCGGCGCAGATGTGAAGCAGAGACTGAGTTCCGCGCACGAGCGCCTATTTCACAACGATGCGGATCGGGTTGATCGCCAAGAGTGCTCTTTTCCAACCTGAACGGTTATTCAGCATGCTTGACCACGATGTTGATGAGTTTGTCAGGCACGATCACCACTTTGACTACCTGCTTGCCGGCAATCGCAGATTGCACTTTGGGTTCGGCCAACGCGGCCTGCTGCATGACCTCGTTCCCGGCGCCGGGCAAAAGCCGGACCACCGCGCGCAGCTTGCCGTTTACCTGCACCGGGATTTCGAGTTCTTCCTCCCGGGCCAGATCAGGGTCGAAGCTTGGCCATGGGTGGCGCAACAGCGCACCGGCGCCACCGATCTCACTCCAGAGTTCGGCCGTCAGGTAAGGGGCAAAGGGCGCCAGCAACAGGATCAGAGAGGGCACGATGGTGGCCATCAGTGGTGCTGAAGCCTCGGCCGGCATTTCCGCCAGTCCAGGCTCGGCAGCGGTAATTTCGTTGACCAGTTCCATGACCGCGGCTATGTCGGTGTTGAAGTGCCAGCGCCCGGCAAAGTCCTGGGTGATCTTGCTGATGGTCTGATGCAGCTTCCGCAGCAGCGCCTGCGCCAGAGGAGAAGTTGGCGCTGTTGGCGCTGCAGGCGCTTGGCCAGCCCGGCTTCTCACCACATCCCGGTAGCGCATGGCCACTCGGTAGACCCGGCCCAGGAAGCGGCTTACCCCTGCCACTCCATCCTCCTGCCAATCCAAATCGCGGTCGGGCGGTGCGGCAAACAGCGAGTACATGCGGGCGGCGTCGGCGCCATAGCGGGCAATCATGTCGTCGGGCGAAACCACGTTGCCCCTGGATTTGGACATCTTGGCGCCATTGCTGATGACCATACCCTGGGTGAAGAGGCGTGTGACCGGCTCGTCATTGCCGATCAGGCCGAGATCCCGCATGACCCGGGTCCAGAAGCGGGAGTAGATCAGGTGCAGGATGGCATGTTCCACCCCGCCGATGTATTGATCGATAGGAAACCAGTAGTCGATCTTCTCCCGGCTGAAGGGGGCAGAGGCATTGTGGGCGTCGGGATAGCGGTAGAAGTACCAGGACGAATCGACGAAGGTGTCCATGGTGTCGGTCTCACGGCGCGCGGGTCCTCCACAGCGAGGACAGGTGGCGTTCACGAAGGAGGGAACACGGCTGAGGGGGGATCCGTCCTGCTGGGTGATCTCGATCTGCTCGGGCAAGAGGACGGGAAGCTGGTCATCGGGCACGGGCACGATGCCGTCTTTGGGACAGTAGAGCACGGGGATGGGCGCGCCCCAGTATCGCTGGCGGCTGACCCCCCAGTCCTTCAGACGAAACGTAACCGTGGTTTTTCCGAAGCCGTGCTGCTCGGCAAAGGCGGCCAGCTTTTGTTGCGCCTCCTGGTTGCCCAGGGAGTTGTATTCGCCGGAGTTGATGAGCAGACTGTCTTCTTCGGTGTAGGGCAACGGGTCCTCATCCCGATGGCCAGCGGCTGGCGGCTCCAGGGTGCGCCGGGGCAAAATCACGATGCGCACTTCCAGGCCGTACTTCTTGGCGAACTCGAAATCGCGTTCGTCGTGAGCCGGTACCGACATGACGGCCCCGGTTCCATATTCCAGCAGAACGTAGTTGGCCACCCAGATGGGCACGCGCTCTCCGCTGAACGGATTGATGGCGTAGTGGCCGGTGAAAAACCCGTGCTTGTCGATGGCAGCGGGATCGCCGGCTTCGCGGGCTTTCTTTTGTTCTTCGACCAGGGAGGCGACTTCCTCGCCCAGCTGCGCATCGGCCTGGGCAAACTGCTGGACCAAGGGATGTTGGGGCGCCAGTTGCAGGCTGGTGGCGCCGAAGATAGTGTCCACGCGGGTGGTGAAGATTGGGATACGCACCGCGCCGGCCGCGATCGGGCTACCGGCCACAAAGCCTTCCGGCGCCGGGAGAGGGACTTTGCCTCGTTCGCGTTCGGTTTCAGGCTCGGGGTTTGGGTCGAGAAGGAAGTCGATGGTCGCGCCTTCGCTGCGCCCGATCCAGTTGCGCTGCATGGTGCGCACCTTCTCTGGCCAGTCGGGCAGATGGTCCAGCCCGTCCAACAATTCTTGCGCGTATTTTGTGGTGCGGAGAAACCACTGCTCCAGGTCGCGCTGCTCGACCACGGTGTCTTCGTGACGCCAGCAACAGGCGTCGATGACCTGCTCGTTGGCCAGCACGGTGGCGCAGAGCGGACACCAGTTGACCTTGCTTTGCTTGCGGAAGGCGAGGCCGCGCTCCAACATGCGCAGGAAGAACCACTGCGTCCAACGGTAGTAGTCGGGCAGGCAGGTGGTGATCTCGGTCTGCCAGTCATAGCTCAGGCCCAGCCGGCGCATCTGGCGGCGCATGTGGGCTATGTTCTGGAGCGTCCACTCGCGGGGCGGAGTCTGGTTCTTGAGGGCGGCGTTTTCGGCGGGTAGCCCGAACGCGTCCCAGCCCATGGGATGAAGGACGTTGTAGCCCTGCATCCACATGTAGCGAGCCAGGGCATCGCCGATGGCGTAGTTGCGGACGTGGCCCATGTGGAGCTGGCCCGAGGGGTAAGGCAACATCTCCAGCACGTAATACTTCGGCTTGCCACTGTGGGGCAGCTCGGCACGATAGAGCTCGGGGTCCGCATCCCAGCGGTTTTGCCAACGCACTTCAATTTCCGCAGGATCGTATCGGTCAGGCACAGAGGCAGGGGTTTGGCCGGAACGGGGCTTGCTGGTGACGTCGGACGGGGGCATCATGCTTGATTGTAAACGGGCCGGCGAGGGTGGTTGCCGGTCTGCGGCGCCCGGTGTAGGGATTTCGGTTTGCAAAAAAGTGCGTACAAAGCGAACTAAGCGAACTAAGTCGGGTTTTGGGTCGCGCTCGGTATGCGCTTAGATTCAGGTTGGCGGTGAATTCCAAATCCGTCAATAGGGGTTTGCGCATTTATTTGGTTTGCGGCAGAACGGTTTGTTGAATCACCGCTAGCCTGGATTTCTCACACCCCGGTCTGCGACAAAGCCCGGGTGCCCCATATC
>JBAVQC010000218.1:0-1617 GCA_049693715.1 Acidobacteriaceae bacterium | reverse complement strand
CACCAGGATGAAGTCGCAGAACTCTTCGACAAGTACAATCTGCATGCGCTGCCGGTGGTCGATAAGGCCAACCGTTTAGTGGGGGTGGTGCAGGCGGACCACGTCATTGCCTTCTTGCGCGCGAAGCAATGATCCATTTGCTGCTTTGCTGTAAAGCGTTAACGAATTCAAATTGAATCTTCACCCTGACCGATGCTCAAGCGCTGGCGAATCCGGATTCTGCTCTTCCTTGCCGTGCTCGGCCCGGGCTTTATCACCGCCAACATCGACAACGACTCCGGCGGCATTCTCACCTACTCCAATGCCGGAGCCCAATTCGGCTACACCCTGCTATGGACCATGATCCCCATCACCGTGGCCCTGCTCGTAGTGCAGGAAATGTGCGCCCGCATGGGAGCCGTTACCGGCAAGGGCCTGAGCGATCTCATCCGCGAAGAGTTCGGGCTGCGCATGACATTTGTCCTGATGCTGCTGCTGGTCGTCGTCAACTTCGGCAACGTCATGGCGGAGTTCATCGGCATCGCCGGCAGCATGCAGCTCTTCCACATCAGTAAATACATCTCGGTTCCGGCCAGCGCCCTCACCATCTGGCTCCTGGTGGTCAAGGGGGACTACAAGCGGGTCGAAAAAGTATTTCTCGCCGCATCCGTTTTCTATATTGCGTATATCGTCACCGGTGTTCTCTCCCAGCCCAGCTGGCACGATGCCATGGTTGCCACGGTGAAGCTGCCGCGAGGCTCTATTTGGCACTCTAAAAGTTACATTTACATGATCGTGGGTGTGATCGGCACCACCATCTCCCCCTGGATGCAGTTCTACCTGCAGTCCTCCATCGTCGAGAAGGGGGTTACGGCGAAGAGCTATCCGGCTTCGCGTCTGGATGTCATCATCGGTTCGTTCTTTACCAACATCGTGGCCTGGTTCATCGTCGTCGCTTGTGCGGCCACTCTGTTCGCCCACGGGATGGGAGCGATCAAGGAAGCGGCCGACGCGGCCGAAGCCATGAAACCTCTGGCGGGACAGTATGCCTTCCTCTTGTTTGCCGTCGGATTGTTCAACGCTTCCTTGTTTGCCGCCTCCATACTGCCTCTCTCCACCGCCTACACGGTGTGCGAAGGATTAGGCCTGGCATCCGGTCTGGATGGCGGCTTTAAAGACGCGCCCGTCTTCTACTGGCTCTACACCCTTCTGGTCGCTGGCGGAGCCATCGCTGTTTTGTTTATTCCCAACGGCAAACTCATCAGCATGGTGATCCTGTCCCAGGTATTGAACGGGGTGCTGCTGCCGCTGGTGATCATCTTCATGCTGCTGCTCATCAATCGCAAGGATCTGATGGGTGACTCCGTAAACTCGCACTGGTTCAACGTCGTAGCGTGGCTCACGGCCGTGGTGGTTATTGTGTTGTCACTCGTCATGATGTTTACCGGCGGATCCGGCTGAAGCCTTTTGCGGCCCGACTAAAGTCGTGCCCAGGGCTTTAAGAGTTTGCGTGAGAACTCCCCCATTGTGCCGTCCCTTCGGGACTCGATTTGCGTGAAATCCTACCCGGCACTCCCGTGCCGGGCTATAGATTGTCCCGTCCCCGTTCGACAAGCTCAGGGCAGGCTCTTCGGGACT
>JBAVQC010000217.1:0-3930 GCA_049693715.1 Acidobacteriaceae bacterium | reverse complement strand
TTCTTTATGGCCCGACTAAAGTCGTGCCCTGATACAAAGCCAAAACTCGGCATCCCATCGAGCTGCTGTCGTTGAAATACCATGCGCTTGGTCCCTAGAAATGTAGAAACTACACACCCAGGACTGCGTCCTGGGTTTGCATGCACCATGGAAGAGTCCCGTAGGGCCGGCTGAAAAACTTATCGAGAAATGGTCCTGAATCCGGGTAGCGGATCAGGAATTCTCAATCGCGGAATATTTGAATATTTCGCGATGTCAGGATAACAACCAGTCGTCCTTAACGGGACTTTTCGGCTCTCGAAAAACAATCGTAGATTCACAGGTTCTGGAAGCCACTCCAGCCCTTCCCCCGGCACGACTACCGGCTGTAATTGGCGTCGGTCAACGATCCGTGCTCCAGGTTTCCTTTTAGATATACTCGGATCAACTTCTCGGGCAAATAAGGATGACAGAATGGCCAGGCAGACGGAGATTGGAGATAGTATCTATCTATTTCAACAAAACGGCGGCCAGAGGCCACGGTTGATGGTTCAAGGCCACGGCGAGACTACCTTTTTCGATTCACATTTCGATTCGCAGGATACTCTCTGCTTTTATGCTCCCCATGGCCACGTATTACGGGCCGCCCCGGCCAACTTATACCAGGGGTTAGCCCGGCCCTATGAGACTAACGACCAAGGGCGGGTTCACGATTACATCCTGTCTAAATCGCAGGGGTGGCATAAGTCCGCTAACATTTTCACTGGCTTTGCAAACATCGACACAGCGATTAATCGCCTTCGAGACCCCGTAAACGTTAGTCTCGACATAAGTTATCAGCAGATCATGGCCTTTATTGACGGAGGGCAATGCCCATTCGACGTGGCGACGGTTCGCAACCGGTTGATTTGGTCTAGCGATGTGAAGCTGTCCGCATTGCTTGCTGCTATCAGGAAACATGGACTTCTCTACGCCGAGGTGCACTGTATGTTCTGTAGAGGTTCAGGGGCGGCTCATATTCCAGTTGGGGGAGTCGGCTGACTTGTCTGAGCCCTGACGGATCAGGGGACAAGGACGGGGGATGCACTACCCCAACATATTGTTCCGCATAGCATACTTAACCAAATCAACCACCGACTGAGCATTTAACTTCCGCATGATATTAATCCGGTGAGCCTCAGCCGTTTTCACGCTAATACTCAACCCGGCAGCCACCTCTTTATTACTTTTCCCATCCGCCACCAGATGCAGCACCTCCTTCTCTCGAGGAGTCAGCGACTGAGCCCTATTCATCGGCTTCAATCCACCATTGCTGGTCTCCAGGTACCCATGCAAAACCATCTCCGCCACACGCGAAGTGAAAAAAGTATTGTGATTACAAACTGCGTCCACAGCACTAATCAACTCGCGTCCCTTATCCGTCTTAAGCACGTAGGCCCGAGCCCCGGCATCGAGCACTTCCCGCAGCAACTCCTCTGACTCATGCATCGTCAGCACAATCACCTGCGTCTTCGGACTCGCCTTCAAAATCTGTCGTGTCGCCTCCAGCCCGGTCATGGTGGGCATGGCAATATCCATAATCACGATCTCCGGTTTCAGAGCCACACTCATCTCAACCGCTTCCCGCCCATTGCTGGCCTCGCCACAGACCTCCCACCCAGTCCGTGATTCCAACAACGAACGAAGCCCTTGACGGACCACATCATGATCATCGGCAACCAAAATCCTCAAAGGTGGCATCAGCCTCCTGTTATTCGGGTAGAGTATGCGCCACGCGCACCGTTGTCCCCTGGCGGCCCGACACAATCTCAAACTGGCCGCCCAATTGATGGATCCGTTCCCGCATCCCCGCCAGGCCCACGCCCAGCTTGGCCGCAGCCTGTCCCGGGGGATGGGTAAACCCAACCCCCTGATCGCTGATCTCCATCACAATCCGTTCCGCATCCGCAGCCAAACGAATCGCCGCGCGAGGACTGCCGGAATGCCGATGAACATTCGTCAGCGCCTCCTGAATAATCCGGAAAAACGCCGTCTCCAAAGGCCTGGGCAGTCTCTCCAGGTCGGACGGAATGTCCAGGTCCACCTGAATACCGCTGCGCTCCGAAAATCCCCGCGAATACCAACTAATCGCGGACACTAGTCCAACGTCATCCAGCAAAGGAGGATGCAGAAGATACGAAAGCGTCCTCAACTCCTTGGCGCTCTGTTCCGCCAGGTAAAGACTATCCGCGAGAATCGCCTGAACATCCGGGCGCTCTTTGCCAATTGACTCCTGAATCCGCGTCAGGTTTATCGTGAGCGCGAAGATGCTTTGTGCCGTAGTATCGTGCAACTCCCGCGCGATACGCCGCCGCTCTTCATCCTGAAGTTCCAGCAACCGCGCTGACAGCTGGTGCAGCGCAAGCTCAGCCCCTTTGCGTTCTGAGACATCGTGGTAAAAAGCAAAAACTCCAACCATGGTGCCGCCCGCCATGATCGGAATACCATGCAACTCAACATCCACAACTTTCCCGTCTTTGCGCCTCCGCCGCGTAGCCGCGTACACGCTCTCGCCGGTTACCACTCGCCGCCATATCTCGATAGCTTCGGGAGCCAACTCATTGGTAGCGATCATTTCCTGTAGATCCTCAGCCACCAATTCGCTCTCGCTGTATTGAAAGAGCTTCTCAAACGCTTCATTGCAGAACTGAACCTTATGCTGCGGATCCAGAACCAGCACCGCGATGGGGCAATTCCTCAGCAGCTCAAGAAAATAAATGCTCAGATGTTCGGGTGCGATCGCTAACGATCGATGCGCAGACGACATGAACGGCGGGGAGCCGCCTTGCTCGTTGACACCGCTTTCTGGTGCAGAAAGATTCACCGATTGTGAATGGAGTATAAATCAACGCCCCGCCTTGGAAGCACCTTTTCCGCGTATGCTCTCCAGAGCCTCCGCGCTATGATGTAACCCTCCCATGACCGCAGACACAAAGGTCATCCTGGCGGCCGCCGGCTCGATCGACCAAACGGAGAGCGTGCCGCGGCTGCTTGGTTACGGATTGCAGCATGTGCTGGTGACGTACGCCGGCGCAGTGGCTGTACCTCTCCAGGGTCAAGAGCCGCTTTGCGGTCGCTGCTGGGGGCGGATTGTTGGTTCTGCTTGGCATTGTCCTCACCGCGGCTACCGCGGTTCTACTCAACCTCTTCTTTTCCTCGAAGCCGGAGAACTAGGAACATGGAACACCTGACCGAACAGGAACTGAACTTTTTGCGGCAGGCGATCGACCTCGCGCGCCAGGCCCGGCAAGATGGCCGTCACCCATTTGGCGCGCTCATCGTAAACGAACGGGGAGAGACCGTCGTGGTCGCACGCAACAACGCGGTGCGCCCTACCGGCGACCCTACACAACACGCAGAAATGGTCGCCTGCGCCGAGGGTGCCAAGCTGCTGAGTGAAGCCGAACTGGCCGGCTGCACCCTCTATACCAGCACCGAACCCTGCGCCATGTGCGCCGGCGCCATCTATTGGACCGGCGTGGGCCGTGTCGTCTTCGCTCTCTCGGAAACCGGCCTCATGCGCTATACCGGCACCCACGAGCAAAACCCCACCCTCGACCTGCCCTGCCGCGAAGTCTTCGCCCGCGGACAAAAGCCGATCGTCGTCGATGGGCCATTCCTTGAAGACGAAGCCGGCAAAGTTCACGAAGGCTTCTGGACCCCTTAGCAGGCTGCTGAAAAACCTGCTTGGTTGTGCGAACGGGCATGTTGGTAACACTTTTCGTTGAAGTTGAAGTTAAACCAGCTTGGAGAAAGAGGAAATCCAAGTCGTCGCGGGGACTGTGGGAAGGTCGCGGTTGTTCGCCGGTTTACATGCATTAAGCTTTCTTAATCTTTCGTACATGGACGGCTGTTGCGGACCGGGAGTCCTCGCAGTTATTTATAAAATTCGATATTTTTGAGTCTTTTTTG
>JBAVQC010000216.1:0-2187 GCA_049693715.1 Acidobacteriaceae bacterium | reverse complement strand
TACAGAGCAACCGATCCCGACGCGGCTTTTCCTCAAGAACCGGGGTCCCCGGGCAAGCGAGCTTGCTGGGGTGGAAGAAAAGCCGCACCTCGCCGCATTACCCGTGCAGAGTAGAAGTGAAAATGCTCTAATCGGCCTCAGAGTCGTTTCCTGTCTTGGTCGCCACTGAGTGGGGTCGTGCAGCTGGCTGCGGACCTTCCATGGCACTGTTGCGCTGATTTAGAGCGTGAAAGCATAGTTTCCGGCCTCGTGGGCTATCTGTACTGGCGAATGGGTCCCGGTCCCGACCTGCCCCGCTGTTCCCCTCAGCCCAAACTCCGGCGCAAATCGGGTGTATATACCCCGCTTCACTCCAGTAGTCCGCTGTAAACAGGAGTGGACACTATCTCCCGGGAAAACAGGCTAAAGCTCTGAATCCGTGCATTTCCGGCAACTTTGCGCTTTGGACGGCGAATTGCTCTTGCACCACCGTACCTAACCCCAAAGACCGAAAGGAGCCGGCATGCACTCGATAGCCTTGTGGCCAACGCTCATCGTCGTCGCCATCGCAACATTTACCGATCTGCGTAGCCGGCGTATCCCCAATTGGCTGGTATTTCCGTTCCTGCTTGCAGGCATCGTGGTTTCCGGGGGGCTCCACGGCTGGTCTGGCATCGGGCACAGCCTTGAAGGCATAGCCCTGGGTGGGCTGCTTTTCGGCATTCTCTGTTGGATGGGTGGCATGGGCATGGGGGATGTGAAACTCTGTGCCGCGATCGGCGCCTGGATTGGCCCGGCACAATTGCTCACTGCCCTGGTCATCACGGGAATCGCCGGGGGCATCATGGCGCTTGGCTGGGCTCTCGCCGGTGGATTTCTGGGCGAGTTGTTCCAGGGCACGGGCGACCTGATTCTGGGTTTTGGCAAGCGGGGCTTGCGTCCCCATCCGGAGCTGGTTCTCGCAAATCCATTGACGCGCAAGATGCCTTACGCTCCCGCAATTGCGATTGGAACGATTTTCTCGTTTTTTGCACGTTGAGGATTGAAGTACGACCATGGCGAGTTCAGAAACAACATGTCTAACTCAGTTCAATCGGCCGCGAAGTTAAGAAACGCAGAAGGGCGTGAACTACTGATGTCGACTTTTACCCACGATCCCGACGCACTGGGCTCCAAAGTATTATCAGTCGCCCTCATTGGGCCACAGGAGCAGCGCCGCAAAGCGGTGGCTAGTGCTCTTGCCGGCTCGCAAGCAAGCGTGACGCGCGAGTTCACCTCCTATCCGGGATTCGACGATGTGCCGCGCGTGCTCGACCCCGGCTACGACGTCATCATCGTCGAGCTGGATTCGGATCCCGAGCAGGCCCTGGATCTGGTGGAGCATATTTGCGGCACCAGCTCCTCCACCGTGATGGTCTATTCCGCCAGCACGGATTCTGAGTTGCTGGTCCGCTGCATGCGTGCCGGCGCGCGCGAGTTTCTCACCCAACCCATCGCTCCCAACACCATTGCGGAGGCGTTGGTTCGCGCCTCCGTTCGGCGGCCGGTGACCAAGCCGGCAAAGAAGGTCGGCGGCAAGTTAATGCTATTTCTCGGCGCCAAGGGTGGCTCCGGCGTCACTACCATTGCCAGCAACTTTGCCTTGGCGCTGGCCAAGGAATCTGGCCGAAGCACTGTTCTGGTTGACCTCGACCTTCCCTTTGGAGATGCGGCTCTCGCGCTCGGAATTAGCGCTGAGTTTTCCACTGCCAATGCACTGCAGAACTCCGACCGTCTGGATTCCAATTTCCTCACCAAGCTCTTGATCAAACACAGTTCGGGGCTCTCCGTGCTGGCGGCTCCTGACAGATATACATCGGTGCAGGCGTCAGACGATGCGGTAGAGAAACTATTAGCCGTCGCCCGGCAGGACTTTGAGTATGTGGTAGTCGACGCTGGATCGAACCTGGGCGCCGGCTGCAGGATGCTCCTCGATGCGGCCTCTGTGGTTTACCTGGTCACTCAGGTCAGCATCCCCGAATTGCGCAACGGAAACCGGCTGATCTCTGAGTTCTTTAACTCCGGTCGCACGCTTGAAGTGGTAGTCAACCGATTCAGTCCGCGTTCTTTAAGTATCGACGAGGATCACATTCAGAAAGCCCTGACCAAACCGATTAACTGGAAGATCCCCAACGATTACCAGGCGGCCCGCCGCGCACAAGATACAGC
>JBAVQC010000215.1:0-15490 GCA_049693715.1 Acidobacteriaceae bacterium | reverse complement strand
GATCCCAAATCCATCGGCGTCGGTCAGTATCAACATGACGTCGATCAACGCCAGCTGCAGCAATCGCTTGAGGCGACGGTCGAAAGTTGCGTGAACCGGGTTGGCGTCGATCTCAATACTTCTTCGTGGACCTTGCTTCGCTTCGTCGCCGGTGTGACCGAGAGAACGGCACTCAACATCGTCGCCTATCGCGATCAGCATGGAAAATTCCGCTCACGGTCGCAGCTCAACGAAGTTGCCGGCATCGGCGCCAAGACCTTTGAGCAGGCAGCCGGCTTCCTGCGCATTCGCGATGGCGAGAACCCTCTCGACTGCACCGCGGTCCATCCGGAGTCTTACCCGGTGGTGGAGCAGATCGCGCAGACGCTCAATACGCCGGTCGACCAACTCATCCTTTATCCGCAGCTTCTCGCCACGGTCGATGCCAGGCAGCTCTCCGCGGGTAGCTTCACGGTTGCGGACATCCTCGAAGAACTGCGCAAGCCCGGGCGCGATCCACGGGATCAGTTCGTTGCCCCCAGCTTCTCTGAGTCGGTCAGAGAGTTCAGCGATGTCCAGCCGGGGATGGTGCTTGAGGGCGTGGTCACCAACGTCACCAAGTTCGGAGCCTTCGTTGACATCGGCGTGCACCAGGACGGCCTGGTACACATCAGCGAACTGTCCAACCGCTTTATCAAGGACCCGTCCGAGGCGGTGAAGGCCGGCCAGATCGTCAAGGTCAAGGTCCTGAGTGCTGACATTAAAAGTAAACGCATTGCTCTTTCGATGAAGGCTCTTATGGAACCCGCGCAGAAGAATCAGCGGCCGAACAAGCCGAGCCCCGCATCGCAGCCCAGTTTGAATGAGAAACTGGCTACGCTTTCTACCAAGTGGCGATCGTCCTGAGTCCTTTCCCCAGGGCTTCTCCTTATCGGCCGGACCTCGAAGCTGAGATGCTAAGCTAGCGGACGATGACCGAGAGCTTGCAGGAACAGTTTGAAAAGGGCTACCAGGCGCGAAAAGAGAACCGGCTCGCCGACTCACGCGCAATCTTTCTCAAGGCGGTGCGTAGCGCTGCCGAGGGGGGAGACCGGCCGTCTCTGGCGGAAGCGCTTTGCGGCCTGGGGCAGGCAGAGCATGGCATCGGAAACCTCGAGGCGGCGAGGCACCACTACCAAGGCGCCGCTGTTTTGTATCGGGAAATCGGGCCGCCGGCAAGCCTGGCGTATGCGCTTCGTCATGAGGCGGATATCGTCCGCGAATTGTGCCTGCCTGCGGAGGCGGAACCACTTTACCTGGAAGCTGAGCGGATCTACCGGCAACAAGGAGAAGAAGCCAAGCTTGATTTGGCAAACACCCTGCGAGGACTAGCTTTGGCGTATGAGTCCTCAGGCAGAGCAGATGCTTCAAGGCCGCTCTTCGAGGAGGCGCGTGCGCTGTATGGGAAATGCAACGTGCAGGCAGGGGTCGCAGAGTGCGAGGAGAAACTTTCTCCACGGACGTGAGCTGGTGGTTGAGAGGTAACTTCGAGTCGTCCCTATGGGACTTTTTCGTCTCCCGCCGAAACTGTTCCCACCGCCTCGTCGAGGAATCGGTTCAGGTGTTTTTGTGCGATTTTGAGCGGCGCTTTGGACTTTTGCAGCCTGGAAGTGAAGAAAGCACCTTCCAGCAAGGAGATAATCAAAGTCGAGAGGGCTTCCGGTTCCATGGACGGGCTCAGTTCTCCCGATGTTTGTCCCTGCTCGATGATCTCGCGGAGGAACGCGACCCACCCGTTGAAGGCTTTCTGGGCTCTTTGGTAGAGCACGGGGTTGCCGTCGTCGGCGTCCATGGTCGTGTTCAGCAGGGGACATCCACCGGCGAAGGGCGGCTTGGAGACGAAATTGTTTATATGTAGTTTCAACTTCTCGATACTGCCTGTTGCCTGTTCCAGATTGTCTACGCGCGCCTTACTACTTTGCGCCCAGGCAGCGTCAAACGCTTCTGATGCCAATTGCTCCTTGCTGTCGAAGTGGGTGTAGAGACTGCCTTTCTCCAAACCGGTGGCCGCGCTTATATCCTGCATCGAACAACCGTTGAACCCTCTCTTGTTGAACAAGGGAGCTGCTTTTTCCAGGATCTTCCTGCGTGTTTGTTCGCCCTTTAGCATGGGTTCATCTCTTTATCGGACTGGCCGCCAATCAGAGCGCAGCAAGGGGAAACGGGAGCCGCGGTCTTGGAGCGCTGCTCCCGTTGCGGTTTTCGTGGATCCGGTGATTACCAGGGCAGTTCCTGACCCAGGTGGATGAAGCGGCCATTCGGACCGTCGGGACCGAGCAGTGCGAGGTCGACGCTGGTCTTCGCGCCTTCGGGAATCTCCATGGGAGCAGCGTCGGTTCCCATTTCCGTCTTGACCCAGCCGGGGTGAGCGGAATTCACCTTGATTTTGGTGTCTTTGAGTTCGGCCGCGAGATGAATGGTGAAGGCGTTGAGCGCTGTTTTCGAGGCGTCATAGGCAAAGGCCTTGATGCTTGCGATGGGGCTGTTGGGATCCGCATGGAGGGCCAATGATCCAAGAATGCTGGATAGATTTACGATACGGCCGGCGTCGCTCTTCTTGAGCAGTGGGAGCAGCGAACGCGTCACTGCAATGGTGGCAAAAAGGTTGGTGCCGAAAACGGTTTGGAGTTCCTCTTCTGTGGTGTGAATGACTTTGAGGTTAAACATTCCGTCCTGGGCGCCCACGCCTGCGTTGTTGATTAGAATATCGAGTTTTCCAAATTTATCGCCAAGTGTGCGGGCTGCTGCTTCACGGTCGTGCGCATTGGTGACGTCAAGCTTAAGAGGGAAGGCGTCGATGCGTTCTGCCTTGAGTTTCGCAGCGGTTTCTTCAGCGGACTTCAAAGTGCGAGCAGCCACCACGACCGTCACGCCTTTTTGTCCCAGCTGACGGGCCGTTTCAAAACCGATTCCACGATTTGCGCCGGTAACCAGCGCGACTTTCTTGTCAGTTGCCATGGTGATTCATCTCCTGTGTAGCAGATGGCGGGTGGAGGAGTGAAGATTCATAAAACGAACGGTCGGAAGTTTATTTAGGGCCCAAGTCGCAGGATTACGCCCCGAATCAACTCCAGGCCTCATTCCGCGGCAAATGGACGGAACGGGCCACTGATGACGAATTTAACCGGCAAGCCTTCAATGTCTTTCGGCAGTTGGTTTTGAATCCCAGGGCGATCCGCGTCAAGGTAAAGCACGATGACGAATGCCCCGTCCGGGTTCTTTTCAACGCCGACTGCACAGACACCAGGCGTACTTAGCAACTCTGTGGAGTGGCGGCTCTTGATGTCGTCAGCTTTCTTTTCCGTGAACATCGTCACTCTAGCTCCAGACATAGCTACGCGAGCGAAACGTTCAACGCCTGCAAGACGTCCCCTATGTGGTTTGCATATGTGTGGGTCCGCGTACCACCCACCAGAAGAGCGACGGCGCGATTTGAGGGGCGCTCAAGGATCAGCGCTCCGGAATCCCCTTGCGCGGCGAATGATGTCCCGCCCAGGCCAACGATCAATACCTGGTTTGCAAAGGTTAAACGTCCGACGTCGTAGGAGAGAGTAATGTCTGCATTTATGCCGGTTATACGTCCTACGGTGTAGCCCGAGCTCCGACCAAACTTGTGCACCGTCATGTCAATTTGAGCATCTGCTGTGCCTTGCGGGGCGCCAATAAAGAGAATCTCTTTGCTTGCCAGCGAAGGCTTCATGAGCTTCGCAATGGCGCAGTCGACAAGGTTTGGACCCTCAACTTGCAGTGCCACTGCTTTGGTGAGTTCGGCAATTTGATCTGATTTGGTATGGGCGTCATCCAGCAAGCCGGGTTGAAAGATGGGAGAGCCGGGTGGCAAGCGGCCCTCATCGGCGAGGACGTGATTGTTGCTGAGGATATATGAGTTCTTCCCATCCCTCACCAAGGCTCCGAATGTCCCGGCCACAGTGAACTTTGGATCGGGATCCTTGTAGCCAACTGAACAGCCGGGGTGTACGGGGCGCATCTTAATCCGTGGGTTCAGCGCCGCGCTTTTCGTGACAGGGTGCTTCTTTGGGGCCGCAAAGGGGCGGAAGAGGCCGGTTTCCTCGACGTCAACAGGCAGGCCGGCAATGGAACTGGGCAGGCGATGTTTTTTTTCCAGTTGGGCCTCCGGATATTTCAACCGGACAAAAAACTTGACTGCCCAGACGCCTGTGTGTTTCCCACCGCTGATCTTTTCCCCGACGCCCACCCCCACTACGTTTTCTGTGGGCACCGGGCTAACGGCGCGGCTGAGCGCTCGCGCAGCCATAATCGGGCCCTCCTCGTACCGAGCGGGTGGCGGAAGTAAGCGTCTCGACCACTCTGACTTAGCGGCTACCAGGTCCTTCAGGTTTGTGGGGTGCGGTCCAGGTGCACGGTCTTTGCGAGCCATGTGGTTTCCTTTCTGGTTATTGCCCAGATTGAGCGCAAGTAGAAATAGAGCCACTTATGAATAAATGGCATGGCTTCACTTAAGCTATCCGACCTATCTCAAGGCTAGCTACAACTTGCGCAGGACCGGAGCGCAGAGACACTGCCCTAGGTCACCTTGCGTGCCAGTGTCACCGCACTCCAGTTCAAGTTAGTGCGATAATTGTGCTACCGCCGCTTTTGATCTATATAAAAGCAGCACCTTTGTCAATGGCAACCCACGCAGGACGAAGCTATAAAGGCCACTGGCACTGGGTCGCTTTTATCCTTCTTTTTGAAAACGATGTGACCTTTAAAAGTACTGGCCTCATGAGGCATGGGAATGACTATAGGTTTGTCCTTATTTCCAGTAGTTGTCGTGCTTGCACCGGGTGGTCCAGGTTCTTCGAACGTTATGTCAAATTCGTCGATATCGTCGGAATCGTTGCTGAATTCAAAGGTGCCCCCAAGTTCGACCTTGAATTCAAGGAGAATTCTGTGTGGATAGACGTGGATAACCTTTGTTTTTTCCATTGTGGTCATATTAATGCTCGCTTTCTGGGAAGTTATGGGGATGAATTTGCCAAAGAGTACACTTTGACGTTGAACTTCGGTGCGATGGCCTGGCGAACGATAACATAGGTCTTACTTTTTCGCAGTACGGATGTCGACCCCCCCCGTGAATCTGCCAGAGCCCAGGAGCGTGGCTCAATTTAAGAAACATTGCATACACCTTCATCAACACCCCCTTCCAGCCACTAAGACTGATTACTTACTCTGGCAACAGATTTCGATTCCGCTAACTGCCGGTAGCGGTAGTCCTCTCGAAGAGACTGCAAGTCAGGAAAGGCTGCAACCTGGACGTCCGTGGCTCCTCTGCGAAAACAAGCAGCGAACGTAGTTAACGCCTCCTCACGTTTTCCGAGAAGTTCCAAGATCCTTCCTTTGTAAAGCTGCGAATCCATGTCACTAACTCCCAGCGATTCGGCTCTCTCTATGAGGGAACCAGCATCTTGCGGGCTACCCGCCTTCACCTTGTAGAGAGCCAGCAGCATCCATCCCGGGCCATTGGTCTTGTCTATTGCCAGGTGCCGTTCCGCCTCCTTCGCGGCCCGAAGGTATGCCTTCCTGGCTTCGCTCTGATGATTACCCAACGAAACGTAGCAATCGCCGAGTTCAAGCCAGTACGTATCGAGCACCGCGTTCAGTTGCACGGCTTTCCGGGCGAACCGCAAGGCCTCGTCGTATTTGCCCTGGTGACGCAGCGCGAAGGAGGTGAACATAGCCGTTTGACCTGAGTCAGGATCCAGGGCGGTACTTCTCTTCAAAGTCTCGATCGCTTCGGCGAACTCGCCAAGCTGGGTATATTCCACGCCCAGGTTGCTCAAGGCCCAGGAATTTCTTGGGGCGGCCAGGCTGGCTGCGCGGAAAGCCTCGACCGCCTCCTGATACCTCCCCTGCTCGTCTAGGCCGAAGCCGAGCTCGTTATAGGCTAACCAGTGGTTGGGGTGCTCCTTCAATGCCCTGTGGAGAGTCTTTTCGGCTTCCCCCCATCGATTGAGCCGGGCATAGACTTGCGCCTGCCATACCAGTGTTGCCGGATCGGAGTGATCGAGCGAAAGGGCCTTGGCAAGCTCCTTCAAAGCGCCCTGCAAGTCGCCGGAAATTTCAAAGCTCAGCGCCTGGGCGAGATGTGCGTCCACCAGGTCTGGGTCTAGCGTCAGCGCAACCTGACAATTGCCTCGAGCAAGGTCCAGGGCGGCAGGGCTTCGCCGAATGACATAGAAGCGACCATAAGCCTGCGCCAGCTTCGCATGAGCGATTGCGTAGCGGGGATCCAGCTCCACCGCTTGCTTGTAACTTTCGATTGCCGCATCGAGCCCGGAGTCGTTTGGCTGCTTCATCAGGGTCTCGGCCGACTGGAACGCGGTAAAAGCGGCAGCAGATTGCGTTCCGGGATCTGCTTGCTCACCGTTCTGCAGATAATTCTCCAAATCCAGCAACGACGCCGCGGCCCGCACGGCTTTGCCAGGCAGGGATGTTATCTCAGAGAGAGCACAAGTAAGCCGCTTCTCGCGAAGTGGTTGATTAGTTGATGGATCCAGCAAGCGCAGGACGAGCTGAACGTGTTTAGTTCCCGGTATACCCGACGCGGCCAACACCAGGTTGGCTCCCAAAGGATCACAGACTTCTTTTAAATGGGTCACTCCCGTAGTGTTGAGATTCATGTCCTCCGGGGAGATTACGAATAGGTCTCTGTCAACCGTTTCAGCACGAGTAAGTTCACTCTTGATGGCACTTAGGACGCTGGTCAACATGGGAGTGACGTGCAGATCGGAAGTTGCCGGCCAATTCAACAGCGCGACGAAGCGTTTGCTGGGCAGCGGACGCAACAGGTCCTCCAGGTCATCCCATTTCCACCATGCGGCACCGCCAACGGCGCCGATAGCCGCGACTGCCGCGCCGGCAAAGCGACGCCGAGTCCACAACTCTCTTCTTTGGTAGTGAATATGCAGTGAGTCCAGGGCGCGCTGAAAGGCCTCGCATCTCCGCTTCGGATCCGCATTGAGGCATTCCTGTATCAGCCGTACGCAAAGTGAAGGCACACCTGAGTTGCTCAATCGCGGACTGACGATCATCGATGAGCTGTCCGCTCCCCGAGCCGGCCTCTGCCCGGTAAAGACCTCGTGCAGAACAACCCCAAAGGCAAAGAGGTCGGTAGCCTGGGAGGGCGGTCGCCCCAGGTATAGTTCCGGAGCCATATAATCCGGGGTTCCGGCGACCAGGCCCTTGCCCGCGAATGATGGCTCGGCTTCATGGGCGCGAGCCAAGCCAAAATCAGTGATGCAGAGCCGCACTTGGGAACCCGCACCATCGAGCATGATGTTGTTCGGCTTTATGTCGCGGTGAATGATGCCGGCGGCATGAATGGCGGCGAGCCCGGCGGCCATTTGCTTGAAGATGGCCAATCCTTCCGCAATCGGTAGCGATGTAGTTCTCCGTAGCCGCGACGCGAGTGTTTCGCCAGCCAGCAGCTTCATGGTTAGGAACAGGAAATCAGTCGGCTGGTCACAATGGAAGATGTCATAGATCGGGCAAAGGTTTGGGTGGCTAACTTCCCTTGCCACCAAGACTTCCCGTTCGAACCGCTGGCGCAAGGCCGGATCGTCGGCAATTTGGGGAAGAATTGTTTTGAGGGCGACGTGTACACCCTGCAGGAAGCGGTCTGCCGCCTCATAGACTTCGCCCATCCCGCCTTTTGCGATGAAACGAAGAATGACGAAGCGGTCGATAAGCACTTGACCGGGGTTGAGCCGCCCGGCAGGGGGCAAGACCGAGGGAAGTTCGTTGCCGGTGATGGTTAGGGTGGCGGCTCCCACTTCGGGAGGGCGCAATCCCTCCTGGCCCAATAGATCGAATGGCGGGTGCTCCAGGAGGCTGCCAGCCTTTGCGTCCTCGGCCAGCAACTCTTCGACCGTACGCCTTAATTCCGGGTCGTTACTGCAAGCCCGGTCGAGGAAGGCCTCTCGCTCGCATGGCTGGAGGGCCAGTGCGGACTCGAATAGTTGCTCCACGAGCTCGGGTTGAATAGCCATAACACCCAATCCCACAAGCGGCTGGTTCTAAAAGGCCTATACGGGACGACACGTCCGCGAGGGATGGCGCAACGTGAGATCGGCCCTGGTTCGATTCCGGCGTCGGCAGGAATCATCACACTGCCGGAATTTCAACAGCGGAGGCGGGTTCCGGAGCATATCTGGCGGGAAAGTGAGCGCAACGCAGAATTCTCCCGCGATTGCTGAAGATGACACCAAGCCTATACCAACGGCCACGCGCCAGGCGTAAATTCTGCTTCTCAGGTTCGGTCGAGCGACGTGGCGCAAAGAGCGAGTGTTGCCGGGCACTTATTCGTCCTGATTCGCTGACCTTCCCGGATATGCCTTTCAGCCTATTACGTAGTGCATGGGAAACAAAAAAGGTATCAAGTTATTTTGCATTCCGCGGGAGTTCCTCAAAAAACCACAAGAATGGTGTAACGAGGAAGCCCGGAGTTTTGGGCCCCGGGCCTGCAATTTCCCCGTCTACCGGGCGGCCATCGCCGTTACTCTGTTAAGCGAAGTGCATCGCGTAAAGGTGCCAATTTGCTCGACATTTCTGCACGGCGACCCGGGGGCGCTTTGCATGGGGGCGGGGTTGCGAGCGGCTACTGGAAGGCCTAGCCTGTAAGTGAATTCAAGAACCCGCGTCGAACTGGCTATCAGGTTTGTCACCCAATGAGCCGACCCTATGTGTGCAGCTGACGGGGAAGTCACGCTTCTGTTGAAGGCCATGAAGAACGGAGACGAGTCTGCATCGGAGAAGCTGTTCCCCCTCCTCTACGGCGAACTTCATCGGCTGGCCAGGTCGTATATGCGGGGGGAGCGACCGGACCACACACTACAGCCGACGGCTCTCATCAATGAGGCATATTTGCGTCTTGCTCGCGATAACGTCGATTGGCAGAGTCGCCAACACTTTATCGGAGTGGCCGCAAATGTCATGCGCCGGCTGCTGGTCGATCACGCACGAGCACACAACGCCGAGAGGAGATCGGGAGGCGCAGACCGGGTCGAGCTTGGAGAGGGATTGATGGTTTCCATCGAGCGCTCAGACGAAGTGCTTGCCTTGCATGATGCACTTACCGGTCTTGAAGGGGTGGATCCGCGTCAGGCGAAGGTTGTGGAGCTACGCTATTTCGGAGGATTCTCTGTTGCAGAGATCGGCGACATCCTGGAGATGTCTCCGCGGTCGGTGAAGCGCCACTGGGCGTTGGCGAGAATATGGCTGCTGAAACAGATGACCAAGGTTCGCGATCCTGATACCGCTCAGGGAAAGGGCGTCCTTTAGAAAGGAACTGTCTAAGTTATCAATCGTTTGGCTTGGAGGCAAGTGGCTCGTCGTGTGGGGAGGGGACCGACGCAACCCGCGAACCGGGAGGCGGAACCGTGGCCACAGAAGCAACTGAGACTGCGTCCTCGCCGAAGAAGCTCATCTTGATCTGCGTCTCGACTTCGACCGGATTCCCAAGCACTTGATAGGGAGCGTAGTGCCATTGGCGAACCGCGCGCATGCCTACTTCCGCCAGTTTGGGGTTGCCGCTCAATACGGTCACCTGCTTCACCAGGCCGTCTGCGCCAATCAATGCCTTAAGCTGCAGCTCCCCCACCAGGTTGGGTTCGGAAACGACAGGATGGGCGAAATGACCCTGCGGGAGCTCGGAAACCAACAGTGGCACCGAAGTCAACACAGGACTGATCGGAGCCTGCTCGATGATCGTACTCGGGACGGTCGCAAGAGAGGGAATTGGCGGGGCTTTGACGCCCGCAACACTTGTGGGCGTATCGATTCCATTTTCCAGTGAGGCGAGCTCGTTGTGAAGCAGAGCGGGCTCAGTGGGCGGCGCCGGGACTGGGTGCTTTAGTTTCGCGGTCGTTGCCAAGGCCGGCGGCGGAATGGTAGCCGGCGTGACAATAGCTGGTGGTTTGATGTTCTTGGAAGCCTGCGCCGGGGCCGGAAATGTTTGGGCATTGCTCACCCGTGGAGCCGTAGATATAGGCAGGGATAAAGGCAGGATGCCGTAAAACGATGCCGCGATCACGGGGATACAGGCGGCGGCAAGGGCACCCAAAGCTCCCCATTGCCGGAAGGGGACGTCGCGGACTTCGCGTGATTTTGCCGTGCCGAATATCTGCTTCATCTCTCTTTCTTTGCTACGTTGGGAAAAATCCGGACTTAACACGGCTGGGGTCCAGGACACGGGGCGGAATGGCTTTGCGCGGGCTGACTGGGGTTGCATGGTAACTACCCGAACGGCCGATGCCGGCGGCTTGGGAGCCATGTTCTCGACCACTCCGAGCACGGTAGCACCGGTCGGCGGGGAAGCGGGGGTTACGACGGCAGACTGGGATAGCTTCTCGATCAGACGCTGATCACGGCGGCTAAGAACCTGCAGGGGAAGCACGTGAAAGTGGCGGAAGGCCCACTGGAGCCGAATGCGCTGCCAGCGCGACGGGCAAACGTATGCGGCCCCGGCCGCGGTGCGCAACTCCAGAAGTTGCGCGCCCGCGTCTTTGCAATCGTCCCACGGGCTGGCCGTGGCCGATTGCGGCGCTTCTGGGGATGGGCTTAACGAACCGTTATTCACGGGAATGGCCTCCGTTTTTGAACTTCACAGGGGCCCATCTGCACTTCCAGAGGCGGCAATCCGGGGGTTGCCAAGTCCAGCAGATCCTACTTTTGTCATTATCGTATGAGTGGATTGAAATTGAAACTGTTGCCTGTTTAATCGGTTCCTGTGATAAATAGTCCGCCCAAATTGGGTTTGTAAGAGTGCGGGGCGCTTGTCCAGGATGATGAAAAAATCGACAAGCGGCAGAAATGCAGCCCGCAGCGGCTAAAGCCGCGCTGAATCTACGTTCGTTATGCACGGCCTAAGGCCGTACCCTTCAAAGACGTTGGCCGGATGTTTTCGAGGAAGGTCGGTCCAGTTCGGAGTGAAGGTGCTTTGGTAGCGATTAAGAGTGGATGCGGAGCACGATCTTTCCGACAACGTGTCCCTGTTCGATTCTCTGGTGCGCCTCGACGACGTCGTTGAGTGGAAACTCCTGGA
The DNA here is from genome assembly GCA_049693715.1 of Acidobacteriaceae bacterium. Taxonomy (GTDB): domain Bacteria; phylum Acidobacteriota; class Terriglobia; order Terriglobales; family Acidobacteriaceae; genus PALSA-350. The sequence continues at coordinate 4,407 of JBAVQC010000215.1, read as the reverse complement.
CGCGTAGGGGGATGGTTCGCGAACCAATGGCTGCATTCAATCGCTCGATCGCCGCGCGTGACATCTCACCATCAAAGGTCAAAGCGGCATGGCCACGCATATGTGGCTTGGGCTCGACGCCGTTGGGATAGGCGAAAGGCGCGCCCGCTTTCAGATGAGACAAGAAAACGCCGAGCGCGTCACTGTTGGCAGAGACTATCGCGACGTCGAAACCCTGCGGCGCGAACCGCTTCAGAATGGCGTTGTACTCGGAGGAATTTGGATCGACCGCATGGGCCGCTCCCAGGGCGCGAACGTAGTCCTGAGCGTCTGCGCGTGCCGAACCAACGACGGTTGCGCCGCGTCCCTTCGCCAACCAGACGACGAGCGAGCCCACGCCGCCGCTACTGCCAAACACCGATAGCGTCTGACCCTTTTTTACTTTCAGCACCTCGAGGCCGGCTTGCGCCGTCAAGGCAACGCAAGGCATAGCGCCGGCAACCTTCATATCCAGGTGGGGAGGAATATGTCCTACGCGATCCGCCGGCACGCCCACATACTCGGCATGAAATCCTCCGCCTGGGTTGCCGTAGCTGTACGAGTACACGCGATCACCTACGTTGAAATTCGTGACGTCGGCAGCCACTGCGGCAATCGTTCCGCTGCCGTCGGCGCCGAGAATGGTTCCCGGCTTCATTGAGCCCCAGGCGCCCGATCTCTGGGATGCATCCCAGATTCCCAGACCCGCATATTCAAGGGCGATGATGACGTGACCGCGCGACACCCGTGGTACAGGGACATTTTTGATGTGGATGGCTTTGGGTGGTCCAGCTGCGTCGATCACTGCGGCCCTCATGGTTTCCGGGAGTTGTGATCTCGTGGTCATTTGTCTCTGCCTCTTAGTTGACGCCGCGGATCTGCGCGCTCTTCGTAAACAGATGCACCCGGGTCTGGTTCTGATGCGAGCCGATCCGGCAGATCGTGAGAACCTGCACAAAGAAACCGCAGATCTCTCCACTTCGCTTCGCCCCGGAATTCCCGTTAACAGGAATTCTTCGAGCTCGATCAAAGGTTCATTCTTCCCGCAAGGTGCTGGCTGGGTCGATGCCCGCAATCCGCAGGGTGGGCAGAATGGTCGCGAGGATGGTAACAGATGCGAGGATGACCACGACGGTGAGGATGGTCGGTGCGTCATAGACGCCGATCCCATAGAGCACGCTGTGCATGGCGCGCAACGCGCCTGCACATAGAATCAGACCCGTGAGGAGGCCCAGTGCCGAGGCTCGTAGCCCGGGTGCGCCGCTATGCAACATTGCCCCGCTGACACTGGAACCAAGCGCCATGCGGAGGCCGATTTCGCGTTTCTTCTGCGCCACCACGCTGGCTACCAGGGCGAAGATCCCAAGAGTGCTCAAGGAGAGCGCCAGAAGCGCCATGGTGCTCATCAGTGCCACTTCCACACGCTGGGTGGCCAGAGTTTTGGCTAACACATCGCGCATGCTGTAAAAGCCGGAGAAGGGCAGGTCGGGGTCGGCACTGGACAGAGCGTGTTGCATCTGGGCGGTCAGCCCCTCGACCGGCGCGGCGGTGCGGACAATCCAACTCGGCTGGAACCAGACATGCAGGAGCGAGAGGGACTGGGCATCCACTTGCGCGGCAGGGACATACATCGCCTCCTCGCCGGTGAGGGGATCAGTAGAATCCAAACCGGGCGCGACGGCTACATCTTCCACCATGCCGACGATTCGGGTCTTCTTATCGAGGTAACGACCGACTGGATCTGTGCCGTGAAAGAATTTGCGCGCGAATGTCTGGTTGACGATCGCCACGGACTGCGCATCGGGACCGTCTGCGTCGGTGAACGAGCGTCCCATGAGAATGTGGATTTGGAGAGCGGCGAAATAGTCAGGGGTTACGTAGGCCTCGCCGGTCATCACTTGTTGTCCAGCTTCTTTGCCATCGCTCAGGGTGGTTCCACTATTCAAGTGCCGTTCGTAGGGCAAACTAAGGCCAACGGCGGCATAGTGGACGCCGGGAATCTGACGCATGGCCGACGTGCTTTCCGCGAGCAGCTTGCGGAAGGTTGCCGGGTCGCGATAGGGCGCGTCATCCAGCGATGCCCTCGCGGTCATCACTCCGTCGGGGCTGAATCCCGCGGGCAATGTTTGCAGGTGAATAAGAGTACGAATGAGCAGGCCCGAGGCGGCTAGTAACACCACGGTCAAAGCAACCTCGCCCACAATCAGTGCCTGGCGCAGGCCTAGGCGGTCGCCGCCAATGTTTGCCCGGCTGGCGATCGCCGAGCGCAAGTCGAACCTCCGCGTGGCCAGCGCGGGAAGCATGCCGAATAGCACGCTGGTCAAGAGCGAGAGGCCGAGAGTAAAGGTTAATACGTGGATATCGAGGGGTACGCTCGCGACGGGCAGAAAGTGCTCGGGGAGCAAGAGCAGCAGAGCGCGCAGGGCAATGTAGCCCACCGCGATGCCTACTGCTCCGCCCACGAAGGCGCGCAGGAAGTTTTCGATCCAGAGTTGGCGGAGAACCTGCCAGCGCGAGGCGCCGAGGGCCAGCCGGGTGGCGATTTCCGGGGTGCGTCGCAGCACGCGTACCAGGGTCAGGCCGGCGAGATTAGCACAGGCGATCAGCAAAATCAGTCCCGCAGCCAACATCAACGCCACCACTTGCGGACGGAGGGTTTGCGTCTGACCCTTTTGCAGGGGAACGGAATAATACGAGACCTCGGCGTCAGGGTTTTCCCGTAGCTCGTAGCGGTTGGCGCGGTGAGACCAGGCACGATTGATCTGGGCGTCCGCCTCCTGCCAGGTTGCCCCGTCGCGAAGCCGTGTGATGGCAGCGAAGTTGGTTCCCCCTCCTTCGCCGTCGCGGCTAGCCTGCAGCGCCGTATACAGATCGGCGTTCAAGGGGGTGGTTGCACCTTCGGGCAGCACCCCTATCACGGTGTACGGGTCGCCTTTCAACAGAATGCTGCGCCCGAGAATATTGCTATCTGCGGCAAAAGTCTTTTGCCACACGCTGTAGCTCAGAATAGCCGTGTTCGGTCCATGAGGACGATCCTCGTCTGCGGAGAAATTGTGTCCGATGATGGGGCGGACGGCCAACACGTCGAGGTATTGAGCTGAGATTCGTCCCGCTTGAAGATACTGCACCTGCGAGCCTGCCTGCAGATTCACACCGGAAGCCCTGGTGCTGGACACGGCGGATACCAATGCCGGGACATTGTCGCGCAGCAACTCCCATTGTTCGCCGTTCACATGGTGACGCTCATCCCTCGATACAGGGCCGGTGATGCGGGTATAGATCGAACCCATGCGCTCGGGGTTAGCGTAGGGAAGGCTCTTCAACAGCAGCGCATTGACCAGCGAAAAAATGGCTGTGTTTGCACCTACGGATAGGGCCAGGGTCAGGATTATGGTCACGGTGAATCCGGGATTGCGCCAGAATTGCCTCAATCCGTAGTGGATATCCTGCCCAAATAGCTCCAGGCCAACTCCGGCGCGGTGATTGCGGACTGCCTGCTTTACTTGTTCGACGCCCCCGAAATCTGCCAGCGCGGTGCGGCGAGCTTCGGAGGGAGATATTCCGGCGCCGATCCTTTCTTCCGTCAACAGGTCTACGTAGGCGCGAACTTCCTCGTCGAGCTGGCTCTCGACGTGTTGCTTGTGAAAGAGATTGCGCGCGGCGCTCTTGAGTAGACTCCAAAGTTTCATCGTGTTCCCCTAAGTCGCCGATAAGGCATTCGTCATGGCGAGGACGACTTTGGTCCATTCTTCTGTTTCGACTTTGAGCTGGTTTCTTCCTGCCTTGGTCAGACGGTAGAATTTTGCGCGACGGTTGTTCTCTGATTCGCCCCAGAAGGAACTCAGCCAACCTGCTTCCTCCATACGGTGAAGGGCGGGAAACAAGGAACCGGGTTTGACGAGAAATGTTCCCTGGGTGATCTGCTCGACGCGGCGGGAAACGCCCAGGCCATGAAGTTCGCCTGGGCCGAGCGTCTTGAGAATCAGCAGATCGAGCGTGCCCTGGAGGAGGTTTGTCGGCTTTGCGCTCATCTTGTAGTCCTATCGAATGACTATATGAGAATGGGCTCGAGTCCTATCGATTGTCAATAGGAGAGGGATGGGAATTGCGCGAGGTCTTGATGGGGCAGCTTTTACGCGGGCAGGGCTAAAAAGCCCGTACCTGCCTTTCCCTGTCCTCAGAAGGCCTGCGAAGTGAAAATAATGTTGCACCCATCTTGCATTTCGACAATCTAAGATATATCTTAAGATATATCGAAATGGAGAAGAGAATCATGTTTGAACAAGAAAAAAGTAGTGAAAGACATCGTGGATGGCAGCGGGGTGAGCATTCTCACCGCGGAGAGGAACGCCACCGCGGCAGGCATGGAGGCTTTGGTGGCCCCATGGG
>JBAVQC010000214.1:0-4287 GCA_049693715.1 Acidobacteriaceae bacterium | reverse complement strand
GTGCTGGCCAGCTATGTACACCTGCATTTTGGGGCTAACCCCACGGTCGCTCAACACTTCGTGGGGGCGCTTCGAGGAGCGCGCCACAAAGAGGCAGCGACCGCATGAGAAAGGCCCTGCTGTTTTTTGCCTTGTTGGTAGCCTCAGGCGTGGCTACGGCGCATGCCAGCCGGGTGCTGACCGATGAAACCGGACGCACGGTCACCGTACCCGACCACCCGCACCGTGTGATTTGCCTGGTGCCGAGTGTCACCGACACCGTTTTCGCGTTGGGATCGGGAGACGATGTAGTTGCGGTGAGTGACTACACAACGAATCCACCCGCAGCGCTGAAGAAACCGAGTATCGGGGGCCTGGTGAAACCCTCGATCGAGACCATCCTTTCCTTCCATCCTGATCTGGTGGTGGGGACCAGCATCCCGGGAGCGACAGAAACAGCGGCCCAATTGAAGACCGTCGGTGTGCCTGTATATCTTGTCGATCCCCGGGGTCTCCCAGGTATCCTGCGTTCGGTGAAGAGCGTGGGAGAAGCCCTCAACCGTGTTCCGCAGGCAGAAGCTCTTCGCTTGAGCCTTAGCCGGCGCATCGCCGCGGTAAAGGCGCGCACGGCAGGAAAACCGGCGCCACGCGTACTGGTTCCCATCTGGTATGACCCGATCATCACCATCGGCAAGCATGCATTCATCAGCGAGATCCTTGAGGCCGCCGGAGCCAGGTCAGTAACCGACGACCTGATTCCCGATTGGCCGCAAATCAGCCTGGAGGCAGTGATCGCCCGCTCGCCAGAGGCTTTGTTGCTTATCCGCGGGGGCAAGGTCTCCATCGAAACCTTGCAACAGCGGCCCGGTTGGAGCAGTCTGCCCGCGATCCAGAAAGGTAAGGTCTATTACGTCGACAGCGGCATACAGGAACCAAGCCCACTCGCCATCGATGCTTTGGAGGAGTTAGCCAAAGAATTTCATCCTTAGAACGGGAGATCCTGTTCTTTCACCAACCACCACGGCAAGGTATCGAGAAGGCGGTGCGAATCCGCCACTACCCCGTAACTGTAAGCGCAGAGAACCCGGCGAGGAAGATCTCAAAGCCACTGGGACGAGTCCTGGGAAGGCAGCCGAGGTTTGTTGACGCGTAAGTCAGGAGAACGGCCTTGCTCAACCAACCCGAGGGGGTACGCAATGTTCGACCTATCTATCTTCCGCAGGACTCTCTGTAGTCCGCTGCTTCTTCTATCGCTCTTAGTCGCGCATTTGACCGCCCTTGGCGCCGAAGGTGGCACTTTGCACGGTACCGTCACGGATCCGCTGGGCGCAGTGATCGTCTCTGCCACCGTCGAATTGCTGGACGGCACATCCGTAGCGCAGGAAACAAAGACCGATGCCGCCGGCGACTATAACTTCCAGGTGCAGAAATCCGCGCGTTACCAGGTTCGGGCGGTTGCGCCCACGTTTCAGGCCGCTACCAGCAACGCTGTCTTCCTGGCGGCCTCGGGCAAGGCTCAGGTAGATATTACCCTGGCTACCCAAACCCTGACCGAACAGGTGACCGTAACCGCCACGGGAACACCTACGCCCGAGGCACAGGTGGGGGTGCCGGTCAGCGTGTTGACTGCGGATCAGTATCGCTACGCGACCGAGGTGCAGGACCCGCTGCGCCTGATCCCGGGAGCACAAGTCACCCAGACCGGCCAGGTGGGGGGTACCACCGGCTTGTCAATTCGCGGGGGCAACGTCAACGCCAATAAGGTATTGATCGACGGCGTACCGGCAGACGATATCGGCGGCGCGGTCGAGTTTGCCAATCTCGATTCGGTCGGCATCGACAAGGTGGAGGTATTGCGGGAGCCGAACAGCGCCCTGTATGGTTCCGACGCCCTGGCAGGCGTGGTCAGCCTGACCACTGCCCGCGGCAGCACCCTGCTGCCCTTGCTGACCTATTCCGGCGATGGCGGAAACTTCAACAGCTTTCGCCAGGTGGGCACGCTGAGCGGAACTTTTCGCCATTTTGATTACTACTCGGCTTATGGCCGCACCGATACGCGCAATAGCCTGCCCAATGATTCATTTCACAACGGCACCTATGCGGGCAACTTTGGCTGGACACCGAACACCGCCAACGACCTGCGGTTCACGGTGCGGCACCTCACAGTCGCTGCCGACCAACCAAACGCCATCCTGCTTTACGGTATTCCCGATGCGACAACCCTAAGAGAGCAGGACAACTACTTGAGTGCCGCATGGAACAATCAGACCACGGAAAAATGGCACAACCAGATACGCTATGGCGGCTTGCGCCTGAACTATAACTTTACCGACTTTGCCGCGACCGGAATCTATAATCCGGACGAGGATGTCTACCTCGGCGCGCCGGTCAACATACAGGGCGCCAACGGGTATCGCGTCAGCGGGCAGGCCATCTTCCAATATGGGACAAGCTACGGCTCAACCTATCCCAACGACTATCTGGCGCCCAGCAAGCGCGACTTCGTGTATGCCCAATCCGATTACCGTGTGAATGCGCACATCGTCGCCCTGGGCGCGTTCAAGTATGAAGATGAACGGGGCTCGACCGTCTCGTCGGGTGGTTCGCCCACGGCTATCGAGCGCGGCAACTACAGTTACACCGTGCAGCTCACGGGGGATATCAAGAACCGTCTCTATTACGCCATCGGGAGTGGCCTTGAGGATAACGGGCTCTTCGGTTTTGCGGCCACACCCCGCGCTTCCCTTGCCTACTATCTCTTCCGTCCTACCAATAGCGGCTGGCTCAGCGGAACCAAGTTGAATTTCAGCTTTGGCAAGGGCATCAAAGAGCCGAGCATTTATTACCAAAGCATCTCTCTCTTTGACATTCTCGACGCACTGCCCAACGGCGGCGATCTGATCAAGCAGTATGACGTCTCTCCCATTGGTCCGGAAACTTCCCGCACTTACGATGGAGGCGTCGACCAGCAGTTTTGGAACGGCCGCGCACGCGCAACGCTGACCTACTTTCATAACGAATTTACCAACGGCGTGGAATTCGTCCCGCAGTCGGCCCTGCTTGCGCTAGGGCTGCCGGCAGCCAGCAACCCGGCAGTCGAGTTTGGTGCAGCCGTCAACTCCCAGGCCTTTCGCGCCCAGGGTTTCGAGACCGCGCTGGAGTACAAGATCGGCAGCCACCTGTTTGCGCGCGGTGGTTACACCTACCTGGACGCGGTGGTGCAGCGCTCTTTCTCCAGCTCATCGCAGCCCAGTTATAACCCCAGCTTTCCTACCATCCAGATTGGCGCTTTCTCCCCGTTGGTGGGCGCAAGGCCTTTCCGCCGTGCCCCTCACTCCGGTTACTTCGGGCTTAGCTACAACCGCTCTAAATGGTATGGATCGTTCACCGGGACGCTGGTCGGCCGCCGCGATGACAGCGACTTTCTGACTGATTCGGAGTTCGGCAATAGCCTCTTGCTGCCCAACCGGAACCTCGACGGCGCCTACCAACGCCTTGAACTGGGTGGCGGCTACCAGGTGTCCCGATCGCTGACGGCCTACACTGATATACAGAACCTGTTGAGCGAGCACTACAGTGAAGCGTTCGGTTTTCCGGCGCTCCCCTTTACCGTTCGGGCCGGCATAAAGGTCAGTTTCGGAGGCGAATCTTGGCGATTGAAATAGCGACGGTATCCCATCCCGCGCTTGACGTCAGACGGCATGAAAGGGTCAGGCTTAGTCCGCTGGCTCTGATCGTGCTTCTGAGCGTCGCACTGGGCGTCACGACCCTGGTCTCGCTGGCCAGCGGGGCTGTGTCTATTTCGCCTCGGGCCATCTTTTCCGCCTTGTTGGGATATCAGCCGCTGACCGAGATGCAGCGGCTGATCCTGTTTCACCTTCGCCTGCCGCGGGTGCTGGCTTCGGGGTTGGTGGGCGCGGGCCTGGCGCTGGCAGGTCTGCTCTTCCAAGGGCTCTTTCGCAATCCCATCGCCGATCCTTACGTCATCGGATCTCAGGGAGGCGCCATCCTGGGCGCCTGCATCGGGATCTCATTCTTCTCCCAGTGGTCATTCTTCGGTTTCGGCGCCACTACGTTACTCGCCTTCGCCGGCTCGGTGGCTACGATGGCGCTGGTGTACTCGCTGGCTCGATCGGCCGGCAAGACCAACGTGGTGACCCTGCTGCTGGCCGGTTTTGCCATCACCATCATGTTAACGAATTCAAGCTACTTCTTTGCGCTCTACGATAGAACGGGTGACAACAATCGCATTCTGGCCTCCTGGCTGCACGGCGTGATCGGCGTAGCAACCTGGACCGAATTAGCAGT
>JBAVQC010000213.1:0-2028 GCA_049693715.1 Acidobacteriaceae bacterium | reverse complement strand
GCCATCATTCCTGTAGGAAACCTAGAGGTTGGTCCTTCCATGAAGGAAACGCCCGACGTTTTGCAAGGAACGCTTGCGCTCATGGTCCTCAAAACCCTCGATGTGCTGGGCCCGCAGCACGGCTACGGCATCGCCCGCCGCATTGAGCAGATCAGCGGAGACCTTCTGGCCCTAAACCAGGGCACGCTCTATCCCCTGCTGCTCAAGCTTGAGCATGAGGGCTCCATTGTTTCGCAGTGGGGCGCATCGGAGAATAACCGCCGTGCCCGCTTCTATCGCCTTACCACGACGGGCCGCCAAGAGTTGCAGTCAGAGACCCGCGATTGGAAGCAGACCGCGGCTATCATCGCGCGATTCTTCGAGGTCAAGGCGGAGGATTTGTCATGAGATTCCTGAGAAGGTTTCTGGCGCGGTTGAAGAACTTTGCCACCGGGCGGCAAGACGACCAACGGCTGCGGGAAGAGATGGAGGAGCATCTGGCTCAGCAGACGGCCGAGAACCTTCGCGCAGGCATGGTGCCCGCTGAGGCGCGCCGCCAGGCGGTGCTGAAGTTTGGCGCGGTGCAGGCCGTAAGGGAAAACTATCACGCGGAACAGGGGCTGCCGTTGATGGAGAATCTGCTGCAGGACACGCGCTACGCCCTGCGCAAGCTTGCCCGGTCGCCCGGCTTCGCCGCTGCCGCGATTCTGACCATGGCCCTGGGCATCGGCGCTACCACGGCGATCTTCAGCGTGGTCGACGCCACGCTCCTGCATCCCTTGTCCTATCCAAAGCCGGACCAGTTGGTGCGCATCGAGGACGATCTTCCCGGCGTAGGTGCGCTGGATGCTGGTCTGTCGGTACCGGAGCTGAAGGACTTTCAGCGTTCGGGAATTTTCCAATACGTTTCGGGTGACTGGAGCATCTCAGGGAACCTGACCGGATCATCCCAGCCTTTGCGCATCGCTCTCAAGATGGTTGCGCCGAATTATTTCGCATTGCTGGGTGTGAACCCGCAGTTGGGCCGCACCTTCGATCCCCATGATGAAACTCCCGGAATGAACCTCGAAGTGGTCATCAGCGATGGGCTTTGGAGGCGGGCGTTTGGCGGCGACCCGCATATTATCGGCAAGAGTTTGCGAGAGGACAACGACGAATATCATGTCATCGGCGTCTTGCCTCCCGGTTTTCGCGATGAGGGGAGGACAACGGGGGAAAGGAACACGGACTTGTGGGGGGCAGCCGGGTTCGCCGTCGTTCCTTTCCCCCCGCCAGTGCGCAACTTACGGTTCGTTCCCGGAGCCATCGCGCGCATCGCTCCAGGCATGACACTGGCCGCCGCGCAGAGCCGGATGGACGCGCTTGTTGCATCCTTGGAAAAACAGTATCCCGCCGACTATCCGATCCAAAGTGCGTGGAGAGTCCGGCTGGTACCGCTGAAGGAGAGCGTGGTCGGAAATGTTCGCCAGTCCCTGATGCTGCTGCTGGGCGCGGTGGGATTGGTTTTGCTGATCGGATATGGGAACGTCGCGAATCTGCTGCTGGCGCGCGCCAGCGCCAGGGGACGCGAGATCGCCGTTCGCCAGGCGCTGGGAGCGGCAAGATCCCGCCTGGTGCGGCAACTGCTCACCGAGAGCCTTCTCCTTTCGTTGCTCGGCGGCTTGGCGGGTATAGCCATTCTGTTCGCCACCAAGGGGCTATTGCTGCGCATGGTGCCGGAGAGCCTGCCGCGGCTCAACGACATATCCATCAATTGGAGCGTCCTGCTGTTTGCGCTCTTTCTCTCAGTGGTTGCAGGCATCCTCTTCGGCCTGGCTCCCGCTTTGCAGGCGAGCCGGCTTAACCTCACTGCCAAGCTCAAGGCGGAAGGGCGCGGCACAACCGGATCGGGCGAGCAGGCGCGGACGCGGCGCGTGCTGGTGGTGACGGAATTTGCGCTCTCGCTGGTGCTGATGATCGCGGCGGGGCTTCTGTTGCGTAGTTTCTGGGATGTGTTCAACGTGGGGTTGGGGTTCAATCCGCAGAATGTGATGGCTGTGCGCACCAGGC
>JBAVQC010000212.1:0-14369 GCA_049693715.1 Acidobacteriaceae bacterium | reverse complement strand
ACTCCAAGGAGCCACTTATGCCCAAAAACAAAGTAAGCGACCTCATCACCGATCAGGAAATGGCCTTTGCCCGCCTGGTCCTCTCTGGAACCATGACCGATCGGGATGCTGCCCAGGCCGTGGGCCTCAACCCCGACACCGCCGCCTACACCAAAGCCAAGCCGCGTGTCCGCGCCTGCATGCTCGAGCACCGTGCCGCCATGCAACAAAAACTCCTCGATCAAGAAGCCGAAAAACTGCGCCGGCTGGAATCTGCTCGATGCCCGGAAGAACACCGGCATGCTGATTACGGAGTCCTTCGCGATGTGGCCCGGCTCAAGCGTAAGCGGCCTTTACTTCGCCCACCCGCAATCCCGCTATTTCAGCCTGGGCAAGATAGACCGTGATCAAGTGGAAGACTACGCCGAACGCAAGGGAATGAGCGTCAAAGAGGTCGAGCGGTGGCTTGGACCAAACTTGAACTACGATCCTGCGGGTTAAGAACCACCCTATCCTTTGGCAACTGCCCTCTCCCTCACAACTAAACCAACCTGTGAGCATGTCAATCGGGAAGTCATGCCTCGACAAGGGCTACCCTGCTATGCGTCGCTGGCAAGAACCAAGAGCCATCTCGTGGTTAGTGGATCACCGCCCAACGGAAATTACCATTTAACCAACAATTCCATGGCCTGTCGCTCAAGCTGGTAACTCCCCCTTGGCCACGTCTATGGCGGCATCTGATAGCATTAGCAACTCCCGACCCTGAAGGTAAATTGAGTCAGAGAGTAATTGCACGCACCATTGTTGGCACAGCTTGCCTGGCCGGAGTCGTTCTCTGCGCACACGCCGTTCGCGGCAACGCTGCTTCAGCAGCGCCTGCGGGCAAGACGCGCACATACTATGTGGCCGCCGACGAGGTGCAGTGGGACTACGCGCCGTCAGGGCGCGATGAAGCGATGGGGATGGACTTCGATCCGATCGCCAAGGGCTTCACCGAACCAGGCCCGCATCAGATCGGCCGAGTCAACAAGAAGGCCATCTATCGCGAGTACACCGACGCGACCTTCACCTCGCTGAAGCCGCGCAGCCCTGAAGATCAGTATCTTGGGCTCCTCGGACCGATCCTTCACGGAGAAGTCGGCGATACTCTCAACATCGTCTTCAAGAACAACGCAACCTATCCGTTCAGCATGCATCCCCACGGCGTGCTCTATGAGAAAGACTCCGAAGGCGCCGACTATAACGACAACACCGCAGGCAAAGACAAAGATGATGGCTGCGTGGCCCCGGAGCTACCCACAAGTATATCTGGCAGATTCCCGAGAGAGCAGGCCCAGGTCCAAGCGATCCCAGCTCGCTGTTTTGGCTCTACCATTCCCATTGCGACGAAATGCGCGACGTCGCCTCAGGCCTTATCGGAGGCTTCGTCGTCACGCGCCGCGGCATGGCCCGCACTGATGGCCGCCCCAAAGATGTTGACCATGAATTTGTAACCATGTTCATCGCTATGAATGAGAACGAAAGCTGGTATCTCGACGACAACATCCGCGAACACACCACAGACCCAAAGGGAGTAAACAAGGGCGAGTCTGGCGTACTTACGGCCACAGGAATCGCCGGAACCATCGCCAGCACGGGCTTTGTCTTCACCAACGTCAAGTGGTCCATCAATGGGTATATCTACGGCAACATGCCTATGATGACCATGAGGAAAGGCGACCGCGTGCGCTGGTACGTCACCACCCTGGGGGACTTCAACAATGCGCATACGCCTCACTGGCACGGCAATACCGTGCTCGTCGCCGGGCAGCGCACCGATGTACTCGTAGTTATCTCGGCGCAGATGATCACCGCCGATATGGTTCCCGATGCAGGGGGCATCTGGCTCTATCACTGCCACATCAGCGACCACATGCTGGCCGGCATGACGGCGCGCTATGAGGTGAAGGCGCGTTAGAGAGGGGGATAGGTATGCTGTCCATGCTGTTCCTTTATCACCCGGTTTTACGCGAGCCTACTGCGATACGCGGATAAAGCCCACCGGGGGTCCGCCTCCCGCATGGTAATGATAGAAACCGGCGATCGCGCCTCCATCGTTGATGCTGGTCGCTGTGGTCTGATTGCCCTCCGGCGGATCGAAGGAGGTGATGGTTCCATAAGGGTTGCGGACAAAACCGTGCTGGACCCCAGCCGCGTCCGTGTAGGAGCCCGTGATGTCCCCAGGCTGGTTGATGCTGATTGAATGCGGATCCGTGTTAGACAACCCGTGAAGGGACGTCACCATCTTCCCCGGAGGCTGAAACAAGGTAACGGCGCCATCGGTCGACAAGACAAAGCCGCCCGTGTTCAATGTCGTGCAGTCAATGTAGTTCAGGTACCAGCCCGCGATCACGCCCGCGGCATTGATGCCCTCGGGAATGGTGTCTGATCCGCATTCTTGTTCGGAGAGCAGAGGCTGGGCAGGAATGGTCAAAAATTCCCTATAACCGTCCGGGTGCAGCACAAAGCCCGTATAGGGGCCTACGCCAGGGAAAGTAAAACCGACCACGGACCCGGCCCAATTGATAGCAGTCGCCCAAGTAGCTCTATCAAACGAAATGCCTGCATCGTACACTCCCGCGGCTGACCGGGTAAAAACGGCCGGACGAGAAAAGAAGGGATAATTTCCCGCAATATCGTCGAAATCGTTGATGCCTACGGGCTGTGCTTCCGGAGGGAATTCTTCCATCGGGGAGGTACTGATGACTTGGGGAGGGTCGAATTGGATGACGCGCCCATCGGCGTACCGGAGAAAGCCTTGCGGTTGATTTCCCGTAAAACCATAGGGGGGTTGCGGAGGTGTCGCCGCCCGCTCATAGAAGCCGGTGATATCCCCACGGGCATTGATGCTCTCCGGCTCAATCCAAACGACTCCCGCAACATCCACATCGAATGTGGTGATGGTTCCGTCGGCGTCGCGCACAAAACCGCGCGTCTGCGTGGGCGTGACATAGTAGTATCCGGTGACGGCCATCGAGTTGTTGATGCTCATCGGATAGGTGCCGAGAGAGTCCGGCACCGAAAATGAAATGTAAGTAGCCTCGCCGTTGATGTTGCCACCGTGGGCAACGCAAGTGAGGGGGCCGAGAACACACAAGGCAGCTACCATAAAGCGCGGAATCATCATGAGCGGATCCTGGTCAGGAGAGTCGATGGGGGCCATCCTGCCATGGGTGGTTTCACAGCTCGGTAAAACGGAGCCGTGAAGGCCAGAGAAGAAGCACCCTCTACTCCTCATCGTCGAGCCGGTGAAAATGCGTGAGGCTCGGTCCGCGCCGTGATGTCCACTCTTCCCGAATCGAAACATCAAGGGTTGATACCGGCGAAAGCATTCGACGTCTTGCCTCGACCACTTCCGCCAGACCCGCTCACTGCGAACTCAAAAGAGCAATCACGAAAGTTTCCGGGACAGGTTGAAGTGGACCCCGTGGTTGAGACAGGAAGTTTGAGGGACAGTTGCGGTTGACTGCTGAAGAGTGGACAGCAGCGTAGTACAGAGAGAAGCTATGCCAAGCCGGTGAAGCGGACGAGCTTGGCGTCGATGGCGTAGGCAACGACGCGCTGGGAGAGCGGCGCGCCGTTGGGTGAGTTGGTGGCGACGGAGTCGGCAGCCATGCCCGGAAGGCTGGCGGCCAGGACGACGGCCGCAATCGAGAGCGTACGCGGCAGGGATAGCGGATGAAAAGGGGATCTGAAGGTCGGCGAAGCTGCGTAGAGGAAGTGGTTGCCGAGCATGCGGCGTTCTAAACGATAATTTGGCGAATTTGCCGACAGCCTATCTTTGCCGCCCGATTGCCTGCAAGTTGGCTGTTAACCTGTATCCTAGCGCAAGAGCTTCGACGATTTTGAGCCTGTCGTGCCCCGACCCGCCTTGGCGTCCGCTGATTCTGTGGATTACGTAAGCCAAAAGTAACCCCTGAAAGAGTAACCCCCGACTTAGAAAGGTATCCCCGGCACTTACACCCGATCCTGGGACGGTATATCGTGGTAGCAGACGATTTCGGCAGGGAGCCGATTCTCGCGTCTCCACTCTCTAGCCGGCAGGTGTCGGTAGTTTCGGCCTACACGCGAGCGAAGGACAGTGTGACCATTGTCCGGTGCCACACCCGATCCCTGTCATAAATCAGCAATTCCCAAGCATCCCGCCGCGCGCGGGATGCTTTATTGCTTCCCACCGTACTTCCGGTCTCCCAATGCGGTGTAACAGGCTGCTTAAAAATGCAGCTTTGGATCAGGCAAGGGAGGTACGGGCTTCAGCCCATACAAGGTAGGTACGGGCTAGCCCGTACACAAACCCAGCAAAACGTCCGGCATTTAGATGGGATGAGACGGCTGGCCTCACCGGAAGCTAAGCTTTCGATACGCACTCAAGGGTGCAAAGGAGACCAGCCGCCGGAACTGAAAGCGGCCTGCGAACCACTGCTGCAACAGATCGGGCAGATGAACCGGACCCTGGCTGCGATAGACAAGCAGATCGAGGGCCTGGCTAAGAAATATCCGGAGATTGCTCTTTTGCGTACTGCGCCCGGGGTAGGTCCGGTCGTGGCGGCCTGCTATGTGTTGACGATAGGTAATCCACAAGCGATGGAAACTAACCGCCAGGCGGGCGCCTACCTCGGCCTCAGACCAAGTCAGCAACAGTCTGGCGACTGCGACCCGCAATGCGGGATTACCAAGACGGGCAACACTTACCTGCGCAGTTTGCTGGTGCAGTCGGCACAGTACATTCTGGGCCGCTTTGGCCCAGACTCGGAGTTGCGCTGCAAGAAGCGCGCCATCGTCGCCGTAGCCCGGAAACTGGCCGTGCTCTTGCTTAGCATGTGGCGCAACGGCAAGAAGTTTGAACCGTTTCCTCAGTCGGCGACCCTGTTAGCTAAGGCCGTCTAAGCCCTTCCCCTAACCAGTAGCACAAGGAACAGAACAGAGTTGTTGCCGACCAATCCATCTCGAGTTTGGGTGACTGCGCTCAGGACCTTGGCCATCAAAGGCCGCCCTTTAGATAGCAGCCCCAATTCATCGTCATCGGACACCATCAAGCACCGAGTCCTTTCCGACTCTCATCGAGTGCGTATAGAAGTCCGAGATGAATCTTCCTCAAGGTCCTTGGCGTCCCAGCAACAGCAAAAAGCAAAAACAAAAACGCCTAACAATACAAAAACAAGGGGAATTCCCTTGATTTCCTCAGCCGTCTCATAGAAGAAGGCCCTAGGTTCGCTTTTTTGTACTGGTCTGTGATTTTTCAGCAGCCTGGCAGACCGAAGCGAGAGCTCATTTCCTGTTTTTTCTCTCTCCCTATCTTCATCTTCGCCACACCAAGGAGCCACCTATGCCCAAAAACAAAGTAAGCGACCTCATCACCGATCAGGAAATGGCCTTTGCCCGCCTGGTCCTCTCTGGAACCATGGCCGACCGGGATGCTGCCCAGGCCGTGGGCCTCAACCCCGACACCGCCGCCTACATCAAAGCCAAGCCGCGTGTCCGCACCTACATGCTCGAGCACCGCGCCGCCATGCAGCAAAAGCTCCTCGATCAAGAAGCCGAAAAACTGCGCCGGCTGGAACAGCGCCGCGAACAAGTCCTGGACCGTCTCTGGGAAATCGCCAAAATGGGCCCCGAAATGACCCGTGGCAGCATCACCGGCCAGGTCAAGGCCATCTCGATGATCGTGGCCATCGAAGGCCTCATCCCTGACCGTCGCGCCGGCTCCTCTGAGAGGAAGTCCGCGCCTCCACTCCCCCCAGCGGAAATCTATCCCGCCGCCTGGCTTGGCCGCCAGCAGGAGAAGGCTATCGACCCCCAGCCAGACCCTCCACTTGCGCACGAAGAAGACGTGCGTAGCCCCGCCGAGCCCAAACCGGCTCCCGCCGCGGCGGCGGACGCTCCACCGCCCCCCGCCATGCCCCTCGGCCCTGCCTATGACCGCAGCCAGTCCGTTTTCGCTAACCTCTTTCACCCTTCAGAAACCACGCCATGGACGCCCCAAGCTCCCGCGTTCGTTCCCGCTCGAGATACCAGGGTCCCATTCTTCATAGCAAAGAACCGCTTTGGCCGGCGCCGCTGAGCCAGGAAAACGGAAACCCTTGCACGCACCAATTGCCCCAAAAAGAGCAAAAACGGTCGAATTTTATCGAATTTTATGAAAACGGACGGAGATGAGAGGGGGATGTGGAACCAGGATCCGGGTGAACTTGGTGGAGCTCTTTGCCGGCCTTGATGAGGACTAGTGCTTTAGTGGCGTTTGGGCGCCGGGAGATTCAAAGGCATCTGCAACTCCCCGAAGCGGTCGTTGTGTATATCCCACACCGCGAGGTAGAGATATTGGTCAGCCCGATTGAGATTGAGCTGCTGATCCACCACTAGCGGAGCGCGCGATCGGTGCGAAAAGTAATCTTCGTCGAAAGACACGGTCACGTGCTCGAACTGTCGTTTCAAAATATCTCCGTCCCGGTCGATAGTAACCGCCGCCAATCCGATCACGAAGGTGTGCTTTCCCTGGGTGCTTTGCCCCGTGAGTTCGTCAATAGGAACCGAATAGCGCACAGAGTATCGCGCCGCTCCCCCTTTCAGTGGTGGAGCGGGCAGCCCTTCAGCATCCGCCCGCAGTGGTGCGAGAACCGGATCCGCCGTGGGCAACATGGCTGCTTGAAAGATGATAGGAGTGGCATGCTCCCTCTTGGTTTGCGCCTTGTCCCCGCTGATCAAAAGCTTAGTCCTTGGCTGTGCGGGGTTTTGGGCAATGCCGTTGCTTCCGTCCGCGAAGTAGCCCGTGCGATAGCTAACGTGATAGCCGCCGTCCAGTTTGATACGGACATTGTGCCATTTGTTGTCCACCTTGAAGTTGGAAGGCGAGTAGGTAAGCGTGTAAAAGTCGCCGGACGTATCCAGCAAATGGGCGGCAGCTTGCGAGATCCCGTTGTTGTCATAGAAAGCCCTGCCGCCTGTCGCCCGCGCCACCTCTTCCATGGCTCCATGCTGCTCTATCATCGTGACGCCACTCGCGATCGTAAGCCCACGGGCATCGATCGGGTATACAGCGATGCGCTCTTCCTCCAGCGAATCGTAGATCGCGCGGATCGCAACCTGGTCCTGGAAGGGAGTGGCCTTGGGCAACAGATACGCCGTGGAGCCGCCGGAAAACCAAAGAACGTTCTTTCGGCCAGGCAGCGAACGGAGAGTGTAGGCAACTTCGGTAAGGATTTGCTGGTCGCTGAGGTATTCCGGCCCCAAAGGAGGGATTCGAGGAATGGCCCGGTGCAAGGCAGCCAATAAAAGCCCGCGATCCGTGGTGAAATTCTGCACCAGAAAACAGCCCGAACCGGCGCGCAGGTAAATCGCAACTGGTTGGTCCGAAGGCAGGTTGGTCAAAAGCCCTGTGAGCTGGTAGTTGAGCCACATCTGGTCCACGATCCCGATGTTGGCAATGTCGAGCACGATGATGTTCAGAACCGGAGGCAGGTGAAGGAGGTAGTCGTTGCTGAAAACCCCATACGGCGAAGCAGGCAAGGCAACTGCCGATGTTCCGGCGTGCTCCTCAAAGGAGTCGACCCTCTCCTGCTTCTTGTTATCGAACACATGGAAGGCGGAAACAGGGAGGCCGCGAACCGGGTTGCCGCTCTCATCGGTGACCGTTACGTCGGTAAGGACCACACGCGCGCCTGTCTGGATAGTGTAGGCAGGCTGTGACCGCGTCGTGCCGGTGCCGGATTGCGTTTGGGCGTGGGAGAAATGGACGATTGCAAGGCTGAAACAAACTAACAAAATCGCAGGTCTGAGCGAGAGCATTGGCTCACCCGGAGCGTCCAGTTGAGCGCTCACCTTATTTTGACGGTACAGCACCGTCAATAGTTGCTCGAAATTGCTCGACTGCTTCACAAGTGCGGCTGCCTATCCGGCAACATGATACCTAATCCCCAGCCTCAGCGGACGGCACGGTAAATCGGCATCATGTCACCGGGTTAGTGGGTAGATTTAGAGGTTTATGACGGCCGTTGCCAGTTGTTTTTTTACCTCGTCACGCTCGGTGTCCAATTTGACACGCTTTGCATCTATTTCGCCCAGGATGTCCAGCAACTGGGAAACCTTGGCCTGCGACGATGTCAGTTTTGACTTTTTGGGTTTGCCTTGTGCAGCCCGCTCCGGCCAATCGGATAAGTCTGTTGCTTCGGCGGTTACTTCGGGAACAATTTCGGTGACGTTTCCCCCCTGCGTTTCCAATTCCATGATCCCTCTCCCTTCGGTTCGTACTGCGTAGAGGTCTGCGGACAGAATTACAGACCGTACCATGTTTGGCCTTTCCACTTTCGTGTGACTAGGGGCATCCTCAATCAGATCGGCTTTTTGCTGCTGTTGCCCAGCGACAGAGCGCGAGGAATGACAAGAAACGTACTTCAGGGGCTGATTACGGATTCGTCAAGGCAAGCCATCAGCGCAACGATAGAGAATACCTT
Organism: Acidobacteriaceae bacterium; assembly: GCA_049693715.1. Classification (GTDB taxonomy): domain Bacteria; phylum Acidobacteriota; class Terriglobia; order Terriglobales; family Acidobacteriaceae; genus PALSA-350. Next base: position 5,904 of record JBAVQC010000212.1, on the reverse strand, counting down.
CCTCCATTTATCCATTGCCATCGGTAGGCCCTCGCCGTAACCTTTTCCCAGGAAAAGGTTGATGCTTGGGCGTGTCTGTAGACACGCGCTCATGTTGTAAGAAAGGTAAGATCGAGTGACCAATCTCCCAGCGTCACCTATCCAGTATCTTTTCCGCCGGCCAAGCCTCTGGATCGCTCTCGGGATTTGGTGCCTGCTTAGTGCGGCAGCCATCCTGTTCTGTCGGAACGGCGTGCCGCTCGACCGGCCCGAACTCGCCGCCACACCGCCCATCACCGATGTGCTCAACAACTCCATCGGTCTATTTTCGATCATCCTGCTCATCGGCATCGTCTCCTTTCTGGCGCGTCATCGTCCCCTTCCCAACCTCGGCGAACGCGCTCCGGAGCGGGGCATCGCGTTGCGCGAAACGGTGGCCATGTGGATTTACGGCGCCGTCGTCCTGTTCGCAGGCCGCTTGATTGGACAGCACTATTTCGGCGAAGGGATCGCGCTGCATCTCAACGGCTGCCTCTTCGGTGCGACCCACGTCCAGTCACCGGCTGCGGTCTACACCTGGGCCGCGTACAACGGTATCTTCCTCGCGCTCTTTCCGTATCTCGTCTTTCGTTGGCGCGGCTACTCGCGTCAGGACCTCAATCTGCGATCCGCCAACTGGAAGAACGACGCGCTCATCATCGCCGTTGTCCTGCTCATCGGCTGTGCCTACGAGCTCGGCGGCCCCAACATCTTTCAGCTCACGCCGCATCAGCAGCTCGTCGGCGGAGCGCTCTCCCTCGTACTCCATCTCTGCGGGACAGATCTCCCCATCATGATCTTCATTTATGCGATTCTGCTGCCGCGCTTTGCCCGGTTGTTCCCTCCAGTCGTCGCGTTTCTCGTTGGCGCCGTCAGCTACCCTCTCATGCACGTCTTCGAATCATGGACACGCTATGACTCGCTCTACCACGCGGTAGTCTCTGTCATCTTCGTTTTGCTTACTTTCTTTCCTGCAGGTGTTATGAAGTCATTCCTCACTTTCCGTACAGGAAATGCGTGGGTCCATATGTGGGGCTTCCACGCCGTCACCCCGCACGTCATGGTGGACACGCGCCTGATCGTTCGCGATTTCAGTATTCCCTAACCCCTCTGGTGGAGACGAAATGCCTGCTGGCCGCCGTAACCTGTAACATTCCACCAACGCCTTCACCTCTCTCCGGAGATGCGCCATGAATCGTCGTTTCTTCCTCCAGGGCTCTGCCGCCTTTGCCGGATGCAGTGCCGTTGGCCTGACCGGATGCGTGAAAAGACCCGCTGCCGCCTCGCTCCCTGGTGCGCCTTCGCTGCCGTTCTACGATGCGGTTGGACCGATCATTCCCATTCGCGCCGATGTGGATCGCATCTTTCGCATCACCGTTTGCCTGAGGCCTTTTCGCGCTGCGGGGCCAAGGCTCGACGTCGAGCGCCTGGGCGACAAACTGGTGGTGCACAACTACGGCCACGGCGGCAGCGGCTGGTCACTTTCCTGGGGCTCGGCGGATGTGGTTGTGCGTAAGGCGCTCGAGGGGGCCAACGGCAAAAAAGAGGTTGCTGTGATCGGTTGTGGTGCGCTCGGCTTGACGGCGGCAATTACGGCCCAGCGTGCCGGCTTCAAAGTTACGATCTATGCCAGGGAGCGTCCACCCTATGTGCGTTCTGCGCGAGCCACAGGCTCATGGACCCCGGACTCGCGCATTGCGTTGACCACGGAGGCGTCACCGGGCTTCGCCGCGGAGTGGGAGTCGATGGCCCGCACTTCCTTCGCCATGTATCAGAGTTATTTGGGTATGCCGGGGACTCCCATCGAGTGGACGGACCGCTATAACCTCTCCGATCGGGCTCGGGGTGAACACACCTCAGACGTAAGGCCGCCGGATGCGCATGACTTCGCACACTACTACGACCGTATCGCCGACCTGACGCCTGAGTCGCAGGATATTCCGGCAGGCGCGCATCCATTTCCCACCAGGTACGTTCGACGCGAGACCTCGTTGACCTTCAACGTAGCCGGCTACTCACGGCAGTTGATGAACGATTTCATGATCGCGGGCGGTGCCATCGAGACCCGGGAATTTCAAGCACCGCAGGATCTGGCTTCGCTTCCCCAGCCGGTGATCATCAACTGCACGGGGTATGGAGCGCGTCAGTTATGGTCTGATGAGAGCATCATTCCAATCCGCGGCCAGATCGCTTGGCTCATCCCGCAAGAGGGCGTTCACTACGGGCTCTCCTACAAAGGCGTCCATGTCCTTGCGCGCCGCGATGGAATCGTGGTCCAGCCGTTTCGCGACGAAGACGAGGGCTGGAACGACAGCAACGAGCAGCCGGACAGAGCCGCGGCGGTGGCGGGTGTCGAAGTTATCCAGGAACTTTACAGCCGCATGGAGAAGATGCCGAAGAGGCGCGCCTGATGCTGCCCGCTTGACGGATTCACTGAGCATCCCTGGGGCGCACGCGTTGTTGGCATTTCTGCAATCATCTTCAGCTTTGGCGATGTTTTGCGGGAACATCTTTCCCGCCGGCTGCGTAAGAACCTGCATGAGGACTGTTTCTGCCGTCGTGGGTGCGGCCGTGCTCGTCTGGAACCTTGCGGGTTTGGCGCGAGCGGAGGCCCCTTGCGGGCAAACGCTGGATGCTCCCCTTCGGGCGAGGGCCGTGCTCAGGGTCCACTCACGACCCGCGGGTCTCGAGATTGTGGGAACGGATCAGGCGGCGATTCATGTTTCGTGCACGTCGGGCGATGAGGACGACGCTCAGCGTATCCGCTTCCGGCTACAGGGAAATCAGGATGATGAAACCCTGACCATCGCAGGCGATTTGGGTAAACGAAACAATGTCCATGTCCGCATTGAAGTGCCGCGGAAGACGAGCTTGCGGGTCGAGATGTCCGCAGGAGAGGTGAAGGTGGAGGAGATTGCGGGTGATAAGGATATCGATCTGTATGCCGGCCGGATTGCGATTTCTTCGGCTCGCCCCTGGGACTACCGCAGCGTCGACGTGTCGGTAAGCGTCGGCGCAGTGAAGGCTCCGGTTTACGGCGCCGAAAAAGGTGGCTTCTTCCGCAGCATTACAAAGGAAACCGCAGGCGGCGAGTATTCGCTGCATGCGCACGTGATCACAGGAGAGATCGATCTGCAGGGGAGATCCCCCCACGCTACCACCGATTAGCGGGGCGCTTCAGAAGCCTCCCGGCATGACTTTCAGGGTGCGGGAGGGCGAACGGGCGGTGGCTGATAGATTTTGGCTCTCGCCTGGCGTTCCCTTTCCAGTGCTTCGCTGGCCTGCTTCATGGCTGTACGGCGGAGGGCGTAAAGTTCTTTCCGTTCCTCCCACCGCATCTGGATTCGGCGAAAGACGGACTTGCCCGTCTCGCTCCGGCGCTCTGAGGCCAGGGCGAGTTTCTCCTGTTCTGTCTCCTGGCGGCGCACAGTGCTCAGCTCGGCAAGCAGCTCTCGATGCAATTGCTTTTTGCGGGCAAATTCTTCCGTCAGCTTCTCGGTCAGCTCGCGTTGATAGCCCACGACATTAAACATGACGCCAGTGGTCCAGGCAAAAGTGAAGAGGCCGCAGATCGCCATCATCGGGCCAAGTTCGCGCCATCCAAAACCGAGCGGCATGCCTCCTAAACCTAGGGTGGTGTAACTGTTGGCGGTGAAGTAGAGACTGTCGCGTACGTCGGGAATCAGGCCGAGACGAGTGAGCATCGTGGCCCAGATAAGCATGCCGACGATATGCAGGACCAGCATAAGAAGCACCGCGCGGCCAAATTGCAGCGATGCCCATAACGGATGGTTTGCGTGTTCAAGAAGACGCTTCGTCCCACGACGATAGTCGCGAACAATTCGTCCGAGCACAGAGCCGTGAACCAGCGTGACGCCGACCAGCACGGCTGCGCCGATGGCAAAGACCTCCAGCAGAGGGGGGTCCTGTCGGATGGAAAAGGTGGGCAGCCACGGAACTAGCATGCACAGGAATTCTAACCGTTCGCTGGGGACGGGCTTCGTCGTGATCTCATCCTCGCCGTCTAGTCCCATCTGTCCAGTCCCCTCCGTCCAAAAATCCCTCGTCAGCCTGACAGCCCCTCCTCGGTACCGCGACCCGCTGTCCCTGGTGACCATCCACAACGGTTACACAAGTGGCATAGAGGATTGCCCGTTCTGGGTAGAAGCGATGGCTGCCCTGCCCGCCAACGCCATGTTTCCGCGTCCGCCGCTGCGAGCATGGTCGCCTTGGTACCGGAAAGGGTAATGGTGCGGGCCGCCGGTAATTGGTCAAATACAAGCAGCCTCAGGAGACAACAATTTCAGGACTGGAGGAACGGAAGCTGTCGTTCAGTGATGGGTCGATAAACAATCTACCCCAAAGGGCGGCAACGGCGGCCGCTGAGCCAGGCCCTCAGGCATTTGTATTCATCGCGCCCTGGCAAACGGAAGCCCGCATCCGCATGGCTCCTCGTTTCCGTGTTGCCTTAACAGACGGTGAATTGTGTGATGTATTGCAAAACGGAGATGTAAAGTGAGTGCACTGGTTGCAGCGTCGCCCGAACTCAAGAGACTGTGGATCCGCGTTCTTAAGCGAGTTCATCCTGACCTGGCAGTGGATGAGCAGGATAGGCGCCGATGTGAACGGCTCACGCAACAGGCCAATGATGCCTTTGCCAGACGTGATGAAGTTGCACTGAGAGCGGTACTCGAACCGAAGGGGCCGCCCCGGCCCGCGCCCCCAGAAGTCTGGGGAGCAACGGCACAGGCTCAACCGGCGCCCCCACCGCAGTCGACGTATCAGCCGCCCGTGGCCCCGCAACGGCCACCCACAGTGATTGGGCGGGAGATGTTTGGCATACTTTGGGCAGCCTGCGCGGTTCTTTGCCTCCTTCTTTATGGAATTTTCGCTGCGCTGAGTGAAAAGGTGGGACGGGGCACGTCCTTATTCTTCCTGGTGCTGCTGACCGCCGCTGTACTCTGGACGATCACCAGGAACTCGAATTGGCCGTACGAACACAAAGCAAGGTGGGTGGCCGGAGTCGCCAGCGGAATGATCCTGGTAGGGATATGCCTGTTAAACACTCATCCCAGGGCAAATTCACTGATTCCATCGGCTCGCGCCGCAACTTCGGAGGCTTCGACGGATGCTGGCGAATGGAAAAACAGCGGCCATCGGGCACTGTCTCCATCATATTCCAATGTAATCAAAACCCGGGTGGCGCAGAGTTGGAACCCGTCCACGGTTGTCGATACCCCCCCAGGCGCTACTGCGGACATCGCCTTCGCGATCTCACCTGACGGTTCACCCCATGCTGTCCGGTTAAGCAGGCCGAGTGGTTCTCCGTCGCTCGATTTGTCCTGCGTTCTGGCGGTACAGCAGGTGAGAACCTTTGGTCCACCTGAGGGTGGCGCCAACGGCAGCCTGTACACGCATTTTCCCTGTTCGTATCACGAACTCGTTGCGATGAACGCTCATCTGCTGCAGGCAAACAGGCCACAAAATGAGACGATCGTCGTCCCATCAATCCTCGAACGGGGAAAGCGTCCTGGTTCACAACTTGACGGGTACATAGAAGCGGCGAAAGACAAGGTCGCACAAAAATGGAACGCGTCGGAGGTTGTCGACAGTATCCCGGCGGGCGCAACGGTCTACATTCAGTTCGCTATACGGCGGCGTGGCAATCATGAAATCCCGAAGATGCAAACATCCAGCGGGTACTCGTCCCTTGATGCTTCCTGCTTGCACGCAGTGGACCGGATACGGACTTTCGACCATCTTCCCGGGAGCTACAACGGAGACAGTCTGACCGTGCTCTATCACTGCACCTATCAAGGATCCCCCACGACAAAGTTCGCTCAGGATTCTATCCTGCCGCCGGCGCAACAACCGCCGAATGATGGC
>JBAVQC010000211.1:0-13830 GCA_049693715.1 Acidobacteriaceae bacterium | reverse complement strand
GCTCTGCAGCATGTTGACCAGATAATCGTGCCGCCGGATGTGCGCCAGCTCATGCAGCAGCAGAGCATCAAGGTACTCGGCAGGCAGACCGCCGAGCGCCCCCACCGGTACCAGCACCACTGGACGCAGCCAGCCGACCACCGTCGGCACCTGCACCAGCGCGGAGACGAGCAACGGCACGGGACGAGACAGACGAATCTGTGTTCCAAGCTGCCTGAGAGCTTCCTGCCATTCCGGAGGCGCACGCCGGACCAGCATTGACCGCATGCGTGCGGCAACCACCCAGCCTCCCGCCAGCCGAAACCAGAACGCAGCGGCGCCGGCGAGCCAGACGATCACGATCCACGCCAGGAACTGTGCCGGCTGTACCCTGGGTACTGTGGCGCGGGCGGAATCGGGCAACGTAGCGGCGGCGACACGGGTCGCGGAAGGGGCAGGAGGAATACTGCGGATGTGATAGGCCGCGCCAGGACTTGCGTCCGGTTGCTGCATCAGGCACCACGTGACTAGCGGAGCGGCCATCATTGCGGCCAGAGCCGCGCAGGCTAGCAGGTATCGGCCGTTTGGACTGGACCTGCGCGCCATAATTCGGCGAGCGGCTGCATATAAGAGTGCAATTGTTAAGCCCTGCCAGAGGAAGTGGACGAGCGTCCATCCGAGGCGTTCTACCCATGCCGCGGAGGAAAGCATTTGCATGGCGTTCATTACGAACCTTCTTTCTCTCCGGCAAAGGTGTCCAGCATGACGCGGATTTCGTCCAGCTCTTCGCGCGAGACCGGCTGCGCCGCCAGGGCACCTATCACCAGGCTTCGGGAGGAACCGCCGAAGACCCTTTTCAGGAGGTCGCCCGCGATCTGTCGCTGCGTTTGCTCCTTCGGGACGCTGGCCTTGTAAACATGCGCTCCGAAACGTTCGCCGCGAATGAGCAGACCCTTTTCCGTCATCAACTGCATCGTCTTCAGCGTCGTGGTGTAGCGGTTGTCCTTGCCGAGATCGTCGTGAACTTCCCTTACAGTCGCCATTCCCAGGCGCCAGAGAACAGCAAGGATGTCGAGCTCAGCGGCGGTTGGAAGTGTCATAGGCGGTTGCTTGCGGGGGCGAGAGGTCATGTCAAGCAACATACTACGATATAAATCGTATGTCAACGATAAAAATCGTAGCAATAAAAGGGCAGATCTTTACCGTGGGACGTTGGTGTGCGGCTCGCATCGGAGGGGATTCAGTTGGCGCGTTCTCACCGCGACGTTACCGTCGCTAATCAGATTGAGTTGCACCGTGCTTTAGATCTCTTGCGAAGCGATTCTTTCGCGTTGATTGCTTCGCTGGGCTGCCTTGCCGAGCGCTCGCTCGGGATTCCTGCTGCCGGGCCGACTTGAACGAAGCCGCTGCGGCGGCGCGCTGGGTTTAACATGCCTAGTACGAGTGCGACGCGACGATCCCATTGCCGGTTGATCGTCGAGGCAGTCATATGGTGGACGAACTCTTAGCAGAGGCTCGGAAGCAGGCGGGGCGGTCCGTGGCGCCCGTGCGCGCCGCTGCATGGATGCGCATTGCCCGGGTTGAAACGAAGCGCAACGCGGGGCAAGCACGGATCACCTTCGAGATGGCGCTCGAGGAGATCAGACGCCTTGCGCGCCCGGAGCGCGACGTTCTTCTGGAACAGGCTCGCCTGTTGTCCGCTGCGGTATGCCCGGACCTTCTGCCCCAACTGATCTCTGGCTCGGGCAGATTCCACCATTTCGAATCCAATACTCTCGTCCGCGTCATGCTCGAACATGGGCACCACGACGCTGCCCTGACGTTTGCCATGGATCCTGGGGCGGTTACTCCCTTTCCATTCTTAATGATCGGCAACCTGTTGCACGGGCTGGAAGATCCGGAGACTCGGCTGGCGTTGCTCCGCCGCACCGTCGAAGCATGGCGCGTCAGCCGTGACCAACACTTCGTGCAACTCTTTCCATACCACTGGAAGGTGCTCCCCCCGGGGGAGGCCCTGGAAGTGGCCCGTGACATCGTTCGCGATGCCCTCGACAAGCCCGACCAGCTGACCAAGGCGGGATACATGGAGGAGATCGTCATCACTTCGGCCAGGGAGAATACGATCTTTCAATTGTGGCCCGTCCTTCTGCATCTTGACGCGCCGATGGCTCAGTCGCTGCTTGCCGGGCACGAACAACTCGCCGTCGCTGTTCGCCGCTTTCCGGCCGGGATGGAGACGATCCAAGCGGAAGCAGAGGAGCGACGCAAGAACGCGTCGGGGCAGGCGTGCAGCGGTGGCTTTATCATGGCCGGCGACCCAAGGGACTTTCCGTATCAGAAGAGATTGATGCAGGCCGCAAAGGATGGCGACTTTGAGCCGACCATCCAGCATGCCCTCGAACACTACCGTGAAGACACGGCACCTGAAAACCCAAATACTGCGCCCAAAGAATTTTGGTACTCGGCCAACAGCTTCCGCGCCATCCTGTATCGCGCGGGGAAACTTCTCGGAGCGCACGCGACGATGTACCTGGACCGCATCCCCGATCGCGACCTCCAGCTCTTAGCCCGGATCGAACTGGCGGGCGCTCTCGTCGGACTTCCCGAACTCTCCGGACCGCGGCGGTTCCACCCCAGCCGCGAGGCTCGCGTTGCTCGATTCGACAAGATGATCGCCGATAAGCCAGATGAACCCGTGCGTAGCCCGGATGGTCGCAGCATCCGCTGCCCCAAATGCCACTGGCACCCCGGAGAACAGGCCCGTTGGAGTTGCAGATGCGGGCACCTATGGAACACTTTTCGGACTGCGGGTCGATGCCCGTCATGTCACTTCCAATGGACAGAGACTGTATGTTGGCGGTGCGATGAAGTATCGCCTCACATTGCGTGGTATGTGTAGTGCGTGTGAGGATCTTTGGAGCGCCACCCGCCGGTTCCCGTCTATTGAACAAATTCGTACACTGCTCGAGGGCTGTTCCCATGATCGCAAGATTCCTTCTCCCGCTTCTCGCTTTCGTCGTGCCGAGTGCCTTCGGCCAGATTGGCCTGTACGGACCCGTTACTATCCGGCTAAAAGCTGGCGATTTGGCACCCGGCATCCGATTCACCAAAGTGCTGAGCGCACCCGGCGATGCGCGGTGGCACTCAGCGAAACTGACGGGGCAACTCACCATACTGATCATTTATCTCAACACTTCGCGGAATCTGCAGACAATCACAATGTGGAACTCCCTGGTCGACGCATTTGCCGGAAAGGGGGTTCAGTTCCTTCTTGTAAGTGGGGAAAAGGAGTCAACACTGCTGCCATGGCTTAGCCTGCATCCGATAAAGGGCTGGGTATTTCATGACCCGGCCGGGCAGACGGGCAAGGCCTACGGCCTGGATCAACCTGAGACTGTGTTCATCGGCGCGGATGGGAAGATCATCGGTTTTGGGAACCTGGGATTTCCACCAAGCGAGTCGGAAGTGAACGCGGCGCTGGAGGGGCAGATCACGACAACACGACCGACCCGAGCAACCATGAAGGCGTTTCTCGAGAGCGGGGAGGTGGTTCTAAACGCAGAGCCGCACAGGATGCTGCGCCCCGATGAGAACAAACCGAACTTCCCGCCATCCTATACGCTCCACGTTTCACCCTCTCAGGGAGAAGACCGCGGCAACTTCGGTGGCGATGACTTCAGGGCTCTGCGAGGCTATACCCTCAAAGACGCGATCGCGTATCTCTACAATGTCAACCCGATTCGTGTCTCTCTCCACGCCTCCCTTGATGACGAAACTCACTTTGACTTCGCTCTCATGCTACCCGAGCGGGAAGACTGGGAGAAGATGAACGATCGCTTTAAGCAGGGGCTCCAGGATCATTTCCATCTTACTGCGAGACGCGAGAATCGCCTGGTCAACGTGTATGTTGTCACCGCTGTAGCGAATCACAAGCCGCCAGCCCTCCACCCCCGATTCCACGAAGGAATGGGAGGCTATAGTGAGAGTTCCGTTGTCGGATTTGAGACTGTAGGCGGTCTCGATGAGGCATTGGAGGGAATGAAGCCCTTGAGTATCAACGCAATCCGTAGCGTGTCTATCGACGGTAGGGCAGACGAGTTCTGCCACATGTTGGAAGCCCAACTGGACCACCTGGTCGTCAATGAGACGAACCTGGAGGGGGAATTTAACTTTCGCGTGGAGAGTACTAAAGGAGCTGCGAACGATTTTCTAAAACGTCTTCACGATCAATTGGGTCTTGTTATCACGCCAGCTCAGCGAAATATCGAAGCCTTGGTGTTTGACCTCAACTGATTTGATAAAACGGCGCATCGGCGCGCCCTGAAAACGTTAGGACTCTATCGTGACTGCCCGAGACGAGGTGTCGCGGGTTGGCTCGGTTGTGACGGTGACTCCAGAAGCTGCTTCGATGGCGCGAGCGCGATTAAGACGGCGCCGATGATCACAAGAACAGCCACCCCGATCAGTTCTCCACGTGCGACCATGTTGCGACACGCCTGGGTACCCATGAGCGCGGCATGAGCGAAACTCGACCATGCTGTGAAGGCAATCACGCTGCGACTTGCCGACGGATCGCGAATGGCTAAAAGTAGAAATACGCCCAGTGTGACATACAAGCTGAACTGCATAGAAAGCGCAGGCTCTAGTCGGATAAACACCACCATGGGGTAGCCCAAAGCGATAAAGAGCAATCCCACCACCGCCAGCACGATCTTCAATGCCAATTCACGATTCATGGCTCTCCTCCTAAAGGCCGCCGCAAACGCGAGCGACCCACTTGAAACGGCTCTATCGAAACTGCCCAACCGGCACTGCTCCGGCCGCTGATTTTCGTCTCGGCGCAGCTCCGATAGAGTCCTATCGTTTCTGAGGACCAATCATGCTATCGTCACATAAGCGCTTTTGGTTGGATTCTGGCAACCCATCCCTTACAGCTTTGAGTTCTAACTTGTAACGGCTCATAGCGGGAGTTGTTCCGGCGGCGGATAACCATGCTGCTCTCGCCCAATCCTGCCGTCGTATTTTTTCGTTGTTTTGAACAGTTCGAGATGGCCATCACCCGAAGAAGGTCTGCAGCGCTCACGGAGCGCCTGCATCTCTTCAGGCGACATTGGATTGAACCCGCGCGCGATTCCCACGTTCTGGTGCAGCGAGTCCAGCGAGTCGATACCGCAAATTGTGGTTGCGACCGGCAGACTCATTGCGTAATGCAGTGCCTCTTGCGCTCTCACGACGCCATATTGGATCGGCTGGCCGTCGCCCCCGAGGCTCTTCATGCCGAGCGCCGCAATCCCCCGCCGCTGAAGTTCAGGAAGCACCTGCTGCTCGAAGCTACGGTAGGTCGCGTCAAAACAGTTGAGCGGCATTTGGACGGTGTCGAACGGGTAATCGTGCGCCAGCATCTTGAGATGTATCGCCGGGCTCTTATGTCCGGTGAAGCCCACAAAACGAACCTTGCCCTGCTTTTTCGCTTCATCTAAGGCCTCGACGACACCACCCTTTGCGAAATGCAGTTCTGGGTCATTCTCATAAATGACCTCGTGAATCTGCCATAAGTCCAAATGATCGGTGCCCAACCGCTTCAGGGACTCCTCCAACTGTTGTATGGCGACCTTCTTGTCTCGGCCGTGGGTGCAAACCTTACTCATCAAGAACACCTTATCGCGCCTGCCCTGTAAACCAAGCCCCATCCATTCTTCGCTGCGGTGGTCGTTGTACTCCCATGCATTGTCGAAAAAAGTCACTCCCTCGTCCACCGCTTCTTGAACCAGGCGAACGGCCAACTCGCGCGATTGCACTGTCCCGAGATGATATCCGCCAAGACCGATGATCGAGACTTGATCGCCCGTTTGTCCGAGCGGCCTGCGAGGAATCTGGTCAGCGCCGTTGTTCGTCATTTTTACCTCCTCGACGTTTCCGGGGTTGTCTCTGGCACTAACCAGGGCCCACCCACCTGATCGAACATCTCTGTGACCTCTCTTTGAGTGTGGTCAAAGGGAAATCCATGGGGCATACGGGTCATCGGGTTGTCATACCGCAACGATACTTTGTATGGTTCGAAGCGGCCGTCAGCCGCTGTCGGCGCGGAGCGGGCGCGTAAGGCCTCCATCTCGCTCTCAGTCATCGGCTGAAAGTCGCGCACAACGCGCAAGTTCTGGTGCAGCACGTTCAGCGAGTCCATGCCGCAAATGGTTGTCGCTACGGGCAGGCTCATCGCGTAACGCAACATTTCCTCAGCCTCGACAACGCCGGCTTTTATCCCCCAGGCGGTACCACCCATGCTCTTCATGCCTAGCGCTGCCATGCCTCGCCGATTGACCTCGGGCAAGACCTGCTTCTCAAAGCTGTGGAAGTTGGCATCGAAGGGATTAAGCGGCATCTGCACAGAGTCGAATGGATAACCGAACTCAAGCATCTTCAGGTGAAATGCAGGATCCTTGTGACCGGTGAAGCCGACGAATCTGACTTTCCCTTCTTTTTTGGCTTGATCAAATGCCTCCAGGACGCCACCTTTGGCGTAGGCCAACTCTGGGTCATTGTCGTAGACGATGCCATGGATCTGCCAGAGGTCCAGATAATCCGTTTGATACCGCCGCAACGACTCTTCGAGCATCTGCATCGCTAATTTGCCGCTTCGCCCATGGGTGCAGACCTTTGTCATCAGGAACACCTTTTCGCGGCGCCCGTCCCGGAGCGCCCTGCCGAGGATGGTCTCCGTCTTGCCGTTGTAATACTCCCAGGCGTTGTCGAAGAAAGTAATGCCGGCGTCTGTCGCCTCGTGGACGAGCTGGATCGCCTCGTCCAACGTCGGTACATCGCCAAGATGATGACCACCCACCCCAATAGCGGAAATTTGCACCCCAGTGCTTCCGAATCGCCGATAGATCATATCGTCCGCTCCCCGGCTGCCGCCACTGCTCGTTCCCTTGATTCTATAGAAGAAGAACCCGCTTCGAGTCTGCCAGGGCGCCGGATGCAGTTGAGGATTAGTAACGATATGTCGGCCAGTGTTTATGCTTAAATTTCGGTAGGGAATATGTATTGCGTCCCCCAGCAAGCACCAGACCGGCGATGTTACTATTTGCGTTGCTGATTACGACTTCTGAGCAGGCTGATCCAGGTACTTGATGAGGATGACTTCGTTTCCCGTCTCGTTGTAGATGAGCTCGTCAACGGTGCCAGCGGCGAGGAGCATGCCGTAGCCTCCGGCGCGCATGCCTTGCTGGTGGCGCTGTAGAGTGTGTGCTGTGAGCTCGCCGGGCGGGTTCGCATAGGCTGCGTGGGTGATGGCTTCCTTGCGGAATCCCGCTCCCGGATCGCGTACGCGGAAAGTCATGGTGCGCGCAGTCCGGATGGCGTTCACCTCGACCACCTGATCGGGATTGAACTTAGCGCCGTGCTCCATCGCGTTCATCAGGATCTCGCGCAGCGCGAGCATGATCTCCTGACGCGCGGTCTCGGGCAGCTGCGCGGCAAACTCTCTGGCAAAGGACATGAGGCGGTCCGCGGTGGCCAGACGGCAGTTGACGCGAACGGCGACCCAGCCCGGACGCGCGGAGAGGACTTCAATGTCTTCGTTTGACTCGTTGCCGGTAGCCGCGTTGAGCGCGACGCAGAAGATCGAGTGAGCCTCGAACGGAGGCGTAAAACATCCGAAGACGCGCGCGCGAAGCGCCGCAATGACTTTGTCCGGTGTGGTGTAAGGCGCCAGCACGATGCACTTCAAATTAGGACGAATGAGCCTCATCTCCTGGATGAGGGCGAGGGCCTCTTCGATGACCCCTTCCGCGCTGGTGATGATGACGCTGAACATCCGGCAGCGCAGGCGGTGGAGTGCATCGATGTGGCCGGCGGCATACTCGATCGGTAAACCAGCGGCGGTGAGCAGTTCACCGATTTCGTGGCTGACCGGGGTTTGACTGTCGATGATGAGGACTCGGCTCATAGCTTATTTTCCAGCGGCCCGGGTCGATTTTAGATCACCGGGCGGAAGAAGGTCGATCTACGTACTTTTCAGGGAAGTTTTAGGGAATTTGGGGACAGCATGTGTGTTGCAGTAGCACGGAAGGAGTAGAAAGTGAAATGAAACCCGTGTTGTACATCTGCATAGAAGATGAGGGCAGGCCCCTCGGGATCGGCTTTCAGGAGCAGGTCTCAAACCAGCCCAAGCCGCAGCACGACTAGCGTCATGTCATCGCGCTGGGGCGTGCCGGCGGCAAAGGCGTCGGCCGCACGAAACAAGTGCTGCAGCAGCTCCGCAGCGTTCATGCCCGCGTGCGCTTGCGCTTCGGCGATCATCCGGTCTTCACCCCATTCGTCTTCTGCGGAGTTCATCGCTTCGCTGATGCCGTCAGTAAATGCCAGCAAAATATCGCCGGGGAGCAGGGAAAGCATCTGCTGCCTGTAGCTCGCGCCGGCAAGCAGCCCTACGACGGGGCCGCCGTCTCCCAGTCGAAACACTCGCCAGGTGCCATCCTCCTTGCGCAGCACCGCAGGAGGATTGTGTCCGCCGTTGACGTAATGCAACGTGCGCGAGTCGCAGTCCAGTTCGGCGTAGAAGAACGTGGCATAACGGCTGGAGCCGGACGCTTCGTAGAGAAGCCGGTTGACATTGGCCATCTTGGCCCCCAGATCGCCAGCGCCACTCAGCACTTGACCGCGCAGGCTGGCGTGAAGGCTTGCCATCAACAGCGCGGCGGAGATGCCCTTGCCACTGATGTCGCCAATCGCGATACCCAGGCGGTCGCAGCCGCGCGCGGTTGTCCCGTCGGCCAAAGAAAACTTTTCGCCGGCCGCACAGCCTGCTTCGGCCGGCGAGCCGTCGCGGATGTCGATGAGGTCGTAGTAGTCGCCGCCGACGGCCTGGGCAGGTCTGCAGCGCGCGGCCATCTCCACGCCCGCAACGTCAGGAAGCGTCTGCGGGAACAAGCGCTCCTGCACCTCGCGGGCGATCTCGATTTCACGATCCAGCTTGGCGCGCGAGACGGCCTCTTCGGCCAGCGTTGGAATCAGCTTATAGACGTTGACGAGTATGCCCGACGGCATAGCCTTCGTGCTGCCCAGCGCAAATCCCCGTGGCAGCGATCCGCCCGCAAAAAAGCGGTTGCCCTTGCCCAGCACGATAGGGTTGACCAGCAGAACCACCTCGTCTGCCAGCCCGTGCTCGAGCAGCAAGGTGGCCACCGTTGAGCTGCCCGGCACGATCAGCTCCGGGCCTTTCTTGGCCTTGATGCGGCGAACGCTGTCCGCGACGTCCGATCCAATGGCTTCGAACGGACCCCATTCCAGACTCTCTGGCCTGTGAGTTACGACGTACTTCGTCGCCGCATTCAGACGGTCCGCCATTGGAGTCTTTGGCGCTTTTGGCCAGAAACTCGCCAACAAGTCGTAGGTTCGGCGGCCAACCAGCAAGTCGCAGGTTTCCCCGTACATCTCGGTTACGATCTGTAACCCGGCAGGCGAGCGATACGGCGCGGTCCAGTCGCCGTACGGGAAATCGTCCTCCGGGCCGCTGCTGGTGGTCTGCATGACGCCGTCGAGCGAGATGTGTTCGATGACTTTGAGTTTCCGCATATGGATATCTTATAGATGCTCGGTTGGCGCCTTCGTGAAGGAACGCTGCAGACGGAATGAACGAAGAGCAAGAGCCGCAGACAACAATTCGACGGCAGGCTGTCACCGCCAGACTCGATAAGTGACAGGTTGTGCGAAACGGATGCAGCGAACGACGAGACAGCAGAGAAATCTCCCCAGCCACGCTGAGAGCATGAAGTAAACCTGCATCGTCGCTACGGTTCCCTGAAGTCACATTTCGCAAAAAGCGCGAGTATGGCGGCCCGGATCGGCTCTAAGTGGCTCGAAACCCTGCTTTTCGCCAGCGCAGTGAGCCACTTGTCCGAATTGCGGACTACTCGGACAAGTGGAAAATCACTCTAGGGCTCTTAGAGCCTTTGTGCAAAAACCTCGGCTTGCGCACACGTCGGTCAGGCCTACACTTAACAAAAGGAACCAAATTTATGGCGGAAGAGCCGACGAACCGAGGAGATTGGGCCGAGGAATACGTGAGGGATTTTCTATCCTTGCCGCTGATTTCCGAATTTGTTTTTCACAGCGTTCAGACGAATGACGTTACCCAGAAGGAGGTAGCTGATTTCCTCATTCACTACCCTGGCGTTGGCGTCCTGATTTCGCAGAAGACACAACAAGACCCGTTCAGTCGTGATACTGCAAGAAATGCATCATGGGTACTTAAGAAGACCTGCGACGCGGTTTCGCAGCTCCGGGGAGCGCTTCGAGAGCCTAAACGGCTCATGTGGTGCAAACATCCACGGCGAGGAAGGGTTGACCTTCCTGAAGGATTGCCGCCGATCTCCCACGGTCTTGTCCTCACGGAGACTTTCAATGCCGTAGATTTGAACCCGCAAGCGACCGATCTCCCGCTGGAATATAAGGGTGCCGCGATCACGTATCTTTCCCTGAACGATTTTTTGCACCTGGCACAAGAACTCAGGACAGTGCCGGAAATTCTGGCGTACCTCGACGCGAGAAGGAGCCTTCCCTTCAAGGACCTTCGGACGATTGGCGACGAGCGAGCACTTCTTGAGTTTTATTACCTGCAGGAAGGGAGCCTAGCTGGGTGTGTGGGCAAGGCGGATGCAGCGGTGGTGGTTGCAGCAAGGCAGCCTGATCTTAGTCGGGCACTGCGCGCGAAATGGGACCACGATCAATACAGTCACCTAATCGAGCATGTGGCCGCGCAGCTCTCAACACGCCGAAAGGATTATGCTGCGGGCCTTTCGGAGGAGGATGCCGCGCGATACGACGATCCAGAGAACCGCAAAGGATACCTGAGATTACAAGCAGTCTTGGCGGATTTGCGCTTGCGCGAACGCGCTGAAATTGGGCAGGCCTTTTCTGAAACCATGGAAAGGCGCCAGGCCGCGGACACGTTTATGTACAAAGCGACTCATGTGGATACTCGGCCCGAATGGGTTTATGTCCTGGGCTCTAGTGCCGGGCTCGATCCGCAGGAACTGGAAAATCGAAAGCACAGGTTGCTGATAGGAGCAGCGGCGTTTTACAGAAAGAATAACTGCCTGCTTATCATCGATCGGAACAATGGTACCAGCTACGAGGTCGGTCTTGTGTCTTCTCCTACTCCGCCCTCTTCACCCATAGAGAGAGCTTTAGGGAACGAGCTTTTCGGTCACCTGAAGATGACAGACAAACCCCTGAACCTGATTCCTCAGTAATCAGCCCGGAATGGCCTCATGCTGTGAAAGGCAGGTCTCGAACTAGAAGCCCTCGAAGGTCTCCTTCAGCTGCCGTGAGCTGGTTTGCTTGCGCGAGGCATAATTTTGAGGGGGTAAATGTTTCCGCGGTGCTATCGCCCGCATAGCTCTTTACGGGACGGGACAATCACCATCGCAATAGGCGAGTAGCTATGAGAGATACGAGGTTGAACAATTCCTCTAGAGTCCAGGATTTGGCTGCCAGGCATTAGGATTTAGCGATGCCCAGCGACGAAAATACCAATAGAGAGTACGCACAGTACCTCGCCGACGCGTTCAAGGAAGTGGGCTGGCCGATTCCTCCTTATCTTCCACTCGGAGGTTTTCTCAGTCCCTTGGCCGGGGCAGTCAAGCGCGCACCGACTCAGGATGCCAAGCTAGCAATAGTCCGCGAAAGACTTGCTGCCGCTTACACGGGGGATTACCTCGCAGCGATGTATCTCGAACGGTACAGCAAGATCCTCCATGTGCGGGATTTCGCCCGCCAGATTGACCAATCGATTCGCACCTACTTTTGCGGCTACACCTTCAATGCGGTTACCGGCCTTCTTCCGGTAATCGAGGGCATCATCCGGAAAGTCGCGTCCAGCCAGAATCGCGATGTCGGCCCGGGAACCAAGGGGCTGAACGTCGAACTGCAGGCGTTTGTTGATCGGGAAATACAATCGCAGCACTGCTATGGCGAACGTCTCGTGATGCTTGAAGCGTTCCGCGACTTTGTGCGTGACCGGCTGCTGGAGAGTACCAAGCGCTTTATCGGCCCCAATGAATTCAACCGGCACGGGATATTGCATGGACTTTTTGATGATTTTGGTCAGGCTATCAATTTCCTGCGCCTGATCACATTGCTGGATCTGCTATGTTTTTGCATCGGCATGACCTAAGGCGTCTCGATGTTCGCTCCACCGTCTACGCCGGAGTCATTGAAACTGGCCGCGGTCTACCGGAACCTATGTTCGTTCCATATTGCCGCGGAGGGATAAGCAGCACAGCGCGGGCTGGCGTCGCGAGCGCCATTCGGATTCCGGCAAGGTCTTATTGCACATCGGCGACTACCAGCCAGTTCAGATCGAAACGACTCGTAAACAGATTGATCTGCGCGTAGGCCAGCATCGTCTGGGGTAAGTCGTTCTGTTCGGCAAGACGCTCCAGCGTCTGCAGATCGTCGAAAAAATGCGCGCTCACGCCCAAAAGGCTCCGTTCAGCGCTCCCTGCCGATGCGATAGCTTCACGAGCGAGCCGATCAAGCCAAGTCAGATCGCCGCCTTCGAGCGGCTCCGTTTCGCGCGCGAGCGTGCCGATGCGGTCGAGCAGGGACGGCTGTTCGATGCTTTCGGGATCGGGATTTGCCGCCCCTTGCGCGCCTGGCACCTGGTAGTACCACGCGTCATGCCCCGACAGCACATCCACCGATGGAAACGTCGAGTTCTGAACAACAGTTCGGCGCTTGGTGTGCGTGAAGAGAGAGGAATAGGTATGGAAAGCCGCTGACGCATAAGCGACATGGGCCTTACCGCGCGTCGTCTCGGTCAACACTTCCAGCAGCCGCTGCTGGTCCGGCGAGATGCGGAACGCCCATAGTGGAGCGCCGACCGCTGTTATCGTGCGCAGGGACTTTGGACGCCGCTCATAATAAGTTGGCCGCTTAGCTTGCAGGAACAGGTTCAGCCGAAACCGTGGCAGCTGCTTTCTTGGCTCACTAGGCCCCCATGCGTACGGCCAGTCGTAATAGGCAAGGGCGGCTCCGCGCAACGGGCTCTTGTATCCTAGCGTCTGCCACAGCGCTGCCTGCGCGACGAAGAGGCCGCGGTCGAAGCCGAGCGTATTCTCCAGCACTTGGCCGGGCGTGAAGATAAACGAATTCCCGCGCTCAAGCTGGTTGTAGAGCGGTGCTTCGTAGGATTTTTCTTCAAACTCCGCCTGAATCACGATCTACATCCGTTCGGTTCCCGGTAGTCCTTCTCGACATTCCACACGCTAACACAATACCCTTCCGTATTTAGCGCACATCCAGGCTCTTCGCCGTGTAACCAACTCCCCGGCTGAGCAATCCGAGGCATCCTCAGCATCCCGCCCCGAGGCATTTTCGATCAAGGCTAATTAACTATTCGTCCAAGTGCCCGCGTCTCAATGAGTGGCTTCGCGCTTCGCCCCAAAAAGCCTCCCGAACAACACAGCAGGCGGCAGGATAAATGCTGATCACGAGCTAACGTCCCATGCCTGTTCCGCAGTGGCCCTGAATCCAACGCCATATAATTCTGTGTATGGATGGATCTGGACACAATGGCGAGAACGATTTTATACTCACGGCGAGCAAGTACCGTAGAGCATTCACGTGGAGAGTAAGTCAAGGCGACCCTCGAAATCACCACGGCCTGCTGGGTTCCGTAAGGCTTGCAGCGCACGACTTCATCGACATATTGGAAGACTATCTTTATTTAAGTCGTAAGCGACAAGGAAACAAGACAGCGCTAGCAAAGCTACAGCTACAGATGTTGAGTGACATCGGAGTTCAAGAGCAGATCGTCAAAAACTACAAGAAAGAGCTAGAAAACGGAGC
>JBAVQC010000210.1:0-48065 GCA_049693715.1 Acidobacteriaceae bacterium | reverse complement strand
GTGACGTTTCCGAGCGAACGCTCCAGCCCCAGCGTCCAGGTTCCGAGTCCCGCGTTTCCGAATTCCCGGCTGATTCCTTGCACGTTGAGCGGCGAGGGCTGACCGGATAGCGATGCGATGTCTTGCTCCAGCCTCGCTACATCAAGCACGGTGTTCGCCGGCACATCGTTCGTTCCGTTCGCAAAGATGTCCGCTCCGGCAGGGGTGTAGACGCGCGGCAGTTGTGAAGGGCTGATCTGGAAGCCATATGAGATCTGTGCCCCCGGAGCTGCTGTGACCCGCGGATAGAAGACAAAGGGAAGGCTGCTGGCCAGGTAGTTATCCTGCCAGATGTTGGGTGGGATGGTGGTTAATCCCGCCCCGGCATGGGCCCGCAAGTGATCGCTGAAGCGGTAGTCGAGCTCGACACGCGGGGCCCAATTGTTCATCGCACTCCGATAACGGGGCTGAGGATTAATCAGGAACTCCTGGCCGCCATCCGGCGCCGGGTAAACTCCGGAGTTGCGCTTGGCGCGCTCAGAGATGGGTGTGTAGAGCTCGTAGCGCAAGCCATAGTTCAGTACCATCCGCGGGGTGGCTTTCCAGGAGTCTTGGGCATAAAACTCGAAGGCGCTGCGGCTCACGGCGGCAGGACCGATGTTCTGCCCATTGGAGAAGTACGAGGGGGCTACGGCCCGAGTGTAGGCAAAAGGGCTGCCAGTGAGCAGAGCCGACAGCGTGTCGGGCAGCGGATCGCCGGCATAGATATTGTGCGCGCCGCTCTGTGACGCGATCTCAACCGGCGAGTACGACGTGCCGCCGCCGAAATCGTACTCGCCGTTCGGCGATATGCCGAAATAAGTGGAATCCCGGTTCAGGCGCACGTCTACACCAGCTTTGAAAGCGTGGCTGGTTGTGGTCATCGACACGTTTTCCCGGCCTTGAAACAGATTGCCAGTGGCCCGAGTCACTGATCCTCCCGGCGCATTCACTGGCTCGAACAAAGCATCGTTGAACTTGATGGCGGGGTCGGTGGTGTCGGTCGTGGGAAAGGACGGCGTTGTCCGCTGCACGCTCAATGACGATTCGAAGACCAGGCGCGGCGAGACCGTACGCGTCCAGGTAACAACTCCATTTCGTTGCCTGTCGACATACTCCACGCCGAAGTTCGGGTCGATGGCGGTCTGGTCGGGGTTCGTGATCGGGCCGTTGAGATTGTCCAGCGTGAAACGTCCGAAGATGTGATCCTTCGGCCCAAACTGGTAGTCGATCCGAATAGAAAACTGATCGGCATTGGTCACAACCTTGGAGGAGGTGGCGTACGTATTCGCTCCAAACGAGCCTCCAGGGAAGTTAGGAAGCGGGTAACGAGCGAGCACCGCTGCGATGGAACTGTTCACTGGCACGATGAGCGTATCGCCCGGGAAGGCGCTCGTGTCTACCCCTGCTCGCTGCTGCGCCGTAGGCACTGAAAGGACCTGCGTCGTGCCGAGGACTTGACGGAAGCCCTGATACTCCCCGAAGTAATAGGCCTTGCCGCGGCCGTCGTAGACGTGAGGGAGGAGAATCGGCCCACCGTTGGTAAAGCCAAATTCGTTTCGCTTGAATGGCGGGATGCGTCCAGGACTCGCCGGTGAGGAGTAGTCAAAATAGTTACGCGCGTCCAGAGACGAGTTTCGCAGGAACTCAAACACGGACCCGTGGAGCGCGTTCGCGCCGGACCGGGTGACGACGTTGGTGAAGCCTGAGGCGCCCCGGCCAATCTCTGCGGGCATCACGCCGGAGAGAGACTGAAGTTCGAGCACGGCGTCGACGTTGAAGTTGGTAAACGTACCTCCGCCAAGCTCCGGATCGCTCGAATCTGCACCGTCGAGCGCAAATACTGCTTCGACCCCGCGCTGCCCATTGATCGCGAACTGCTGGGTGAAGTTGGAGGTCCCGCTCGAATCGGCAGCCGTCCCTGCCGCCAGCAGAAGCAGTTGGCTGAAGTCTCGCTTATTAAGAGGGATTTCGCTGACAGCCTTGCTGGTCAATCGTTCGCCACCGGCCGCTGCCTTCTCCTGCTGAACACCAACGTCTAATCCACCATCTGCCCGGAGCGTAAGCGTGACTGTCGCTGTCTGCGCCGGAATCTTGATCTCGGCCGAGCTTCGATATACTCGCCCGTTTACATTCACGGAAAGGTGGTAAGTTTTCGCAAGCAGCGAGTCAAAGAGGAACGCTCCGTCCTGGTCGGTCGCTGCCTCTTTGTGTTGATTCCCCGCGTCGAGTTTCACTCTCGCTTGTGCGATGGGTTGGGCGGTGTCGTCCTCGAGCACGCCGCGCCACGCCGGGGCAGGCGTTTGACCCCAGGCATCTACAGCTGCGGCAAGAAGCAACGAAAGCAACAGTGTGCGCAAGCATTCGCGGATGATGGCCATACTCGCGCCATGAGCCCAGCGGCGCATTGAGGTTCCTTTCAGGTGCTGCAAAACGAAGGCCTCGCTTCGCCCGCTTCTTACGACGACCAGTTGCTTTTGAAATCGGTGTGCAGCGTGATTCCGCCATCGACATACAGAGTCTGCCCCGTGATGTAAGCGGCGTCATCGCTCGCTAGAAAAGCGAAGACTCCAGCGATCTCCTCTGCCGACGCTGAACGGCCGAGAGGGATGTGACTCTCCACTCTCTTCCGAATCACCGGATCATCCTTCCACGAAGCGTTGAGCGGCGTGATCGTCGCTCCAGGCGCGACCGCGTTCACACGAATGCCGCGATCCGAATATTCCAGCGCCAAAGTGCGTGTGAGATTGCCCAGACCGCCCTTGCTCACCGAGTAAGCCACAAACTCAGGCTTCGGGACCATCTCGTGATTGGAAGAGTTGTTCAGAATAATTCCAAACCGCTGCTCGACAAACAGCTTCAGGGCCTCTCGGCTGCAAAGAAACGCGCCGCGAAGGTTGACCGCGAGCACTTGATCGAAGTCGCTTGCAGTAAATGCGTGGGAGGGGTTCTGCCGGTTGATGCCCGCGTTGTTGATCAGGATGTCGCACCCGCCAAGGGCGTCCTTCATGTGCTCGAAGCCCGCGATGACCTGCTTCTCATCGGTAATATCGACACGCTTGCCAAAGGCGAGCCCGGGAAAGCGGTCTTCCAGGGAATCGACCACGTCGTTGATAACCGTGTCTGACGTTACATCCGTCAGCAGCACACTAGCCCCTTCTTCGAGGAAGCGTTCCGCGACCGCTCTTCCGATTCCCTGGGTAGCGCCTGTGACGAAGACCCGCTTCCTGCTGATGCCCTTCATGATCATCTTCCTTCCGGTTGGGCGGGGCGAATTCCCCGATCGGGAGCGTGATCGCTATTTCAGTGCGTTGCGGGCCCAGCCTTATGAAGCCGCAATCCTTTCTCTGAAAGTGCCATCATCGCGGAGGCCGGCGCGTCGGTTTCCACCACCACATCGGCAATCGAATCGATTTCCGACACCCTGTGTGCGGCAACGGACTCGAGCTTTTCATTCAGCACCGCCACGGCTACTGAACCCGCCGTCTGAATCAACGTCCTCTTCATTTCGGCATCCTCGGCATCGAACACTCCTATCCCTTCGTTCGCATGGATGGAGCACACGCCGAGTATGAGCAGGTCTGGGCGCATAGCCGCAACGTCACGCATGGCCCGGCCCCCGAGGGCAGCTCCAACCTCCCGATTGACCGGACCGCCAATCAACAGCAGCTTGATCGCGGACTTTCCCATGACACAGGCCGCAATCGCGGGATCGTGCGTGGCCACGGTGAGAGGGAAATCGTGGGACAACACGTGGGCAAACGCCAGATTCGTAGATCCGGCGTCGATGTAAACGAACTGCATCGGTCGAAGCAGCGTCGCCAGCGTTCTCCCTAATGCCTCTTTCCGATCATTCGACTGGCCTACGCGCACCGCGATCGGCGTTGAAGCGGGCGAAGTCACCACCGCACCACCGTAGACCCGTTGGCAAAGACCACGCGCGGCGAGTTCGCGCAGGTCGCGGCGAATCGTGTCTTCTGATGTCGAGAACTCTCCTGCCAGGTCGGTGGCGTTCACCTGCCCGTCCCGGCTGAGGCGATCGAGAATCCGTCTCTCCCGGTCTGCCGGAAGAGACGAGTTCTTGCCGACCCTGGCAGAACCATGCACAATCATGTATTAACCATGCAACACCATGCATGCATTGTCAAGGCCGCAGCAACGATTCATAGTTGCTGCGCAGTCACTTATTTCCATTGGTGAGGAAAAAAACCTTGATCTTCAAGCTGTGTTCTGCCGCCGCCCTGCTTCGGGCTTCATGTTCGATGGTGAACTGTGCGGCCCATGTTCAAACGGATCCATTCAGCGCCGGCGCCAAACAAAAGCGGAGATTTTGCTCAAGCAGATGACGCTGGACGAGAAAGTTGGCCAGCTCGACAATCTATTATCGATAGACCACTCTTGTGGTTTCCCGGAGGTTTGGTGTGCCTTTGAAACAAGAACTGATAATGCCTGCCGTTAATTCTGACGCAACGCGGCACTCTTCGTTTGAGTGTGGCTCCTGGGCGACAGCGGACGCTCGGGCGCTTTACGAATTACCGTTCAATGATCTGCTCTTCCGGGCACATTCCATTCATCGGGAGAATTTTGACCCAAATGAAATACAACTGAGCAAATTACTCAGCATAAAAACCGGGGGATGTTCTGAAGATTGCGGTTATTGCAGTCAATCCGCGCGCTACCCCACCGGACTCGCCGCTTCGAAGCTGATGGATGTCGATGATGTAATCGGCGAGGCACGCAATGCTAAGGCAGGAGGCGCTACCCGCTACTGCATGGGGGCCGCCTGGCGCAGTCCGAAGCAACGCGATATGGATGTGGTTGTCGCCATGGTAAGGGGCGTGAAAGCACTCGGCCTTGAGACGTGCATGACACTTGGCATGCTGTCCCCCAAACAGTCCGAATCCCTTGCCGCGGCCGGACTCGATTACTACAACCACAACATCGATACCTCCGAGCGGTTCTACCCGCAGATCATCACCACCAGAAAATTCGAAGATCGTGTCGAAACGTTGAACAATGTCCGCCAGGCAGGGATCAAGGTGTGCGCCGGCGGCATTATCGGGATGGGCGAAACCGCGGAAGACCGCATCGACATGCTGTTGACCTTGGCTAATTTGCCATCGCCGCCCGAGAGTGTGCCGATCAATATGCTCATTCCGATTCCAGGATCGAAACTTGCCGACGCAACACCGGTCGATCCGATCGAATTCATCCGGATCATCGCACTTGCCCGCATCCTCATGCCGCAATCGCATGTGCGTCTGTCCGCCGGCAGAAAGAACATGTCCGACGAACTGCAGGCTCTCTGTTTCTTTGCGGGTGCCAACTCGATATTCGTCGGGGACACGCTGCTTACAGCTGAGAACCCCGGAGCTGACCGGGATACCAGTCTTCTTGGTCGACTCGGAATCGTGGCGGAGACTCCGGTTACGGCCAAATGATGCCACAGCGGCTGGCACGCTACAAAACCACATTGGAACAGCTCGAACGGAAAGGGCGGCTGCGCAGGCTGTCCAAAGCAAGCGGCTACGACTTCACGTCGAACGATTATCTCGGTCTCGCCGGATCACCCAGAATGAGCGCCGGTGTGATTTGCGCGCTGGACCGGGGCGTGCCGGTTGGTGCAGGTGGATCGCGGCTCCTTCGCGGCAATCATCCCGAGCACGAAGCACTGGAGGAGGAAGCGGCCGTTTTCTTTGGTTCCGAAAGGATGTTGTATTTTGGCAGCGGTTATACCGCCAATATGGCGATTCTTGCAACACTGCCTCAGAGCGACGATCTGATTGTGTATGACGAACTGGTTCACGCGAGCGCCCATGCCGGGATAGGCGCCGGCCGAGCAACAGCGGTTGCTGTAGCCCACAATGACCTCAATGCCTTTGAAGACACGATTCGCAAATGGCGCGACGCCGGCGGCAAAGGGCATCCCTGGATCACGGTTGAAAGTCTCTATTCGATGGATGGAGACAGGGCTCCTCTCCTGGAGC
Source organism: Acidobacteriaceae bacterium (assembly GCA_049693715.1). GTDB lineage: Bacteria > Acidobacteriota > Terriglobia > Terriglobales > Acidobacteriaceae > PALSA-350. The sequence continues at coordinate 42,060 of JBAVQC010000210.1, read as the reverse complement.
TTGCAGATGTCGCCGACCGGTATGACGGGTTTCTTCTGATTGATGAAGCGCACGCAACAGGGGTTCACGGCACAAATGGCCGTGGCTTCGCCGCCGGATTGGAAGGACGTGACAATGTTGTCGTGCTTCATACTTGCGGAAAGGCGCTTGGCGTGTCAGGTGCGCTCATCGGAGGGAGTCGCATTCTATGCGACTATCTCGTGAATCACGCCCGTCCCTTCATCTATGCCACCGCTCCCTCACCGCTCGCAGCAGCAGGAGTCCGAGAGGCATTGAAAATTATCTCCGAGGAGCCGGAGCGACGCGAAAAGCTCCAGACGTTGATCGCCTACGCCAATGAACAGAGATTCAGCCATCTCGGATGCGAAGGTAGCGGCTCTCAGATTCTTCCGGTCATCATCGGTGACAATGCCCGCACCTTGCACATAGCGGAACAGATGCAAGCCAATGGATTCGATATACGAGCTATCCGGCCCCCCACAGTTCCAGCCAATACAGCACGCCTTCGTATAGCCGTCACACTCAATGTCGATGCGCCGACCGTGTCCCAAGTGTTCGAGCGATTGGCAACGGTTATGGCCGAGGGGCAGCCGTGAGCTTCCGAATCGTCGTCACGGGCACTGACACAGGGATTGGAAAGACGGTCTTTTCGGCGGCGCTGACGGATGCGCTCGGCGGCTGCTATTGGAAACCGATCCAGTCCGGCCTCGGCGAAGAGACCGACAGCGAGACAGTACACCGCCTTGGACGAATACCCATGGAGCGGATTCTTCCCGAGGCATGGCGGCTCACAACTCCAGTCTCTCCTCATCTATCAGCGGAAAACGATGGTGTGGTACTCGATCCTGGAGCTCTCCATCCTCCAACCACAAGCCTTCCGCTCATCATTGAAGGGGCTGGTGGATTGCTCGTTCCCCTTACCCGTCGTGAAACGTTCGCCGATGTTTTCGCGCGCTGGCAAATCCCCGTTATCCTCTGTGCCCGGACCGGGCTCGGAACCATCAACCACACCCTGCTGTCGCTGGAGGCGATGCGGCGACGGCAGATACCTATCCTGGGCGTCGCATTTATTGGAGATGAGCGTTCCGACACAGAACGAACGATTGAGGAAATGGGAGATGTCAGGATCTTTGGCAGGTTGCCCCTGCTCATGCCTTTGACGCCGGGTAGTTTGCGCCAGGCCCTGAAAGAACACTTCGATGTCTCGTCCATCAAAGAGCTGATCGCGTGATGTATTCCAATCCTCGCTCCCCGGTGTGGCATCCATTTACTCAACACGCACTCGAACCTGTGACCACCCGAGTTGTCAGGACGGAGGGGGCCTATCTTATCGACGAACACGGCCATTCGGTTCTCGATGCTATCTCGTCCTGGTGGGTCATTACTCATTGTCATCGACATCCGGCCATCACCGCGGCGATTCGAAAGACAGCCGAAACACTGGATCAGATCATTTTTGCCGAATACACTCACGAACCGGCGGAAGAACTTGCAAAAGGATTGATCCGGCTCGCCCCACCCGGTCTCGCTCACGTTTTCTATTCCGATAGCGGCTCTACATCCGTAGAAGTGGCGCTGAAGATGGCGTTGGGATTTTTTTCCAATATAGGCGCCCCACGATCGCGCATTGTGGTGATGGAGCATAGCTATCACGGTGACACAATCGGCGCGATGTCAGTCGGAGAGCGTGGAATCTTCAATGCGCCTTACAAGCCGCTGCTCTTCGATGTGGACACGATCCCTTTTCCATGCCCTGGCTGCGAACAGGATACACTCGATGCGTTTGAGCATTTCTGCCGTGGCCGAGAGGTCGCAGCGTTGATCGTCGAGCCGTTGGTGCTGGGCGCTGGCGGCATGAAGATGTACCCGGCCTACCTTCTTGCCGAATTGAAGCGAATCGCAGAGCGATACCGAACCCTACTCATCGCTGACGAAGTGATGACGGGGTGGGGAAGAACCGGTACCCTGTTCGCCTGCGAACAAGCTGGGGTCGCGCCGGATATCCTATGCACCTCTAAGGGCATTACCGGCGGCGCCCTGCCCATGGCAGCGACCCTATGTTCCAGCGAGATCTTCGCCGCGCACCTGTCAGTCGACCGCGAACGGACGTTCTTCCACTCAAGCTCTTACACGGCCAACCCGATCGCCTGTGCGGCAGCACTTGCCAACCTTGGCGTCTGGAACTCCGAGCCGGTAGCCCAGCGTATCGACGAGCTGGCGCTCATGCATCGCGAAAGGCTAGTGCCATTCCGGTCCGATTCACGCTTCGTCAACGTCCGGCAGACCGGGACAATCGCTGCCCTGGACCTCGACGTCTCAATGTCAGGCTATCTCTCGGACGTAGGGCCGAAGTTGAAAAAATTTTTCCGCCATAAAGACCTTCTCATCCGTCCGCTCGGGAATGTGATCTATCTGATGACGCCTTATTGTGTAACTCCTGGCGAACTCGACCGAGCGTATGCTGCGATTGACGAGGGAGCCGACATGATTGGTCAGGACAAGAAGTGATACGAGCGCAATCGAGCCGTATTGCTGGCTTTGGCCATTAGAAGGACTCTTTGATGGGGCGAGTCAGTCGGATTGATGAAAAATCGCGCCGTTCACATCCGGCCAGAACTCCTTCGCGGCGAAGGTGCCAAAGTCCAGCAGGACGTTGGTCAGCCAACGCTGACCAATCTTCGTCCAGGTACGGTACTGGGTGGGATAGTAGGCAGAGGAAATCCCCGCCGCTGTGCCGGCTCCCAGGATCTCGGAGGCATTGAACGTTTCCCCGCCCGAATCTGTGCGCGTGATGACCGTCCGCGATACGGCGTAAAGTCCCCGCTTGAAGAAGCTGCCGTGGCCCAGCGTGTAGTAGCGGCTGTCTTGATGCAGAACAACGGGCAGAATGCCCTCAACCCAGAGGTTTTCATCTGTCTGGTCCGCGAAGGTATGCCAATAATATCGACCGTATCCGGCGGCTCCCTGGCGAAATGCCGGGTAGGCGTTCGACCACTGACTGATACCCGCCTGGATGCCGACAAAGATGAACGAAGAATAGTCAAAGCTATCCAGGGCGCCGGTCTTGAACTTTTCCTTCACGGATTGCGGAGGTAGCTGGACTCCTGCGCTAACCGCGCGAAAGTTGGGTATGATCCATAGGATCCGCTTGGTCTGCTGCCCCTCGCCTGCATTCGCGGTGTTTGGATTCGCGGTGCTGGCGGCTGATGACGAACCCGCTGCGGGCGCAACGGTCTGCTCTCCCGCATCGACAGAGGATGGCATGGGCGCATCCGGTATTGCCGTGGCAGCCACGTCGCCCCGCGGTCCGGCAGCGGCTAACAGTAAACCGGCTCTCTGTTGCGCCATCGCCGGCGTAAGAGCGAACAGAAAAATTGCGCGGATGATCCCAAATCGCATAAAGTCGGCGGTCCTCATCAAGTCCACACCACAGATCCTTCGAACTGCTCAGGTCCCTTCTCTTGCATCCCCGAGACCGGATTCCGCGTAGAAAACGATCCTTCGGCAAATCTCAACTCGAGCCTTTGATGCGGCTCGGGAGCTTTAGTTCTACATTTTATTCGTTGGCGGTATCGAAAAGTTGGATGGGGAGTCCGCTCTGGCCGTCGGCAATCGCCTCTAGTACTCTCAAAATCGTGCCGCGTACGGCCGAACGGGTGACTTCGAAGTGTGCAAACTCTACGTGTTGGACTAGGAGAGCTCCAATGGAATGCGAACCTCAAACCACCCGCTCATGGACGACCCGCCGAGACGAGAAAAAGAGGCGCATGCGGTCGGTCTCTTCCTGGATGAACGGACCCTTGCTGGCGCAGGAGAAGGTGGTCACAGCCCTGGAACTCCTGATCGCACCCGGGGATCGAATTGTGCTGGAGGGCGATAACCAGAAACAGGCTGATTTTCTTTCACGCTCGTTGGTCAAGGCCGATCCCGGTAAACTGCACCATCTGCATCTGGTCATCTCCAGTATCAGCAGGCCCGAACATCTGACTCTGTTCGAACTTGGCATCGCGAAGAAGGTAGATTTCGCGTTTGCCGGGCTGCAGAGCCTTCGCGTGGCCCAGTTGCTTGAGGACGGTGTCCTGGAGATCGGAGCCATTCATACCTATGTCGAACTGTATGCCCGACTGCTGGTTGACCTGGCGCCGAACGTGGTGTTGGTCTGCGCCGAGCAGGCGGATCGTGAAGGCAACTTATATACCGGGCCGAACACGGAAGACACACCAGTAATCGTCGAAGCTGCCGCGTTTCACGACGGAATCGTGATCGTGCAGGTGAACCGGATCGTGGACCAACTACCACGCGTGGATATTCCCGGTTCGTGGGTGGACGTTGTGGTGCAAGCGGATCGCCCCTTTGCGGTGGAACCGCTTTTCACCCGTGACCCCAGGCACATCACCGACCTACAGATTCTTACCGGGATGATGGTCATTCGCGGCATTTATGAGCGCCACCAGGTCCACTCGCTCAATCACGGAATCGGATTCGATACTGCAGCGATCGAGCTCTTGCTCCCCACCTATGGTGAGTCGCTCGGACTGCGGGGGAAGATCTGTGAACATTGGGTTCTGAACCCACATCCGACCTTGATTCCTGCGATCGAGAGCGGATGGGTAAAGAGCGTCCATTGTTTTGGCAGTGAGGTCGGTATGGATGGCTATATTCGCGCTCGGCCCGACGTCTTCTTTACCGGCCGCGATGGCAGCTTGCGCTCCAATCGCGTTCTTTGCCAGCTTGCCGGTCAATACGCGGTGGATGCGTTTATTGGATCCACACTGCAGATGGATGGCGACGCAAACTCTTCCACCGTTACTGCGGGACGGCTTGCCGGCTTTGGCGGAGCGCCCAACATGGGACATGACCCTCACGGTCGCCGCCACGCAAGCCACGCATGGCTCGACTTGAAGGCAGATGCGAGCCCCACCACCCGGGGAAGAAAACTGGTAGTGCAAACCGTGGAGACATTCCAGAAGGGCGGGGTGCCCGCCTTTGTCGAGACCCTCGATGCGCTTGAAGTTGGCAGGAAAGCGGGTATGCCCATTGCCCCGGTCATGATTTACGGCGACGATGTGAGTCATGTGGTGACTGAGGAAGGGATCGCCTACCTCTACAAGACGCAAGGAATCGAACAACGACGGAAGGCCCTTGCCGCGGTAGCCGGGGTTTCCCCGATAGGCCTGCGAGCCAGGCCGGAGGAAACCGCGGAGCTTCGCCGCAAAGGCATCGTGGCGTATCCGGAAGACCTGGGAGTGCAACGTATGAAAGCCAGGCGCTCTCTGCTGGCCGCTCGGAGCATGGAAGATCTCGTCGCATGGTCCGGCGGCCTCTACCAGGCGCCTGCGCGCTTCAGGAGCTGGTAAATGCGGACACGAATATATAGGGTGGTGCATGGCCAGCAAGAATCAAGGCGGCTCGCATCCCTCGCCCGCGAAGCATTGATCGCGGAGGCAGAACTTACACCCAAGCCAGCGCTCGTTGACCGGCGAGGCTCCGGAGCGCACGGTGATCTTTCGCTCGCACTCATGAAGCAATCCGCAAATGCGATCGAACCCTATTTCGCCGCCATGGCATCGTGTTCGCAAGGGCACGACATCGACGGCAATTTGCGATCGCAGCTCGCAGCGATCGGCCGCTATGCTGAACGCGCCATGTACCAGGCCACGCAGGGAAGCAATGCTCACAAAGGCGCCATCTGGATTCTTGGTCTTCTGGTCTCGGCAGCTATCCGCGTACCTGGCCATAACGCTCGAGAGATAGTCGCTGCGGCGGGAGCCATCGCACGCCTTCCTGACCGCGCCCAACCAAAATTACTCACCCACGGCGATATGGTTCGCCATCGGTACGGCGTCGGTGGCGCACGCATGGAGGCGTCGACTAACTTTCCCCATGTCATGAATTGCGGACTTCCCATGCTGCGCGATCGGCGCGCCAGGAAATATCCGGAAGAAATCTGCCGTCTCGACGCATTGCTGAGTCTGATGGCTGAGCTTGACGACACCTGCGTGCTCTATCGAGGTGGTGTCGAGGCTTTGTGTGTCGTCAAAGCAGGTGCGCGGGGAGCGCTGGACGCAGGCGGATACGTCAACGCAAACGGCCGGCAGCGCCTGCGTGCACTCGAAAGGGAACTGATCGCGAGACACGTGTCGCCCGGCGGAAGTGCTGATTTGTTGGCCGCAACCATCTTTCTGGACGCGTTGGAGTTTCAGCAAGCGAAGTGTTGAAGGACCAGAGCCAAAGAGAGGAGAGAAATGGAGTTGCTTGAGTTTGACTATCCATCCGCGACCAGGCCCGTCACCCGCAAGGCACACGTTGGCGTGGTAGGGTCCGGAGACATGGAGGTTCTGATGGAACCCGCGGAAAAAGACGGAGCCCATGTCTCGATCCGAACCAGCGTGAACGGATTTGGTGGGAGCTGGAAGGCCTTGCTGGACCGCTTCTTCGCCAGGTATGACGGTGCCGTCCGCATCTATATCAACGACGCGGGTGCCACGCCCGGCAATGTGATGTTGCGCCTCGAACAGGCAGTGGAGGTGATCGAAGCATGAGCCAGGCCATTGCCGCTCCGGCATTCGTCACTCGCAATAGCTTCATTGAACTCGACGCCCGGGCGAGAGCGCAGAGTCTCATAGATCCTGGTTCATGGCGCGAACTGGTTGGACCGTTTGATCGCATGGAGTCTCCGTGGCTGCCGCTGCAACGGATCGCTCCGCAATCCGACGATGGCTGCGTGGTGCTGAAAGGCGCCATCGCCGGCGAGCCCAGCGTCGTGATTGCGTTGGAGGGAGGCTTCCAGGGCGGGAGCATGGGCGAAGTATCAGGCGCCAAAATGTCGACGGCTCTCGATCTGGCAACCCAGGACTCTCAGAACGGCAAGAAGACCGCCGCAGTGCTGCTGCTGGAAACGGGTGGAGTCCGTCTGCAGGAGGCGAATCTAGGCCTGGCTGCGATCGCCGAAGTCATGGCATCCATGCTTGCTCTTCGTGAGCATGCACCCATCATTACTGTCATCGCGGGAACCGTTGGTTGCTTTGGCGGGCTGGCATTGGCAGCAGGGCTCTCCAGCTACATCGTCATGACGCGGGAAGCGCGGCTGGGCATGAACGGCCCTGAGGTGATCGAGCAGGAGTCTGGGATCGAGGAGTTTGATGCTTCCGATCGCGCACTCATCTGGGCGATCCATGGCGGAGAACAGCGCGTCGCGATGGGCGTTGCCGATGAGTTGGTTCTCGACGATGCACAGAAGATCGCAGCAGCCGTCCAGAGGTACGTCAAGGCCGGATTGCCACAGGTGCATCGCAGCCGGGAGGTCGAGCTCTATCGCCGGCGCATTGCGGCGCTCGACACTTCCGGTCAAATGGATCCCCTGACATTGAGACAAAGCTGGAACGGCGTCACCAACGAAGGAGACTCGCGATGAGCGATCAAGTCGGCATTAGAGGCAGGGCTTGGTTTCAGGCCTTGACCGGCCGCGATGCACCCCTGGCAGGAGATCCCGGCTCGGTGCTCACTGCGGATACCACGCTGGGAAACGAGACAGCGCGTTTCCTTTGTGTGGTGCCGAACCCGGCGGCTCGCTTTCCTTGTGCCCGGCGGGGAGAAGTCGGTCTGGAAGAAGCCTATACGCTGGCGATGCGGGTGGGTGAGGTGATGGAGCAGGACCCAGATGGGAACAAACGCTCCGTGATCGCGATCGTAGATATAAAAAGCCAGGCCTACGGCCGCCGCGAGGAGACCGCAGCAATCTTCCTCGCTACTGCCACTGCCGCTGATGCGTATGCTTCCGCGCGCATGAAGGGGCATCCGGTGATCGCGCTGGTTGTGGGCCACGCCATCTCCGGCGGCTTCCTCACCCACGGTTACCAGGCGAACCGCATCCTCGCTTTCGACGACAGTGACGTAGTGATCCACGCCATGCACAAGGAGGCCGCGGCGCGGATTACGCTTCGATCGGTTGCCGACCTGGATCGCCTTGGACACGAGGTCGCTCCCATGTCTTACGACATTCATGACTTTGCCCGCCTTGGCCTGCTCCATGAGTTGCTGCACGTCGCGGACGCCGATCGCCCATCGCCGGCCACGGTGGCGCAGGTGCAAAAATCACTGATCGACGCGGTAGCCGATGCGCGCGCGGGATCGACGGACCTGAACAATCGGCTCACTTCGCAAGGTGCGCGCGAAATGCGTAAGGCAGGGCTCGCCGCTCGCGCACTTATGCAACAGCAGTGGCGTCATGATTAAAGTCCTTGCGGACGCTCTAGTCCCCATTTTCGCGGGCCTGCTCTTCGGATATATCGCGGGGCTGCGGCGCATCATGGATAATCAGAATGTTCATAACCTCATCATCTTTGTGATGAGCTTCGCCGTCCCTTGTTCCCTGTTCCTGGCCATCGCGCGCACCCCAAGGGCGGCTTTGCGCGAACAAACCGGGACCATGCTCGTGCTGATCATTTCTTATTCGGTTCTGTACGGGTTGAGCTTCTTTTGGGCTCGTTCCGGCGAAAAGCTGGGTGCCTCTGATAGTGGGGTGCTTGCGCTGACCATCAGTTTCCCCAACATCGCGGCAATCGGCTTGCCCTTGCTCGCAGATGTCTTTGGAGTGAAATCCCTGGTCACTGTCGCAACCTCCATTGCCCTCGGCTCCGTCACGATTTCCGTGGTCACGCTGGCGTTTCTTGAAGCCGGTCGGAACGGCTCCGGTGATGCGTTCTCCATTCGGCAAGTCGGTCCTGGGCTGGCTCGTGCGGTGAAGAAACCGATTGTGTGGGCGCCGCTGCTGGGCTTTGTTTTCGCTTGCGCAGCCTTGCATCTGCCTTCTTACCTGGATCGATTTCTCACCGTGCTGGCCTCGGCGGCGGCCGGATCTGCCCTGGTGCTGACTGGCCTGGTCGTTTCCGCCCAGAAGTTCGTACTCGGGGCAAAAACGCTGATACCGGTTTTGTTGAAGAATGCGTTGCAGCCGGCACTCACTCTCGGCCTCGCGATCCTGGTTCACTTGTCGATAGAACAGACACGTTATGTCACTCTCGTTTGTGCCATTCCCTGCGGGTTTTTCGGGCTCGTCTTCGGAAAGGCCTTTGGCTCAAGCCCGCAACTCGCGAGCTCTGGCCTCATCGCCTCTTACATCGTCAGCGTGGCCACGCTGCCGGCATGGATCGTAATTCTGAACCACCTCGGTTGAAACAAGCATGAAATGCTCAGAGGTCTACAATCCGCAGGTTCACAATCTGTTGCGGATCAATGGCGCATCCCTCAACTCGGGATGCGCGGCCGAACCATCCTGGGTAAAACTGGCGATGCTGGATTGCCCCTGGGTAGTGGTTCGCCGTTCTCGAGCTGCGTCCGGTCTCATCGCCATCGGGGTGCGAGGCGGCAACAGAAGAGAACGTTGGGCTGCTTCCTGCGAGAAGAGCCTGGTGAGAGAGATCGTGCGGCCCGAGGAGCTGGTCTGCACTTCAAGCGATGTACAGCGAACGCCGGCACTCAGAGCTCTACACGCAATGAGCGAGCGATGGGCGGACCTGGCGTTGCCATGGGGACCAGGCGGAAGCGTCGGCTTCGAGCTGGCGAGCGGACGCAAGGTCACAACCGAGGCGAGCGATCTGGATCTGGTCATCCGAGCGCAGCAGAGAATTACCGTCGAGGAAGCCAGGTTTCTGCTGGACCGCACCCAAGGACTCGAAGCAAAGATCGATGTTCGCGTGGAAACGCCGGTCTGCGGCTTTGCCCTGGAGGAATACGTGTCGGCCTCCTCTACAAAGATCCTGTTGCGTTACCCGGACGGTGGTCGGCTCGGAGAAGATCCATGGCAGGAGGAAGCATGAGCATCGCGTTCCTCTTTCCCGGGCAGGGCTCACAGTCTACTGGCATGCTTCATCGGCTCCTCGACCATCCTGAGGTCGAACGTACACTGGATGAAATAAGCTCGGTGTTGCGCTGCGACGTGCGAGGCTTGGACTCCGGGGAGGCGCTAGCCTCCTCTGTTTCGGTCCAGCTTGCCCTGCTCGCCTCTGGTGTTGCGACAGCAAGAGCCCTTATCGAGAAGGGTGCAAAGCCTTCCGTAGTTTGTGGCTTGTCCGTTGGAGCATATTCCGCTGCCGTGGTTGCGGATGTTTTGTCGTTGGAAGACGCCGTTGAACTGGTGAAGATACGGGCCGAGAAAATGGTAGAGCTCTATCCAACTGGGTATGGCCTCTCTGCGATCATCGGACTCAACGAATCGCAGGTCTTGAGCATCGTTCAGGCAGTCAGCACAGATCAGGAACCGGTATTTATCGCCAACATCAATGCGCCGCTCCAGACCGTCATTGCCGGCTCAGATGCGGGTATGGAGCTTGCGCTTGAGCAGGCTCGCCGCCAGGGCGCCAGGAAGGCCGAGCGGCTGGAGGTTTCCGTTCCGTCGCACTGTCCTTTGTTGCAGCCGGTGGCCGATTTGCTGCAACAGCGTTTCTCGTCGCTACGATTGAGAAAGCCAGGGTTGACCTACATCGGCAACGTGAGCGCGCGGGCTATGCGCACTCCGGACCTCATCGCGAATGATCTCGCGAACAATGTCGCTCATGGTGTCCGCTGGCACGATGCAACCACGGTTGCAAAAGAATTGGGCTGCAGTCTCTTTCTCGAAATGCCGCCGGGCCATGTTCTTAGCGATCTGGCCAAAGAGAACCTGCCGGGGGTGAACTCTCTTCCCGCGGAAAGAGACATCCTTCCCCGCGTGTTGCGCGTTGCCCAGCAGGAAATCATTACCAGCGGTTGACTCCCCACGAAGGCCTTAGGTACTGGCCGGGTGCCCCTCAATGTTCGCCCGGGCGTACACGGGCCGAAAACGGATTTGTTCAAATGCTTTCACTCCATCGGTTGAAAATGGGAGAGAACGTCATGACCTTCTGCTGCGTAATTCTCGATGACTACCAGGATTCCGCCCACGGCTTTGCCGGCCGGGCCTAATCACACTTATAAACGCGTAAGATCGGAACTGCCCGTGAGCGCCAGGTATTGGTGGATGAATGCGATCGACATGCTGCCTTCGCCCACGCCGCTGGCTACGCGTTTGATCGAACCGTGACGCACGTCGCCCGCGCAAAATATGCCGGGAAGGCTCGTCTCGAGCGGAAACGGCTCGCGTTCAAGAGACCAGCGGGTCAGGTCTCTTCCAGTACAAATGTAGCCTTTAGCATCGCGCTCCAGGGCGGGCGGAAGCCATGCCGTATTCGCCGTTGCGCCGATCATCAGGAAGAGCGCATCGGCGTCGCGCTTAGAGGACGTTTGAAAGCCGTCGGAGTCGCGAGCGGTGGTTACGATCTGCTCCAGGTGCTCTTCACCCTGCACCTCGGTCACCTCGGTGAATGCTTCGATGCGAATGTTGTCCTTCTCTGCGATCTGAGCGATCAGGTACCGCGACATGCTTAGTGCGAGACCGATACCACGCACCAGCATGATCACCTCGGCAGCATAGTTCGAAAAGAACACCGCGGCCTGCCCGGCAGAGTTTCCACCGCCAACCACGAATACCCGCTTTCCGGCGATACTGTGGGCCTCCTGACGTGAGGCGCCGTAGAGTACTCCTCGACCCAGCAGCCGGTCCAAGCCTGGGACTTCCATCCGATGCCAATCAACGCCGGTGGAGAGCAAGATAGCACGAGCCGATATGCGCTCTCCCCCATCGAGTCTCACGCAATAACCCGTATCGGTAACCAAAACTGCTTCGATTATGCGGGTTACGGCGATCTCGGAGCCGAAGTGGAGTGCTTGCTTTAGTGCACGCTCGGTGAGTTCATCACCAGAGATGCCAGATGGAAATCCCAGGTAGTTTTCAATCCGGGAGGAAGTCCCAGCCTGTCCGCCGGCAGCAGAGCGTTCCACAATGAGTACCCTTAATCCCTCCGACGCGCCATAAACTCCGGCAGCCATTCCGGCCGGACCCGCACCGGCTATGACAACGTCATACCGATCACTCTTTGGAGAGGTCTGGAGGCCCAACGCCTCTGCGACCGTGCGGACGGTTGGGGTCAGGTTGCACTTCGCACCGTCTATGATCGCAGCGACTCCATCATGTCCTGCCGGAACGTAAGAGGACGCCCGGATTGGGTCAAGCTCGCGATCCACCCAGTCATATTGCACGCGATTGGCAGAAAGGAAACTGCGAATGGCACGGCACTCTGCGTTGTAGTGCGATCCAATCAGAACAACACGCGAGGAGGGAGTGTCCTCTGCATACTGCTGTACTGCAGACAGCCGATACGCCATGGTCTGAAAAATGGCCGTGCCGGAAGCGGTAGAGGCTCGAATTAATTCCTGAAGCTGCTGGCGATCGAAACGCGCCAGGCGGCACTGGGATAGTGCTTGAATCGAAACCAGATTTGCGGTGCCCAGCAGAATGGGAATCTCCCCGAAGAAATCGGGTGCCTTGACCTGGTCAAGCTCCCGGCGTTGTCCCACAATGTCTTTGACTGCCTGGAGCAACCCCTCCAGAACGACGAAAAACCGCGGGTCTTCTCCTTCGCGTATCACCCATTCGCCAGCTTCCACGCGGATATCCGCCGCCTTTTGTGCGAATCTTTGGCACTCGGCCTCTTTGATGCCGGCGAAGAGAGGTACTTGTAATAGATCTGCCGCAGTAATCATGTGTCGGTTTCCTAGCGTTAGACACCAAGGTAGTCTGGTGGGACAAGCGGTACCGTTTCCCATTTCTTGCTGGCGGCTGACTTCAGGACTGTATCGGTTACATAATCGGCCGCCAGGCCGTCCCGGAAATCGGGAGAGAAGCGGCTGCCCTCACCGGTTGCCTTAAGGAAGTCAGCGACCTGGTGAATAAAGGTGTGCTCGTAGCCGATCTGCAGGCCGGGCACCCACCAATTCTTCATGTAGGGATGATCGCTGTCGGTTATATGAATGCTCTTCCATCCCCGCAAACGTCCTTCGTCGCGGTGATCGAAGAACTCCAAACGATGGAGGTCATGCAGATCCCACCTGGCAGAAGCGCGTTCTCCATTGATCTCCACAGTGAAGAGGGCCTTATGCCCGCGAGCATAGCGGGTAGCTTCGAACAAGGCCATCGATCCATTTTGGAATCGGCCGAGGAAGGCGCTGGCATCGTCGATGGTTACGGGCTGCACTTTGCCGGTGAGACTGTGCTTGCGTTCCTTGATGAATGTCTCCGTCATCGCCGCTACTTCGGCGAGGGGCCCATTCAGCCAAAGCGCCATGTCGATGTTGTGCGCCAGCAGGTCGCCGGTCACGCCGCTGCCGGATACGGATGCATCCAAACGCCATAGCCCCTCGCCGCCCTGTGGCAGGTCCTGAGACATGGTCCAATCCTGTAAGAATTGCGAGCGGTAGTGAAAGATACGGCCGAAGATTCCCTGGTCCACCAGTTCCTTCAGCATCACCAGGGCCGGAACACGGCGGTAGTTGTACCACACCATGTTGGGCACCTTGGCAGACTCGACGGCGTCGAGCATGGTCTTGCCTTCCGCAGCGGTCCGCCCCAGCGGCTTCTCGCAAAGGACCATCTTTCCCGCCTTTGCCGCCGCAATCGCAATCTCTGCGTGGGTATCGTTGGGGCTCGCGATGTCGACGAGATCGACGTCGCTGCGCTGCACCAGCGCTCGCCAGTCGGTTTCGATCGACTGATAACCCCAGTTCTCGGCGAAGCCTCTCACTCGGTCAGCATTCCGCGCGCAGACTGCTTTCAAAATCGGGCGATACCGCAAATCGAAAAAGCGAGGCGCCTGGAGAAACGCGTTCGAGTGGGTGCGCCCCATAAAGCCATATCCAACCAGTCCTACGTTAAGATCTTTCCTGGCCATGCCGGTTCCTCAACCTTCTCGAGGTTAGTACGGGCTTTTCGAATCCGGCGTGTAGTCCTCACCGAACTTGTTTTCATGATGACTCATGATGTCTCCGCTGGCCTGTAGTTCGAAATTGCCGAGCTGAGTGTTCGTGGGCGAGATTTCGACCACCCGGCTCAAAGCTTTGAGCCGGTCGGCGGGCACGTTTTCAGCCCAGATGTTGAGCTGATAACTTCCCGGCGGAACGCCGCGGATCGTGAGCTTGCCGTCTGGCGCGGAAACGCCGAAGTAGGGTGTGCTCAGCGAAATGACCACCGCCCCCATCTCGGGGTGAATGTTGCAGAAGATGTAGGAAACGCCATCGCGATCGAAGCGGACCGCCCGGTTCGTATGAGCTTCGTAAAGACCGAGGTCAAAGCGTTTTCCATTAAAGAGAGAAAAAACATTGTGGTAGAAAGGGTCAAGGTTGGGGAAGTCTACGCTGCTCCCGGTCGGTACGACGAGAATATGCGGGGTGAACTGCTTATCTTTTTGCTCGAGCGTGTAGCGCTGCTGCGGGTGAGGCGCCGGGATACTTTCGGTCTCGTGCATAGGAGTAAGCCACACGACGACATCCCCCGATGAGCGCTGCGCGGAATGGTCAGCACCTCGAGCGTGGGTCAGCTTGACGTTAGCCGTGAGATCCAAAGTCTCAGCTCTCAAGGTGAGAGTGAGGGCAACAGAGCCTAGCAGCATGGCCAGACGGCACATGGGCAGGGATGACTTCATGTTCTGCTGGTACCCACTTTCGCTCGCCCCCCCACTGGTTGTCTGTCGCAGGTCAGAATTCGTATCCCGCTGATATGGTGAAAACGTTGGCGGTGTTTGCAGGGCCGGTGTAAGGCCAGGTCCCAATCCGCCGATATTCCGGAGAGAGGATGAGATAGGTTTTAGGGCGGTAGATCAAGTTGGCCACGACCGAACTATTGCGCGTACTGGAAATCGCGGCTTCGGTCGCGGGAGAGAAATTGAACCCATCAAAGTTGCTGCCGAAGGCATCATCGAGCCCATACGCTGCATTGAGCTGAAAGGTCGAGCTGGGGATAAACTTCAGCTGGCTCCATCCTCCTGCGGTTTCCACACCAGTGGTTCGAGTAAGGCCGGTGATCGAATCAGGTCCCGAGACTATGTCCCTGTAGCTGCCTCCGCCGAATCCCCCGAGCGCCCGGCCACGATAGGCTTCGCCGGTAAGGGCAAACCATCGAAAAATCGGAATTTGCCAATCTCCAGCAACCGCCCAGGAGTGGATCTGCGTAGCGCTGGAGTAGAACTGTTGGGCAGAATATCCGCTCACGCCCAGTGCAAACGGCCGGGATATTCCTTTGCGGATTCCATCGGCACTGTATGAGATTCTGCCTTCGTAGCCCGGATGGCGTGATGCCTGAACCGGATTGTCGAGCTGATTGGCGGTGTAGCCAGGAGCCGGGGGATCGATGAGACCAGCTTCAAGACCAATCCTGCGTTGCTCGCTGAACGGAATACGCTGCTCAACTTGAATCTGGGGTGACCAGTTCCAAAGATTACCGGAGCCCGCCAAACCAGGTTGTGCGACGGTAGCGTAGGAGGTTGGAGACAGAGGAGAGATGAGTGGTACTGTGTAGCCGGCCTGCACCGTGGTCTTGTACCAATCGAGACTCACCCAGCTTGGCCGCATACGCACGACTCCGGCAGAAGCGTTGTAGCCGTAGGTGTTGGTGGAGACGCCACCGAAGAAGTCGAGGCTCACAGTTGCGGAACTGCGCGCTCCCGCAATGCGCGGCCCGGTGGCATCCAGAGTCAGCAGGGTCTGCTTCAGGGTCGCACCCGAGCTGCCATGGGATGATCCAGGATTGCGGGCCAGTGCGATCGTAGGCAGTTCGACATTGTCTACGACACCCGCATTGGAGAATGCGTTGAACAAAACAAGCCCGCTGAGCCGTAACGGATATTTCGAAAGCGTCTCCACCTTGCTTTGATCATGTTGTTTGATCTCGGCCTGCATGGCGTCCTGCTGCTCGCGTACAGCCTCGAGCTGTGTTGGCTGGGCGGTGTTCGCATTCTGCGCGGTCTCCGGGGCCGGCACATTGGTAGAAGTGCCGGCGCTTTGTGCGCGAAGAGCATCCAGCTGTGCATGCAGGGCCTGGATTTCAGCACGCGACTTCTCCAGCATCTTCTCCGTTTGGCTGAGGGCGTCGTTGAGTTCATTCAGCTTGGTTTCGATGGCGATCACCCGTTGTTGTTCCGCGGCGGTTGCGTCGTCAACCGCCTGGGCGAAGGATATGGGCGTAAAAGACGCCAGCAACAGTAATGAAAAGGCCAAGATGACAACTCTACGACGATATCTCGGACCCGTGGACAGCTGACCTGACGATCGTCTCATAGCGGCTCCTGCGACGCCTGGTTTCCGGATACCGGCGGCATTTCGCTCCTACTCCTGGAATGTGTTGACCTTGACGGACTCGGTCCTGGTGTGACTAAAGGCTTCCAGCGCCTGCTTATAGAGCAATATAGTGAATACGGTTTCTCCGGGCACGGATTTCTCCAGCCGTACCTCACCACCATGCTCTTGCGCGACGTGTTGTGCAAGCGTAAGCCCAAGCCCTACCCCGTTCTCCTTGCCGGCACTCACAAAAGGCTGGAAGAGGGTCTCTCGAATGGATTCGGCTACGCCCGGTCCGGTATCGCGAATTCTGATTTCAATTTTGTCGTTGTCTTCGGAAAGTTTTACCGCCACTTTGTGCACGCCCGGGCCGGCTTTAGCCGACTGGCACGCGTTGAGGAGCAGGTTGTAAATAGCGCGGGAAAGCTTCCTGCTATCTACCCAGGCATAGATGGGCTGGGGAATCTCGGTCGAGAGTTGAATCTCGCGGCATTCGGGGTGCTGGCGCACCGACTGGGCGGTGCGCTCGACCAAGGTATCGATCTGCTCCCGGCGGAGATGAAGCATTTGACCGGTCTGGCTGAAAAGCAGCAGCGATTCGATCAGGTCTGTCATGCTCTGCACGGCTTCCTGCACTTCGAGATGCAATTCTGCTCGTTCGTCAGCGCCGGTATTGGGGAGGCTCATGAATTCGGCATTGGCGTAAATGGCGGAGAGGTGGTGGCGAAGATCGTGCGATACGGAGCTGGCCATTCGGCCGATGGTGGCCAGACGATCAGACTCCAGAAGCTCGCGATGCGTGCGCTTGAGCTCACCGCGCATTCTGTCAAAGGCTAGGGCGAGCTCGCGGACTTCCGCAGCGCCATCCACTCTTAATTCATAGTCGAAGTCGCCTTGGCCGAGTGCGCGGCTGCCGGCAACCAGCGCTTCCAGTGGACGCGTCACGGTGCGGGAAATGGCAACCGCCAGCACCAGCCCCAGCAGCAAGGTGGCCACGCCCAAGGCCAGAACCCATCGATTGACGCGGCCCAGATATTCGCTTGCCCGGTCGTATGACTTGAGCACCACGATGCGAATCCTCTCCTGGCCGGCAGCGGGCAGAGCGGCAGCCGCAGCAATGTAGACTTCTCCACCCAACTGCATCTTGCGCGGGGCTGCGTCCACATCCGCAAGAATCGGACTGAGCAGCCGAAGATCGTTCAGCCGGGCAGCGGGCAGCGTGGTGGCCGCCACTTCACCGTTGACCAGAAAGATGACGTCTGCCGCGGCGGCCTCACTCACCTCACCGGCCACCTGGCGGTCAATCGCGTAGCCGATGATTACATAGCCAAGATAAGATCCGTTTTTGGGCGGCCCAAAATAGAGCGGCTGAATGGAAAGCTCGTAGAGGCTTTGCCCGAAAGCGATCATACAGGCCCCTTCAGACGAGGTCATACATGCTTCCAGCCCGCGGGTGACCGACGCATCATTGAGCCTCGGTCCACGGTTGGAATAGGTGAGCAGCGATCCATTGGGAGTGGCGAGGGCGAAGAAGTCACTCCCGCTGGTGGCCCAGAACTCCTGGCTGGCATCCTGAATCGTATGCGCGTCCTGGGTGGACATCAGGGCCTTCAGGCTGGGCAGATCGGCCAGCAGCGCCGCTTCCCGGTCCAGCATACGATTGCGTAGATTCGCGAGGTTGCGAAATGTGCTGAGCGAATGGTCCAGGTCGGCCTGGAGACTCTTGCTGATTTCCTGCTGAACGGTGACCCGGATGATGAAGAGACAGGTGACGGTAAGCCCCAGCGAGACCGCCAGGAGCGAAAACATCAGAGTCGTCCGCATCCGCCACTGTTTCATGAATCAACTATCTCTTTCACGGCACAAATTGTCTTATCCCTGGGGGACGAATTTGTATCCGATTCCATGAACGGTGCGGAAATGAACCGGGTTCGCTGGGTCAGCTTCGAGCTTCTGACGGAGCTTGAGAATCTGGTTGTCGACGGTGCGGGTGGTGAGGTGGAAACTCATGCCCCAGACATCGCTGAGGAGTTCCTCACGCGCAATGGCGCGGCCCGGATTATCAAGGAAATAGCGCAGCAGCTTAAACTCATGCGCCGTCAAAGGCACGAGCGTTCCCGACCGGTAGATCTCCATTTTGAGGAAGTCGACAGAGACGTCTCCGAAGCCAGCCGGCAACTCCTTGACTTTTTTTTGCGTGCGCCGGATCGCAGCCTGAACACGCGCAAGGAGCTCGCGGGGGCTGAAGGGTTTGGTCATGTAATCATCGGCGCCGGTCTCGAGCAGCAGGACCTTGTCAGCCACCTCAGAGACGGCGCTCAGCACAATGACCGGGATGTCGGAGCACCAGGCCTTTATTTCTTTGCAAACGACGCGCCCGGAGAGTCCGGGTAACATCAGGTCCAGCACCACGGTTGCGGGACGCAGGCTCTTGCACGCGGCCAAGCCGGAGGGGCCTTCGCTTTCGATATGAACGTCGTACCCTTCTGCGCTGAATTGTCGTCGCAGCGCGCGTTGAATTCTTGGATCGTCTTCAATAACTAGAATCAAGCTCATACTTCTCTCCCCGGTTCAAGACCTGTTCTGGGCCAATCATCCCGCAAAAGTCGCTCCCTACAGTGTCCCTCAGGAAGGTGCAAAATGAACACTGAAAAGGCGAAATGACAAAGAAGTGACACATCGATTCACCGCTGCTCTGGCCGGCCTCACGACCGGACCGCCGTCAGGTTTTCCAGGTAGCCGGAGGGGTCTGGAGTAGAGGCGGCTTGCGCGCCTGACAACCTGGCAAACAAAAGTGTAGCGGCGACTGCCAACGCGGCGATGCCAAGCAGGGCTGCGGAGTAACCAAAGCGCACGATCGCCGCTCCCATGGAGACGGAGGCCAGTGCCTGGCACGCGTTACTTACAAAAAAGGTAGAGGCCGAGGCGCCGCTTCGTTCGCGGGGAGGAATCCGGTCCATCAGCAGGCTATATATGCCGGGTTCGTTCATGAACTGTAGCGCCATGTAGACGGGGTAAATCCAGACTGCGGGCGTGCCTCCATGGGGCCCGGAGCGGATCAAGGCCAGGAATGCCAGGGCAGCAGCTGTAGCTAATTGGGTGAGAATGACTCCTTTGACCAGGCCTGTGTGCCTGAACAAGAGGGGAGCGCAAAGCACAGCGAGAAACTGAACCAGCTGTGCGAGCGAGAAAACAAAGCCCATCCTTTGCAAGGACAAGCCCAGGTGGTGGGCGAAATATACATTCGCGAAGGGCGGGAAGGATCCGGTGACTAGAGCCCAGACCGCCATGGCCGGGAGAAATCGGCGCAGGAAGGGATTTGAAAGGCGTGGGAGCTGCACCCGCGGAGCCGCGCCAGGCAAGTTCATCCCGAGTAGGGGAACGATCGCAAGAGCCGCTGCGCCACAGGCTAACTCGAGCGTGAGCCGGCTGGCCTCGCCCGCGGTGAATGGGTGCGGAAGGTGGCGGAGCCAGCCCGGCAGTTGGCCGGCAACCAGGGCGCCGAGCGCGGCAACACCAATGCCCGAGGAGAACATGAGACTGAATGCGAATGGGCGCTGCCGTTCTCCAGTGAGGCTCGCGATGGCAGGAGAGAGACAGACCGCCCAGGAACAAAGGGTCATGCCGGTGAGGAGCGCGAGGGCGAACTGCGCAGGCTCAGCAAGAATACAAATGCGAAGCACGGAGAAGACTACGGTGCACAGCAGACCGCTCACGAGCGTGAGCCGCAGGCCGAGGCGCTGGGCGCAAATGCCGATGGGGATTGTCCCCAATATGCTGCCCAAGGCCATCGTTCCGCCGATCAGGCCGAGTGATCGTTCGGTGAAATGAAAGCCGAGCAAGTAGAGGTTGAAGAGAAAAAAGAAGATGGAGAAGCCCAGGTTGAAGAACAGGGCCGCGGTGAAGAAATGCCAGAATTGCCCACGGGGCGCCTTGGCGGCCAACCGGCGGAAATACTGGAGGGACGGCCGCGTCATCTGGGCTTGCCTGAATCGCGGGCCAGCCGATCGAGACAATCGATCGCCTGGTCCAGATCCTGATAACGAAGTTCATACACGTCGGCGGTGGCGAAGCTTCTGGCGGCTTCCGCCTGCATCTTCTGAATCTTGTCCGGGAGCTGAAGATACTGTCGAAAGTAATGCTGGGCGGCTTCTCTGGGAAGCGGTCGCAGTTCGGCTTGCGCCGACGGCTGCCGGGTAAGAAGAATGATGTGGTGAACCAGCGCTTCGTCCGCAGTGGTGATTCCGGGCAGCTCGGCCGTGGGAACTTCGATAGACGGTTTGCCTTCGGCGCGAGGGGTGATGCTTCGGCCGCGCAGCTCGGGAAATAGATCTTTAGCGGAAGGCCGAAAACGTACCTGATGCGAGTTGCCGACCACGCGGAGATCACTGGCATAATGCCGGAGGTACGAGGCGTCGTCTGAGGTAAAGACCCATCCGCGGCGCGCACACGCGTAAGCCAGTGTCGATTTGCCCGTGCCGGATGGACCGCAAAGCAACATGCCGCGCCCATGCCGGCTTACGCAGGCCGCGTGTATGGGAGTGGCATAGGTAGTGGAGATGAGGAGAAGAGCGACCGCCTCAAGAAAGTGGTAACGGGCATAGCTGCGGTTCAGCAGTGCGTCCTCGGTGAGCCAGGCGAAGGCGAAACCTGCGTTGAGATCGCAAATCGCATGGTTCTGCGCATCCGCAACCATGGAGACCAAATGCTGTTGGCCGCGGGACACAGGCGTGGGCGGACAGGTTCCAGAGATACCGGGTGTAACGCCGATGCGGAGCTGCAACACCGGACCGGCATCGCGCGGCCGGCAATGCCGCCAACTCTCGTTGGCCGCGTCCAAAACTGCCTGGCGGTTGGTGACGATCTCGAAGGCGAAGCCGAGCGGATAGAAGACCTCTCGCAACGGCATTTCCATGTTGCACAAAAGGGGATCTTCGAGGGAAGACGTTTCTTTCTCCAAAACCTGGGGCACCGTGACTTCTCCTTCATTGTCGGTTACAGATGGCGGCGGCAGCTCCCGGAGGAGCGCGGGACAGCTGCGAAACGCGCGCGGCGGGGGAAAATTGATCAATTTGTCCATGGCTGAAATCGAAGCACCTCGATCTTTTCGATGGCCCACGCAATCAAAACTTTATTTTGCGGGTCCGATTCTTCAAGTTTTTGCAACAGCGGCAGCGACTCATGGTCACCCTGCCAGCCGAGAATGCGAATGATCCGCGCCTGTGAAGATGGATCGCTTAACGGGAGTGCCTGGCGCAACTGGGGAAGGACAGAAGGTCCTGCTTTCACCAGTGCCCATTCGGCGCGATCGGCGACCTCGACATGGGTGGATCGAAGGGCTTCGATCGCAAGCGCGGGGTTGGCGGCGATGCGGTCCCACAGTTGATAGCCGGCAACCACCGCGGTTACCTGAGAATAATCCGCCACCTGTCGAAGGGCCTGGCTCGCGAGCGGGCCCAAAGCATTCTCCGGCGGCAGTGAGGCCAGGGCCTGGATCAATTTCATCTGTTCGCGGTAGGCATCATCGATCGGCTTAATTTGTTCCGGGGTGAGCTTTTGGGCGCCGCTGTGCAGCTGGTCTTCATGTTCCCGGGCTGCCTGCTCTTCCTCGCGGCGGAGAAGATTCGTCACAGCAGCCGTGGCGATCTGAGGTTGATGGCGGGCGAGGGCCAGTGCGGCGGCCGCCCGTACCCGGGGTACGCCAACCGTCAGAAAAGGAAGGAGGCGGTCCGCGGGTACTTCACCCGGGCAGCGGCTGAGGGCAAGCAGAGCCTCTTTCAGAACATCAGGATCTTCGTCATGCAACAACGACAGAAGGAAGTCGGTAGCGGGTGCGCGGGTTATGCCGATGGCCCACGCCGCATTCCGGCGCGCTGTTTTCTCCGGTGCGGAGCCGGCGTCGATGTAGACCTGTGTGGGGGGCGCCGGGCGGGCGATGACCAGGGCCACCGCGGCCGCGCGCGAAATTCGATCATCGGGATCGTGTAGCAGGCGAACGAAGACTTCCTGGGTGGGAAAGCCGGTAAAGTGGGAGAGCTCTCGAATAGCCGCCAGGCGCGCCGTGACAGGACCGGCCGATGCTGTGCGTGCGAGTTCTGCAAGCCGGGCTTCTACCGGGCGGCCCACGGCTTCGGCGCCCAGGCGGGGATAATCCACATTCAGTGCGTCGACGCCCGCGGCCACCGCGGCGCGCATGGATTCGAGGTTCATCTCATACGCGTTGGCTGAGAAGTTGGCGACCACAAATCTTCCCTGCTGCTGTAGGGCCTTCACCTGGGTAACGCTGCAACCGGGATTGATATACGCGACGGCATCCTGGTTTGCGTTCGGATAGAGGGCTCTCACGTCTTCCCATTCGCCGCCAAAGACTACGCGCTCCAGCATTCCTTCTCGTTCGAGTATTTCCAGCAAAAGGGGGCCGATGCCTTTGGTTTTAATATCCAGGTAAAGGCCGATCCCTTGCTCGCGAGCAAGCTGAACGGCCTCTTCCAATCGGGGAATGCGCATTCCCGTGAAGCGCTCACCCATCCAGGCGCCTGTGTCGAGCAACTGGAGCTCGTCGTACGAGGTGAGCTCAACCGTCCCCATGCCATCGGTGAGCCGCTCGAGAAGGTCGTCGTGGTTGAGGACGAGTTGCCCATCCGCTGTTTTTCTAATGTCGATCTCGACGATGTTGCATCCCATGCGTGCGGCCAGGGCGAGGGACTCCAGGGTGTTCTCAGGCAGGTCACGATTTGCGGTACGGTGGCAGATCAGTTGTACCTTGCCGTGCTGCAGCATTCCCGCATGCGCCGGGATTACAGGCGCCAGAAGCAGGCACAACAGCGATTGGATCGTGGTCTGCCGGCCTCCGATTGCGATCTTCACTGCGCTACCTGTGGAGGGATTTCGTTCCGATATATCCGAGTCTAAGTAAACGGCGAATGCCGGTTGTCACCGAAATGTCGGCGTTTCGTCAGGATTTCCCCCTTGAGATCGCGGTCCCGGGTTCCGGACGGGCGCCTCAATGTACTTACGCAGACTCTGAAAGCCCCTGAGGCACCCTTTCTGCGCCAGGCTTTGAATATTCCAGCAGCCTGTCAGGGTGTCCTTGCTACGTCAATTCCATCGGATCCTTTCATTCAGAGCGATGGGGATTATTTCGTCCCGAAAAAAAGAAAAAAGGAAAAGAAGCAAGATGGTCAAGACGGTCAAGGGGCTCAAGTATCTTTTTGAGCATCTTGCCTGGTTTTTGCCCAAAAAGAGGCAAGATGGTCAAGATGGTCAAGATGGTCAAGTATTTATTTGACCATCTTGCCTCGGTCACCGGAGTGTACTCATCCTCCTGATGCGGCAAAGTCCAGCCATGCACCAGTTTCTCCGTCCCGGAGTTACGAACCCGGATATCGAATTTAGCGCGGCGCAGAGTGGCGATGGCCCTGGTTTGGCATGATCTGGCCTTATTGCCGACATTACTACGCTCGAGAAAAGACGTCCATGGTCCTGGAGAATAATCATGTGGAAGAGCGGGTATTAAACTCGTGATTACTCCCTGCTGCTTAAAGGTAACTGAGTAGTTAGCCACACGTTTTTGGCTTAACTTAGCCCAAAACTGCGTCCTGGGTTAGGCAATGGCAGTTCCCCCACTGGTGGTATCGCCTGCGCGTGTTCGATTTCGAATGGCAGCGTGGCGGGAGGCGTGCCCTTGACGTCGTGATCCGCGCGAATTTCATTCATGATTGCGGAGAACAGGATCATCGCCCATAGCGGGAGCGAGAGGTCGAAGGGCTCGGTATCGGCAAGGCCGCGTACGAGGACGAAGACCAGGAAGGAAAACATGAGAGCTTTCAGTGGGGAGGCAGAAAGCTTTTTCACATGACGATAGAAGCTTGTATAGAGAGCAATCATCATGAATACGCCTGCCACACCGTATGCATAGAACTGTTGCAGTAGTTCGTTGTGTGCGTGCCGCGCCTCAAAAAGGCCGAAAGGCGGTATCACTTTCCAAACAGAATGGAATCCATGCCCAAACCAGGGCTGCTCGACTGCCTGGTCCAGAATGACCGTCCATATTCCAAAACGCCCAGTGAGGGTTACTGCACCATTTCCGGAGTTTATGTAATTGTCGTAGTAAGCGGCCAATAAACCCCAAAATGCGGCAATGACAAGGGCGGCGGCTAAGATAAGCATGACTTTGGTCTTTCGGCTCATCGAACGGTCCAGGACCATGAGAACAGTCTCGCCTGCTACAAATGCAACGATGGTGGTCTTGCTGAGACTGCGCAGGAGCGTGATGGCCAGGAAGGTAATGGAAAATCTCCACCGGCCCTGGTTGCGCATGAGAATCAAGAACTGAGCAAGAAAGATGGCGAACGCGCAAGCATAGCCGATTTGATTTGGCCCCAGCAGTTCTTCATCGCCAAGTCGAAGATCGGAAAGGTTGGGCATAAGCCATGCCATGACTGCGACACAACAGGCGCCGCAAACATAGCCTTTCACGACCGCGGCGCCCGTCGCGAGGATGGGGCCGGTGCGAAGCAACAGCACAACCATTCCCAGATCCGCAACCATGGCCAACCAGAAGGCCGCTGCCGCCGACCGTGACACAGCTGCAGTCCATGTCAGGCTGCAACCGGAGAATCCGAGAAAGATAAGCACAAGCGTACCGCCGGGCAGACGAAAGATCGATGCTATCGTCCTTCGGGCGGGACCGAGTGAGTGAAATACGACGATGGCGAGCAGCAGGAAATTGAGCGCCAGACTAACGGCGACCCCGACCTGCGCGTCTTGTTGAAAGACTCGAACGGCTAATACAGTACAAAAAATGCGTAAAGAGAAAAAGAATCCAACCACTTCCGCAAGTAACCATGGCGGCTGTGAAGTGACAGGATCCGACGGAAGGTTTAGCGCGCCTGTGGCCATGCGTCTCCGTTGCTATGAACCTGGGCGATCACACCCCAGGGGTTGAGAAGCAGAAGCAAAACAGATATAAGACAGCGCGTGCAATGAACGTTACGCACGAATTATCCGTAGCCGTATTGTTGACTACGACCCCTTTGCCGTTTATCTAAGACCCTTCGATCGTGACTTAATGCTGCAGGAGAATTGCCACAGAATTGTCGGACAATTGTCGCTTTTCGTTTAAGCTGACGATGACTTCACCGGGCGAGTTCTGAGATGCAGGACAGAGGAAATAACCTCCGAGGGATTTCGTGGACAGGGTTTCGTGTGTAGGGTTTCGTGGACAGCCGCCTTATCCCCAAGCAACACGAGCTTTGCCCTGACAATACGATGACAATACGATGACAATTTACGGACATCTATAGCTACTTTCCGTCGCAAGACAGGGGGTAGCTATGGGAGAAAGCGTCGCCTGCAAATGACGGTAAAGCCAAGCGCGCGGCCACAATCGCTGCTGTAGAGGAGCGTTTTGGAGTCGGGCAGCCAGGCAGGCGCAGTTTGATCGCAACCTACACGAGTGAGACGGCGGATCGTGCCACTGCTCAAGTCGCGCAAGGCGAGGTTCCAATATCCTGACTGAAAAATGCTGAAGGCAAGCCAGCGGCCATCGGGGGAAATTGCGGGAAAGCGCGCTTCGCCGGCAGGGATCGGCTCCAGTTGGTCGACCCCCCGCACTTCGTAGAGCCTGGATCCAGCCTTGTCGTTTGTGGCGGAAACAATGAGCGATTTGCCCGGCGAAATGGCGATTTCTTCCACATTCCATGGAGAAGTTGCCGTGGTGAGTTGTTGGTCCGGTTGTCCTGGACGAGTGAGATCGCGCACGAAGAGTTGTTTACGCCCGTTCATCTGGCGCAGAAAGGCGAGCATCGTTCCATTGGCGAGCGAGGCCGGCGATTCGGCGTCGAGGATGGATGGACCGGATCCAGAGGAAGACGCGAGGACGGAGTGGAGTCCTACCGTTTCCGTCCACACCTGATCGCCGCCCGCGGTGAGTGACAGCTCATCCTGGGCGCCGCCGCCCGTATTGGCAACTATGGAATCACCCTCGATCGTGCTCCTGCGGTATCCGTCCGGCAGTAGCGCGATGGCATCCACTTTGCTTTCTTGCGGAACCGGCTGCACCGCGAGAAGCATTTGTCGCCCCATGGGAAGCCGGTAGGAATAGTCGTCAAACAGGCCCTGCTGATGCTTAAGGCCACCGGTAATGCTGATGACGAGGACAGCAGCGGCCCCAACAAGCCACCACTTTGACGGTTGCAACCGGGCTCCGCTTCTGATCAGGTAGATGGCGGCCGTGGTTAACAGGATCAGCGCGTACAAACGCTTTACGTGGAGAAGCGCGTGCCAGCCATCTGTGGGCCCGGTGTTCCATAACGGATAGCCCACCGCGAGATAAAGCGCAATGACAGTGACGAGCAGAACCCTGCGACGCTGCTGCATGAGGCGTCCGCAAAGAATGGCGACCGGCAAAACGAGAACCGTGAAGTGGTAGGAGGCGGGCAACGGGGTGAGTGTGAGGGTAGCCAGCAGGAGCGCCGACCATTCGAACGCAATGCGAACGGGCGACGATTTACCAGTATCGATCCAGAGTAATGCCGGCAACAGCAAAGCCAATTGAAACGCGGGGTGCAGAACGGCGAAAAGCCATGGCGCATGCAACGCGGGATGAGCATTCAACTGCGGCTCGAAGATGAAGAGGCGGTGCAGCAGGGTGGAGAGGGAAGAGCTGCCCAGGTTATAGGGATCGAGCACCTCACCCCGCAGCGTCCACGGCAGCACCTGAAGTAAATACGTTCGGTGAAGACTCCAGCCAAAGACCGAGATGGAGATCAGCAGGCAAAGAATGCCGGTGAATAGACCCGCCAGGAGCGCTTCCCAGTTCTTTTTCCGGACAAAGTGCAGCGCCAGGATGACGGGAAAAATTTTGACGGCTACGCCCAGGGCAACCAGAGATCCTGCCATGCGGTTCCGTTGCCGTTGTATGGCCCAACACGCAGTGGTCAGAATGGCAAGCAGAACGATGTAGTACTGGCCATAGAGAAGGTTTCGATGCAAGGGGAAGGAAAGTCCGAGAAGACACCCTACTTGCAGCAGGGATAGGCCGCTGACCTCGCTCATCAGCCACGCGATGGGAAAAAGAAGAGCCAGATTAAAGAGCAGCCATGCATGTTTTGCAACCAGCGGCGGCAAGCCGGTCAAAGGCCACATGGCCAGGGTGGAAAAGGGTGTAATGGGCACCAGCCCAATCAGCCGCTGATCGATATCGCGGTGGTCTTTTTCCCGCTGCAGCCAGATCCACTCGTAGGCGCGCGAAGGATCCACACCCTCGTGGGTGAGTCTTGCTGCCAGATAGTAATTGGGAAAGTCGGTGTTGAGTGTTCGCCAGGCACGCGGCAGGGTGTGCCCGAACAGGTAGCAGCCCAGCAGCACGAGGACCGTACCTGCGATCACGCGTCTCTGCACTATGCTTTCCCGTGCGGCGATTGCGGGAACTCTTCCGGGGGTAGACTTAGCCTGCCCAGATGCAGCAGGATATCTATGCCCAGTGCCTGACGTCCGTCCAGGTAGTGCAACCACGAGCGCTTTGGGTCCTGGAGAAGACAATCCAGTAACAACTGCTTCTCACCCGGGTCGCTGGGAAGAGTGTTTGATGGCAGACTTGCGGTCTGACTTTTCACGATCCACTTCCTTCCAAACTACGGGCCAGGGCACGATGGTCGATGGTTTCTACTGTGGCGCCTGTATGGCACAACTCCCGATAGAGATCGAAGTACGCTTTTGCGATGCGATCGCTGGAATAACGATCGACGGTCGGTGTACGGAATCTCAGGGTGGCGAGAGCGTCCCGCGTTGCGCGGACGAAGGCGTCTTCTGCGGATGGTTCCAGGGGAACATAGTGGCAGTAGGATCCACCTACTTCACGAAACGCCGGGATATCGGAGCAGACCACCCGGCAATGGTGAAACATGGCCTCGACGACGGGCAGGCCAAAGCCTTCGATCAGAGAAGGGGCCAGCAGTAGTTCGCAATTCTTGTAGCACCATTGCAGTTCGCCATCAGAGATTCCGCGAAGGAAGACGACCTGGCGCTCCAGGTTCAGTTCCCTGATGGTTCGATGAATGTTTTCCGTCTCCGGGCCCTCGATCCCGATCACCACCAGCAGGGACGCCGGATTGATCCCCCTTTCCCGCAGCAGGCGCTGGAAGACCCGCAAAGCAAGCACTATATTCTTGTTCCTGCGGTGCTGGGCAACACAGAGGAGAAAGGGCTGACCAAACCATGCCGGGATAGGACTGGTGGCGGCGACCGCCGGCCCCGGGTCGACGCAGTTGTAGATGGTGACGGCGCGGCGAGCAGCGAGCCGGGGAGCATAAAAGGAGAGACGGCGCAATGTGGTCTCGGAAACGCACGTGATTTTGTCAGCCGCACGCAGACACTGTTGCAATATCACGCGGTTGAACAGAACCTTGGGGAAGCCAAAGTTCGACGGAATATCGTACGGGTAGAAGTCATGAAGGGTAACGACCGCGGGGCAGCCGAGCGCTCGCCGATTGATCGGAGCAGGATACGCGAAGTGCACGATATCAGCCTTGAGCCGGCGCACGATGGCAGGCAGTTGGTTGTAGTACCAGAGATTGCGGCTAATCGGGTCGTTGCCAACCGATGTCTCGTGAAGATGGAGCCTGGCGTCATTATGCGGCAGGGCTGAGTCCAGGGCATCCCACTGACATTCAGCCACAATCATATGGACAGCCGTTACACCGCTGCGCGAGAGCAGGCATCGGGCGAGACTAACCGCATGACGAGTGACTCCCGAGAGATGCCCGGAGGAGCCGGCAACTGCGATGACGATCTTCATGATTGGCCGTCCTTTGTCGGCGTACTCAACTCGAGCGATTCGAGTTGAGGCGGGTTAAGGTGCATCATTAGCGAGCTGAATAGAAAAAGAAATCCAAACGGCAGCGTAAGTTCAAATCGATCGGTATCGGCAAGGCCCCGTATAACGATGAAAAGAAGAACTCCGTAAAAAAAAGCTTTGTAGGAGGACAATCGAAGGCGGCGGATCTGCAGGTAGAAACTTCCGTAAACCATGAAGAAGAGAAGTATTCCCACGGCTCCATAGGCATAGAAGAGTTGCAGCAGTTCATTGTGAGCGTGCCAGGGTTCAAAGGGGCCGAAGTTCGGTATGACATTGCGGAAGGAGTGAAAACCGTGCCCGATCCAGGGCTGCTCGAGTGATCTTTCCCAGACCAAGTCCCAGACGCCGACGCGCCCGGTGAGCGTCTCCGCCTGGTTGCCGGTGGTGGTGTACACCTCAAAGTAGGCTTGAATGAGCCTCCAGAATGCGGCGACGACCACACCCGCACCAAGCAAGATCGTGAGCAGTTTGCGCCGGGTGATCGCAGCATCGCGGAAGAGCAAAAGCGCTTCGCCGGCAGTAAACGCAATGATGGTGGTTTTGCTCAGAGTGCGTAGCAGGGTAATGGCGAGCAAAACGGCGGCCACGTTCCACAACCGGTTGGATCGGCCCAAAAACTGGGCCAGAAATGCACCCAAAGCGCAGATTAATGCGATTGCGTTGGGGCTAAAGAAGTCATCATTTCCCGGGCGGAGATCCTGCATCGTCGGAGAAGCCCAGATGATGACCGCGATGAAGCCCGCTCCCCATACATAACCCTTCATGAGTGAGTACGACATTACGTCCACGGGCCCGGTACGAAGCAGCAACACCACCATCGCAAGGTCAGCGGCCACGCAGCACCAGTAGGCAAACGCGACGGGTACCGAGATGGTAGCGCTCCAAACCAGGCTAAGAAGGGCGAAAAGGAGGAAGGCGCTGATCGAGCGGAAGCACGGCACACTCACCGTCGACCGCAAGGTATTGGGCGTCGGTCCCAGTGAATGAAACAGAACGACCGCGAGTAGCAGAATATTCAAACCAACGCTGAACCCGGCTCCTGCACGAGGGTTTGACTGAAAGAACAAGTACTCTGTGCTGTAGCGGGTTGCAAAGTAGAAGCCGACGGCTGCAGCCATCAGGCTCCCGGACTCGCTCCGCGTTTGGACGCTGGTGATGGCCAGGCTGCTCATACGTCCCCACAGACTGGGCGAATGTCCGCCGCGGATAAAGATGGCGCCCGCGCGCCCCCCAGCGCACGGGCTAGCGGGACGTACATCAGTAAGGCGGTAAGCCCGTAGGATAGACGGGCCATCGCGATTCCATGAACGCCCTGCAAGGGTAGAAGGCAGGCCATGAGCAGCAGCATGGCTAGGCCTCCCGTGATATTGAGCGCAGTGACCATATGGACCCGGCCGAGCGCGAGCAACGCGTAGTAGCCGGTGACACTCAGCCCCAGGAACGCGAAGCTCCAGGTGATCGGCGCCAGTATTCCGGCTGCACTCTGAGCGACCGAGTGGCCGACCCAGGCATCGAGCACTGCACGGCCGAAGAGCAGAAGCACACCGGCTCCCAAAGCGACGACCAGAAGGTTGACGGAGAAGGCTACCAGGACGGCTTTCCTGATAGCTGCCGGACGAGAGACTGCATTGCGCGCCGCAAGATAGGGAAAAAGAAAATGCAGACCGGAGGCCGCGAGGCCATAGACGGGCTGCGCCATCTGCACACACAACGCGTACGCAGTGACCGTCGTCGCCCCCAGGGAGACGCCAAGAAGCAGCCGGTCCGCCTGGGTAAAAACGACGCTCGAGACTGCCAGCAGCCAACTAAACGCTCCGAATTGGAAGAGAGCAGTGGTGGCGTGACGATCGAACGATGGGAAGAGCGAGGCCGCTCCCAGGAATTGCTGCAAGCGAATAAGCTGAGCCAAGGTTCCAAGCACCAGGAAGCAGGCTGTTGCCTCCATGATGCCGGCGACGCCAAATCCGTGGATGCTCAATACCACGGCCGCTGCCACGGTAATTACCCGGGTAAAGAGGCTGATACGGACGGCCGCCCCATATCGCTCGAAGGCTCTTTGCGTGCTCACGCAGACAGTTTCGATGGCCCGCACCAGCATGAGTACGCTGGCAATCTGCAGCCCCAGGAGGCAGGCTGCTCCCAATGCCTTCGCGGAGCCTACCAGGTGGCCGGCTGCGAGCGGCACCAGCATCCACGAAATGAGCGCAAGCAGTGCGCCGAGCATGAGGTTGATGCCGAGCATGCTCCGCACTGCCCGCAACAATAGATCCGCATCGCCCTGACTTCTGGCGCTGGCGATGTATTGGATGTTGGCGTCTCCAAAGCCCGACGCGATGATACCGCCGGTATTCAGCGCTGCAGTGGTGACTATCCAAATGCCGTACTGTTCTACCCCGAGATGCTTCAGGAGTGCCGGAGCGGAGAGGATCATGGCAACGGGATATGCTGCGTAATCCAGTACCCCGTAGGCGGCGTTCGAGAGATGAGCTCTCATTCGACACCAATCCTTCGTTGCAGGCGACGCTCCAGCTGTCTGCGCGCGCTATCGGTAATCTCCTCCGCCAGCACCTTACGCGGGTCGCACGCCGGTACGTTCTCCCACATGGAGCGAAGAACGATGTAGAAGCACGTCGCTCCTACGGCCAGCATGGTCAAGAGAAGGATGATGAGCTTCCGCGGAGGAAAGGACTTCGTCTCTGCGACCAGCGGCGGGTCGATCACCGCGACTACCGGAGTGTCTTTGGCTTCTTCGATCCGCGCCGTCTCATACTGCTGTGACAACAGTTCGAAAACGGTTTCCTGAATGCGCACGCGACGGTAGAGATCAGCGTAGGGAACGGCGAGCCGTGGTATCTGGCGGAGGGAGGGGTATAACTCAGAGCTTGCTTCGCCGCTCTGACTCGATCCATCCGAAGTAGCGCTGCCGCTCATCTTCGCCAGTTCGCTCTTCAACACGCCGATTCGCGCCCGGGCAGCGCGCACGCGCACATTACCGTCGCCGTAGATCTGTTGCAACGAATCGAGCTCCGACTGACCCAGGATCAGTTCGCCCTGCAACCTGGCGGCTGCGTCCACCATGGCATGGGTCTGCTCCTTGATGTCGAGCGTGACATTGGTGCTGGAAAACTGGCTGAGCGCCTTCTCCGCACTCTGTAGCTCGGCGTGCACGCTCACCAGGCGCTTCTCAATGAACTCGCGTTCCCGCCCAGCCGAAGAGGTGCTGGCGTGGGTCACCATGCTATTCAGCTCATCAAGATAGGCCTGCGTGATCGCCTGCGCGCGCTGACGGTCAGTATCGCTGAACGTGATGGTGATGACGCCACTCTTCTTGTCATCAACCACGGTGGTATGGTGGCCCAGATATTTCACGGTGTCGATGCGATAGCGCTTCCTGTAAACCTTTTGCAGGTTGAAGCGATCAATTATGTGGTCACTGATGGTGCGGCTATGCAGAAGATCGATAAACAGGGCGCCCGAAGTTTTTCCACCCAACAGCCCGGCGAGACCGCCAAGTCCACCCAATCCGCCCAATGAATGGCCGGCGAGCGCCGCGAGCGCCGCAGCGCCGGACGCGGGCTGTTCCGGAGGCATGAGGCGCGCGACAGACTCGTACTGCTTCGGAGTAAGGAAGGCGATGGCAGCGCTCAGGATAAGAGCCACAGCGGTTACTTTGGCCAACAGGCGGCGATGATCCCAAAGCAGGTTGGCATTTCTGACCCAATTCGCCATGGGTTGCACTTTGGTAGAGATGAACTCGGCTGTGGCCATTAGGATGCTCCTGCTTTCGGGTGGAAGGAGAGCTGGATGGTAGTGGTGAGATTATTTTTTGTCGTAGCGGAAAGGAGCGGAAAGTTCCACCGTTCCTGCTGCACCGCGGCCGCTAGCTGCCAGTGCGGAGTTAGGGCAAGATCAGTGCTGACACTCAGGTCGCGGAGAGAGCCACCACGAAGAAAGACATCGCTGGCGGTTTGATGGCGCGCGCTCACCTGCACCGAGCTTCGCGGCGAGAACCACCAGTTACTCCATAGCTGATATCCGTTCGACTCGCGTCCTATCCAGTTGCCCAGTATCTGCCGGTCGTTGGTGTAGCCGCTGAGGTAATGGACATTGAAGTAATAGAAGCCAGGGATTATGTCTCGACGGGGCGTCAGATCTCCTTCGGCGCGGAAGTCTACATGCGGGAGATGCGGCAACCGGGCAAGATAGAATCCTGGCGACCACGCGCTGTGGGTGGGGTAGGCAAGGGGAAACAGCTCGTCGTCGGTGAACGTGTCCACGTAGATCTTCAGCAAATCGTGCGACTTGGGAATTGTGTATTGAACATCAACGGCAACACGGCGATCGCCTGGATCGGTTTTTCCCGTGGAGTTGCTGGTAGAAAATAAGCTGCGCAGGAAGGTGCTCGTAGTGAAGCCTACGCCGGCGCCGGCAAAGATTCCCGTGCGCGTGACGCTGAATTCCAGTTCAGGGCTGGGCTTGAAGGAAAACTTCTGGCCGTTGATAAACGGCTGGTTGCCAAGCGCAACTCCTGGCTGCCCCAGCAACTCACTTCCGACACGGACGAACTGCTGTCCGGAAAGGCGTCCCACGAAAAGCTGAAACCGAATCGGGCCAAGCAGCCGGCCAAACCCCGGCAGCTCGAACGGGGAGACCCGATCGTAGCGGAGCATGGTGATGGGCTCTGCATTGTCGCTAAAGAGGAGCGGGCCGCCTTTGCCCGGCCCCCACCACAACGCCTGCTTCCCGAAGGAGAGTTGGTTGTTGTGAAAGGTGTATGAAACGTAGGCTTCGAGTGCGCGTCCGCGGGTGAAACCGGCGACCGGCCCCGAGGCGGCAGCCGGAGTGAAGTCGGCTGCGGCGATGGCGGCATCTGCCGACGAGGGGGTCACTACCCCCGGTGCGGTTCGTTGCAACTCCACCCGCACGTACGAAGCAAAAGGGCCGAACGCCGCGCGGCCAGAGATGCCAGTGTAGATATTCGCCCCGCTCCCGTAGGGCCGCCCATAGTCGTTGGTGAGGGTTTGGGCAAAGTGGTAGCCGTCGGTAACCGGAGTGCCGGCGATCGCTGTGCTGCGCCAGTCAATGGAGTCGATCGCCGCCTGGCGATTGCACTCTCCGTCCCGCTGACGGAGCTCCAAGGCGAACTCACCAGCCAGGTCCTTGATCAATACCCCCATTTGTTCGTCAACCGCTTCATTGGAGTCGACAACATTCTGCCGATCCTCTTGTTGCTCCTGGGCCTCGGCGACGAGCCGCGCGCTTTCCATCCGCGTCCAGGGGCGTAGCCCTGCGAAAGCAGTCTGAATGTAGCCGGCCAATGCCAGCCTCTCGATCGCGGGATAGATCCAGCTTTCAATCGGGACATAGGTGGATGCCATGTTGGCGGTTTGGCAGCCTGCGTCTCCGTCTCCTGCTAACTGTGCCTGGGCGCAACTATGCGTGAACATGAGTGGCGCCAACAGAAGCATCGCTGACCTTCGCATCGAACCTATATGACCCCGGCAATTCCGGCCGTGAAGGCAATGGAGGAAGAGATCTGCGCAATCGTAAGCAGGTTTTTCCAGAAGAGAGACCCGCCAATAATCTTCTGCGGAACGACAATCACGTCGCCCGGCTCGAGGCGCGTGGAGAGAACGTCGGGACCAAACCATTCGCTGGATCGTCTTCCAATAATGGAACCGTTGGCGCGGATGACGAGGATCTCTTTACGATTTGCAACTTCGTTGGTTCCACCTGCGCGGCGGAGGTACCAGCTTGCCTCTTTACCGGGAACGTAAGTCAGCGCCGAGGCGTTATAGACTTGCCCGCTGACCAGCACAAATCCAGGACGTTTGGGAACCGTCAGCACGTCACCGGTATGCATCTCGATGTCGGCAGGCGTGTTCGCCCAGCTGTTGATGTCGGCGCTGATGTGGATGACCAGTCGTCCGCTCGCCGGCTGGGTCTTCAGGTGCTGCAGAACCTCCGCCTGCTGCAGTGTCGCAGCCTGCGCCAGTGCGGCCTGTTCCTGAGCACTGCCCAAATTGGAACCCAGGCGCGCCGATGCCGAGGTGGTCTCAATCTGGCGAATGAGTTCGCCCTTGGTTTTCTCCTCTAATTCCTTTACCTGGGTGCGTATCAGGATGGCGCCGGCGGGATAGGCCGTGTCACGCAGGCCGCCGGCGCGGCGAAGTACGGAACTAAGACGTTCACCCTCCTGCAGCCCATAGCTGCCGGCGTAGGTCACCTCGCCACTGAGAATGACGGACGCGCCGATATCGTTCCATCCAGAGAGCTGATGAATGGTGAGAATGTCACCCGGCTTGACGTGGACCGTGTCGAACTCTTCCGAGCGAATGTGAATCGACTCGCGTTGGCTGATGACTCTTTCGCCATCCTTAACCGTATAGCTCGCCAGGTCAGCGCTGCTGAGCAGGGCATCGCGCTTGAAGCCGCCCGCCATGTTTACCAGTTTCATGGGCGTCATATCGTGGGTAAGCGCGTACTTGCCAGGGCGTAGGACTTCGCCACGAATCATGACCTCGGGCGCATCCACTTCATAGCGGCCAAGGATTCGGATGGTGTCAAACGGCTGCAGGGGAAGCATGGTATTGCCGATCAGGACGTCGGCCACATCGAACTGAGTCGTTTCCGGATGAAAGTCGGGGGCAACCAGGCGCACGAGGTCGCCTTTTGCCGCGGGCTCCGGCAGCAAGTCCTGATAGGAGCGAAGAACATCGCTCAGCTGCATGCCGTCCCGGAACGGGAACTTGCCCGGCCGCACGACATGGCCCTCCACATAAATAGCGCGCTCGCTATAGGGAAGAATGGGGGCGATGTGGATACGATCGCCGTCCCTCACATCGAATGCGGCGATCTGAGCCTGGATGGATTGGGCCGTGTCGGATGGCTTGGAGTCCAGGGTTACCGTCTCGCGTTGCTTGTTGGGGTCGATGCGCTCGATCGTGATGTGGTCGAGTGCCGCGGCGACCGTAGCTCCGCCGGCGTCGTCCAGCACCTCTTTCAGAGTCGAGCTGCCTTTCAGTTCATAAATCGCCGGCCGCTTGACCATGCCGAAGATGGCGACCTGCGGGCCGGCGGGCGGGATCAGCAATGTATCGCCCGCCTCCAGACGCTCGTCATCCATACGCACGCCGTTCAGCAAAAAGCTGTACAGGTCGACTTCTCGTACCAATTGTTGTCCGCGATAATGGCGCACGACGCGCAGCGACCCGACGCTGGTTGGTCCGCCGGCCTGGTAAAGGGCGTTGAGGGGCGTGGAGAGGGAACTGACGTCGTAAGCGCCAGGACGCTGCACGTCGCCGACGACATATACCCGGACCGTGCGCAGGCGGCCAACGGTCACGTCGACCTGGGCATTGTGATACTGCTCCTTGAGCGCGCTCGCGATGTTAGCCCGGGCCTGCTGAAGCGTAAGCCCGGCCACCACAAGAGGGCCCGCTTCCGGGAGCGCGATCTTACCCTCACGGTCAATCACACGAGCGAAGTTTTGTGAGATTCCCCCCCAAAGGCTGATGGTGAGGCCGTCGCCTGTGCCTAGTACGTAGTCGGGACCAATAGGGAGATCGACCGGTAGGTTGCGGTTTCCCAGTCCCCCGTGTGCCGGATCATCACGGTTGATGAAGACCTCAGATCCGAAGCGTTTGAGCTTAGTGCTGTCCGGCGGGACTTGGGTGTACAGGTCCCGCAGGGAGCGCAGATTGTAGGGCGCGGGTAGATGGAGGGTTTCGGGCTCGTCGGTGGTGCTCCGTGACTTGCCCGCCGATGTGGCTGAGCGTT
Organism: Acidobacteriaceae bacterium; assembly: GCA_049693715.1. GTDB lineage: Bacteria > Acidobacteriota > Terriglobia > Terriglobales > Acidobacteriaceae > PALSA-350. The sequence goes on along the minus strand of JBAVQC010000210.1, from coordinate 5,240 downwards.
GTGTCGAGGTATTTGATCCTCTTGTGGGCAGGGCCGGGGCGCCGTTGTCACCTGGAGCCGGCAGGCCCGCCGCGGACAACGATCCTCCCAGATTGCCGGTGCCTCCAGAGAGGGCAGATTGATCAAGAGCGTTTCCGGCTAGCAACGCCGATCCCAGCGATGACGAGGAGGATGCGAGGGGCGACAGACCAGCGTCCTCATCGGGGGTGGCGCTCGAGAGTAAACGATCCATATCGGCCGCGGAAACATAACCGCGGGCGCGGAGCCAGACCGTTATGCTGGAGCGCAATTGGGCGTTGGTCTGGATCTGGCTGATCAACATCTCATCCGAGATCGAGTCGGCCTGTATCTGGACGCCCTGTTGTTGCAGCTGATCGGCTACCAGGGACTTGAGTTCTACCACCAGCTCAGGTCTCTGCTGCAAAATCGAAATGATCTGCGAAGCTGTCAGCGAACTCCGCTGGTTCAGTTGCAAACCAGTGGGGCTGTTCGCATCAGTATCTGAAGAAGAAGTGGTATCCGTGGTGGGGGACAACGGGGAAATACCCGGCGGCGCTACCTGCTGGGCGAGCAAGGAGCCACACAGAGCAAGCAGAGCCACAACTCTCAAGGAAAGGTGGGCGAATCGGGTTGTGGGTCGTCTCTTCATAGTCATCGTTCAGTCGGCAATCAGGTTGGGCCGGTAGCTCGGCGAGGCCGCGAGCCTGCGTTTCCAGCGGGAAGCCTCAATCAGGTAGTGCACTCCTTCGACCACATGGAAACGCAAGCGAATCAAAATGAATCGCAGCTGGAAATACTCGTTCCGCAGGCGCTTCCAGGCGGTGTCATTCGTGCTTACGCTTACGATCCGTGGAGCCAGGCGTAAGGGCATCAGTTTGCTGTGTTTTGCCTGTTTCCACGATGCATCGTTGCCCCTCAACTCCTCCTGCAGGAGCAGGTACAACTTTGTACCGGGAAAGTCCGCCAGGATCGCTTGCTTTCCGTAGTGGTCGGCCCAGAGCTTGACGCCGGCCGGAAGACGGGCGGACGTCCACTCCTCCAGCTGAGCCGGAGTCTCTCCGCCAAAGATCCGGAATGAGAGCACCGTTGCCAGGCCGATGGCGATGCGTGTATGGGCGTCGTTCCCCGCATGCTCTCGCACTTCCTGCCAGAAGGCTTGATCGTGGTAACGAACCGCAACGTGGTGCTGGTACTCCAACAGCCACGACACGCGTGTACACGCACTGCAAAGGTGCTTGAAAATGTGCAGCGCCTGGGCGATAAATTGGTCGGCGCGCGTCAGCGACGGGAAGGTAACGCCGCCCCAGGAATGGCGAGTCCGTCGTTCGAGCCGCGAGTCACGGAGAAGCGAATGTGTGGGTGGTCCCGACGATGCGAAGTGCAGTTCGACGCAGCGCTGCGGTCTCGCTTTGTAATGATCTGTCATACGTGTTAACTCATCGAATCCGGTTTTGAACTCCCACACGTCCGGGGTGGCGGCTATCAGTTCGTAGCCGGTCCTGCTGAGGATGTTTCGGGCGAGATCCAATTGCGTTCCATCGATCAGAAAGTCAAAGTCCTGCTGACAACGCAGCTCCGGCCGCGGGCAAGACTCCGGTGAAAGCGAGAAGCCTTTAAGATTTGCGTAGACCAGGCCAGCCCTCTGAAACGATTGGTTCAGGGAAGCAAACTCAACCAGCATGGTCGAGCTTCTCTGCCGGTTGTCTGCGAGGTTGCCGCGGAGCCGTTCGAGGGTTGCGGCGGGCAGATGATTTTCGATGTGTAACGATTCAACCCGGTCGAGAAAATACAGAGCCATCCCGCTCGCATCGAGCCAGTGATAGGACCGCTGCCAGTCGCGAGCTGTCAACTGCGATAGACGATGAGCAGATATCTCCGCCGAATCGCGGAAGGCGCCAACCACCGCCTCGACCACCTGCTTATTTTCGCGTCCGCTCCATTTCATAGGTCTCTCCGGCTCATTCATCTGCTTAGTGGCTGTAGACATCGGGTTCGCCAAGGCTGCCCGCCGGTGGCAAATGACGAAGAAAGTAGACGATCGACCAGATCTCCTCTTCGCTCAGCGTGCCTTGCGAAGCAGGCATGCCAGAAGGTGCCAGGCCGTTGTCGATTACCCACTTCAATTGCCCATCGCTGTAGAGTTGTACCTGCCGCGAGGCCAGCGACGGGATGGGCGGAGACATGCGATCCGCGAACGGAACGCCGGTCGCCTGGCCGTCGAGTCCGTGACAAACGAAGCAATAGTGACCAAAAGCCTCCTGGCCCGCGGACAGGGTTGCTTTCGTCAACGGCAACGGGTTTTGTTGGTCCCGGTTCCCTACGGTAAAGTCGTGCTCCGCAGTAACTACGACCTTGCGCTCCAGGCGGCTCGGCTGGGTCACTCTGCAGCCGCAGAGCAAGAGAGACAGGCCAAGGAAGCCAACGCAGCAGACCCGGGGCATGCTTACTCCGTGACATGCACGGTCAATTTCATTGACCCGTGCCCCGCACCGCAAAAGCTCGCGCATTGGGCGATAAAGGTTCCGGCCTCGGTCGGGGTGACCTCCACCTGCTTGGTCTGGCCTTTTGGGGCGATAAGCACCTGGTTAAATGCATCCAGTTTCAACCCGTGCTGCACGTCTTTGCTGGTTAACGCCAGGACGACGGGTTCTCCTTTCTTGAGCGTGATCTCGCCCGGGGTGAAATAGAAACGCTGGGCCACGATGTCGATGTGTCGCGGCTGTTCCTGCGCATGCGACATCAGCCGCGTAGCTGCAATGGTGGCGATCAGCGCAACCATCAAAATGGGGAAGGTCAACTTGAGTTTCATCAGCTTTTCTTTTCTCTGTGTCATAGGGTCAGGGAGCAAAAAATTTTAGAAGGTCACGTTCGTCCTGCGGGCTTAGCAAAGCGCGCTCCCGCATGTGGCGTAGTACCGTTCCAGTAATTCGCGGTGAAAATCCCTCGGGTGCATTGTGGCAACGGCCGCAGTTGGCCTTAAACGCACGCTCTCCCGGGTCGATTGCAGCAGGCTTTGCATGCTGAGTTGAAGGTGCTTTCGCGGCACTCTGTGCAGATGTGGCGGCTTGCGCCCAGGCCAGTAAACTGCCGAGCAAAAAGATTGCCAGAGGCAGTAACGCGTATTTTGAGCGGGAGCGCATGTTCTTCATTGGTGACCTCGCCACAGGGGAAAGAGGAACCGGTAGGTCAGTGATACGGCCCAGATATTGCCATTGCCGGTCGCGGTGAGCTTTCGCGAATAGCTGGTATTCAGGCGCACTTCGTGGGGCAGGTGGTAGTCGAGGCCAAAGTCAAACTGGTTCGTATTGGCAGCGGGAAGACCGTCACCCGGACCAGGGCTGTTACGGAAGGTTTGCTGCAGGCGAAACACCGGCTCGAAGCGGCCAAAAAAGCTGTCAGGACCTCCCCACTGCGAGAGGCGGTAGGTACTCTCTATCCAGTACCCCTGCGCGTGTGCTCCGTGGGCATATTCCGAACGCACTTCTAAAGGGAATCGGTACGGCATCCACCAGAAGTGCCCTCCGCTCGAATTGTTGTGTGTTCCCTGCAGGAATCGCCCGTAAGAAGTTCCTACTTCTACTCGCTTGTTAGGAAAGTAAGCATCAAAACGATAGCCCGCCTGCCGCCCCGCCTGGAATTGGGCGGCATTGCTCGATGCGGAAAAATACCCAATGTAGTCCAACTTGAAAGCCGGTTTGGCGATCAGAACTCCTCTGACCATTCCGCCATTACTGGACCCACTCGTCCGCGTGCCAATGGAAAAGATGAGCGGAGCATCCTGTATCTTCTGGATCCAGATCGGCGTGAGACGTTCGTTGTAGGTTCCAAACGGAGTGAGGAAGCGCCCAGCCGAGATGGTTAATTTGTCCGTGGCGAAATAATCCAGCTGGAGATACTGGGTCGACTTAAAGAACGTGGCCTGATAGGGGCCGCTGGTGCCATTCTGCCGCCCATAGAATCCACGCAAATCGAATCGCGATTCCGCCAGGAAATGCTTGCCCAGCGGGGCGACGACCACCGGAGCGAACACCGTTTGAAGATCATTAGCTCCCGTGTTCTTTTCGTCAAAGAAGCCCACCGCGCCGGAAACGATCGGCACATACCCTGCTGACTGTGCTGACAACAAATGCCCGGGAAGCAACAGCAGGAAGCTGGCCCATCGCAATGCGATGGCTATGCGCGGGAACCGCATTTGCTTCAGCGTGGCTGACTGGATTGGTTGCATAGGGGAAAATCGTCTCGCATCTCCAACGTAACAACGCCCGCCAGGAGGCGTGTCAGTGCTCTGTCATCAAAATGTCAATGGTTTGTAATCGAGCGCAAGTATGCTCCCTGCCTCCACTTCCACGCCCCAGACTTGTCCAGAATGGATCTTTAGTTGGGCAATTTGGGCAGCACATGGAAGCTGTCAGTGACCTTAAAAGGGCATGCGTTTTACCGGCTGCGGAAAACTCATCTTACGAAGCGCACAGAAGCAAATGACGAGGGCTTTAGAGCCTGCGTGAGAACTCCATCTCCAAACTCAGTCCCGCAGAGCCCGCCCTGAGCTTGTCGAACGGGGACGGCTGAACTTAGCCCAGGACGTTAGTCCAATAAGCGTTAAAAGACTCAAAAATATCGAATTTTATAAATAACTGCGATGACTCCCGGTCCGCAACAGCCGTCCATGTACGAAAGATTAAGAAAGCTTAATGCATGTAACCGGCAAACAACCCCGACCTTCCCACATTCCCACAGTCTCCGCGACGACTTGGATTTCCTCTTTCTCCAAGCTCGTTTAACTTCAACTTCAACGAAAAGTGTTACCGACATGCCCGGTACCTTCTGTTACCAACATGCCCGTTCGCACAACAAAGCAGGTTTTTCAGCAGCCTGCTAGAGGGTGTCGTCAAAGACAACCCTGCTGGTTGAGCGGAGTACATCGCAGATAGTACAGATCGCGCTGCGCCTTTGGACCGCGTCTGCGCCAGCGGTTCCCTTTCGGCACTCGACAGTCCACCACGAACAAAAGACACGTTTCGCCTTTCACGACCCTCCCCGCGATGCCGATAACCGTACTGCTACTGATCCAAAGCGGAACGGTGCATCACGATGACCCCATTAGAACGACCGCCCACGCGTGCCATGAATGCGCACGTGGCGGTTATTCCGCGCTGCGGCGCTCTCACAATTTCCATAACTTTCCTGGTGTTCGCAGCTTTGACGCTCCTGGGATGCGGTCTAACGGTCAACTCCACGGC